>NZ_JASDCD010000034.1:0-29099 GCF_030408095.1 Pseudoalteromonas sp. APC 3893
ACCAAATTTGCTTGGTGACAATAGCGTTTTGGACCCACCTGATCCCATGCCGAACTCAGTAGTGAAACGAAACAGCGCCGATGATAGTGTAGCATTTGTTATGTGAAAGTAGGTCATCGCCAGGCTCCAAATACAAGAAAGCCCGACTCATTGAGTTGGGCTTTTTTACGTTTGCAGGAAAGTGAAATAGAAAGCGAGTTAGCGAGAGTAAAGCTAGCGAGTTGCACAGCGTCAACCTGACCGCCGTAGCGTGGGTTGAGTATTTGATACCCACGGTTAAAGGGAAGCCACAATCCCTCAGGGCCAACATACACCTTAAAACACCTTACCTTGGCTTGTATTTTAATCTTGAAAAGCTCGCACTCTTTATCAGTGAATGCAAACTCGAACTTTCATATTTAGAATATTGCACGAACGCTTAATGCGTAGCGGCGATCTGTGGTAAAGCTGAGTGCTTCAGTTCTGGTGCCATCTTGGTCTAATTGATACTGGGTTTTTGTTTCGGTATCAAGTAAGTTGCTCGCTTCAAAACCTATTTTCCAATGCTCATTGATTGTGTAATAGAGGCTGGCATCCATCATGCCTGAAGCTTCAGCATAAGCAGGTACATACTCTTCAGATTCACGTAGAGTCAACAGATATTCAGAGCGCCAAGTATAAGCTAGACGAAATGAAATGTTTTCGTACTCATACATACCAATAATATTTAAATTTTGATCCGAATAACCTTGTAGTGGTAAATCGCTAAAGACACGGAAGGTGTTGCGATTATCCGCAATAGGGTTACCGTTTTCATCAAAGCCAAGTGTACCAGCCGATACTTCGTTAGGATCCTCTAAACCGTCTTGGTCTATATAGGTGTAGTTAAACTGTAACCCTAACCCACTTAATGCACCTGGCAACATGTCATAGAATTGAGAATAAGAAAATTCAGCACCACGGATGGTACCTGACCCCGTATTCGCAGGTCCATAAGCTGATACATCGTAGATCTCATTATTATATGTAACGTCTAAATCGAATGCTTTGTTACGAATAATATTACTGAGTTTTTTATTAAATACTCCCACGGTGACATAGCCTGCTGGGGCAAAGTACCATTCAGTTGATAGGTCAAGGTTGATAGACTCCTCAGGCTTCAGGTTTGGATTTCCTGATAAAGCTGTTAGCTCAATATCATCAAGCCCAACTACAGGGTTGTTCGCTTCATCATAGTCGGCGCCTGGGGTTTCTAGTCGGCGAGTATAGTCTAAGTTTAAAATACTGATATTTCTGGCATCTACTAGGCTTGGGTAATACAATGCTTTTGATGCACCAAAGCGTACTACCACATCTTCGCTTACGCCAAAGCTCAAATTTAAACTCGGTAGGATAGTGTTGTAGTCGGTACCGTCAACAGTACTTAATTGAGATTCACCATTGGCAATATCGTAGTAACGCTTATATTCAGCCTGTTGCATTACGTCATTTAATGATGTACCAAGTTCACCACGTTTAATTACTTGTGGCTGCACAAAAGCGCCTGTTGATTGCAATTGATAGTTCACATAACGTAAACCAATATTACCTGTAATTGGAATTGCTAAATCTATAAAATCAAAATCACTGCGAATGTAAAATTCACTACGCTTTTCATTTGTTGAACTGATATTATGGGCTGCAAAAGGGCCTTCGACACGATTATCTTTATCTGCATAGGGGACGTAAGTGCCTGAGCACGTACCATTGTTTGCGGCGCTATTTGTGGCATTATGCCAACCATCCTTACAGCCTTGACGCAAAGAATCTGCGTAGTTTTTAACTAGATCCATGCTAGGGAAAAGAAAGTTGTTCACGCCTCCTTGTAGGACTTGGCCATGGTAGTAATCAGAAAAGTCCACGCGTTCAAATAGTTCAGGGCGGTTAATTGCTGCTGCGGCATTACGGTCTGCTTGTATCCAAGGGGTACCAATTGCCGACCATCCCTCATAGGCTGTATCGCGCACGGTTAGGTCTTTATCTGAGATATAGAAGCCAGCTTTAATGTTTGTAAAATTACCATCAAGCTCATAGTTCATATCAAATTTAAAGCTGTTTGCTGTTGCTGTATTATGCTCTTCTTGTTCCATACCACTGCCTAAAAATAAATTAGGCACTGGACCGTCCCAATCTTCATTTGGCGACCAACCCGCAGTCATTATGTTCTCACTGAGAAACTCAACTGTAGGTCTGTCACCACGCATATCCAGAAAATACGGTGATACGGCATGAACGTGGTTACCTCTAGTTTGGCCTGACATGCTGTAATTATTTACGACCTTTTCCGAGTCTACATGTTGGTAATCAAACTCTAAAGTGAGCCTATCGACTGGTTTTAAAACAAGATTAATTGAGGTATCTTCTACGGTGCTCTCATTGTAGTTCCAACGACTGCGGTAGAAGAAAGGTGTTTCGGGGCTAACGCCAAGTGCAATACCTGATGTGACAAAGCCATCTTCTGTAGTTAATGGGTGGCCATTTTCTGAGTCATCTTGCCAATTTTGAGATGATCCCATAAAGCCTCTAAAGCCCTGTGCGGCCTGTCCTATTTGACGCTCATTCCACTCTAAAGATGCTTTTGAGTTAATATGCTCAAGCGTCGCGACAATTTTTTCATCATCACTTGCCCATTGTAATGAACTTGTGAAGCCGGTTCTTTTACGGTCGTTAGTCGCAGTGCTCATGTGAATTGCTGCGGGAACATACCATACACTTGCAGGTTCTTGCCCTGGCAAAGCTGCGCCGTCTACAGGTGAACTTGGGTCAACGCCGGTGATGCCTCCCCATTGATCAAGCGTAGGTATAAAGGAGTCTCCACGAGAGTGAAAGTTACCTAATCCAACGCCATCACCACGGGTTTTATATTCGGATTGAGATGCTGCAATTAAAAAGCCAAACTTACCAGCACTTGGTTTCCCAATTATCAGAAAAAAGCGCTGAGAGTGAAGGAGTGGTTTCATCGCGAAAATCACTATAGTTTGCTTTGGCGTTAAAAGAGATTATGCGTTCGGTATAGTTAAATGGTTTACGAGTAATTAAGTTCACAGTCCCAGCAACACCACCAGAAATAAGATCGGCTGTTTGGTTTTTCACTACTTCTACGGCGTTGAGTAATTCGGCTGGAAAGTCTTCATAGCTTAAGCCACCATTTGGATTCGCACTGAATGCATCACGGCCATTGACCTCAGATCGCACTCGGTCTAATCCGCGTATTAAAACGCCAGTACCTTCATCAGCATAATGTTTTGGATCACTCGATGATGCAAAGCGTTCAATGGTAACGCCTGGCACACGCTGTAAGGCCTCAGTAACAGATTTATCAGGCAATGCACCAATATCTGATGCGGTTATCACATCTTTTACCGTATCTGCATAACGTTTAAGATTTTGCGCGCTATTGATATTACCTCTGCTCCCTGTTACTTCGATGACTTCAATAGGATCATCTTCATTAATTGACATGACATCGCTGTCATTTTCTTGCGAATTTTGAGCTGAAAGTAATAATGGGCACAAACCTAATATTGCATATGAAACCGCTAAGCTAAGCCGGGTTTTAGTTTGTTTTATATTTTTATTACTGCTACAGGTGACTCGTGTTGACATGGTTTAATTTTTCCGTTTCTTTTTATAATGACCATTAACTTCATAAGTAATTTGATTACCCGAGAAGTTATCCTTTATATCTGACAATAAGACTTAGTATGCCAAATTAGATTACACTCAAATTAACATTTAACTCTCATTTTGAGTAATAAAGTAACATTTAATTTGATATGTATCGTTACTTTTTAACATAAAGAAAAAGAAAGTAAATGTTTTCGCATAAAATATTTTAACTATTAAAAGCTATTGCTTGGATGAGTAAATATATTTTCTAGTAGCATTAGGGCTTAGTGACAAAAGAGCAGTAATAAGGGAAGAAGTTAAATAATTCTGTTTTGATAATGAATAAAAGTATGCTTTATCTGATCAAAAACGCCAGCACGAGGGCTGGCGTTTTAAATACAGATTAAAGCGTAGTATTAAGCTTTAGGACCGGCATTTTTGATTTCATCTGACACATCGTATTTTGCGAAGTTTTCAGTGAAGTCAGCTGCAAGTTTAGCTGCGTACTCAGCGTATTTAGCTTTATCTTCCCATGTATTGATTGGGTTAAGTAGTTCGCTATCAACACCTGGTACAGCAACGGGTACATCTAGGTTTAAAACATCAATATGTTGAGTTTCAACACCAGCCAGTTTACCCGATACAATTGCATCTACAACAGCGCGTGTTGTTGGAATATCAAAACGCTTGCCAGTGCCGTAAGGGCCACCAGTCCAACCTGTGTTTACTAGGTATACTTTAGCGCCAAACTCACGTACACGCTTCATAAGAAGCTCTGCATAAACGCCTGCTGGGCGTGGGAAGAACGGAGCGCCAAAGCAGGTCGAGAAAGTAGATTCAATATCACTCGTTGAGCCAATCTCAGTTGAGCCCACTTTAGCGGTGTAGCCACTTAAGAAGTGAAATGCTGCTGCTTCTTCTGTTAACACAGATACAGGAGGTAATACACCACTAACGTCACATGTTAAAAATACAACTGCTTTTGGTTCACCTGCGCGGTTTTCAACTTTACGCTTTTCAACGTGTTCAAGTGGATACGCTGCGCGACTATTTTGAGTCAGGCTAGTATCGTTAAAGTCAGGTACGCGATTTTCATCAAGTACTACATTCTCTAAGATAGTGCCAAAGCGAATAGCATCCCAAATGACTGGTTCATTTTTTTGCGATAAGTCGATACATTTTGCATAACAGCCGCCTTCGATATTGAAAACACTGCCAGGTGCCCAACCGTGTTCGTCATCACCGATTAAAAAGCGAGTTGGATCTGCAGATAAGGTTGTTTTACCTGTACCTGATAAACCAAAGAATAAAGCAGTGTCGCCAGCTTCGCCTACGTTAGCAGAGCAGTGCATTGGTAATACACCTTTTGCTGGAAGTAGGAAGTTTTGCACAGAGAACATTGATTTTTTCATTTCACCGGCATAACGCATACCTGCTAGCAGCACTTTACGTTGTGCAAAGTTGATAATAACTGTGCCATCACTGTTTGTGCCATCACGCTCTGGGTCACATACAAATGAAGGAACATTCATTACCTGCCACTGGGGTAAATCAGATGCATTATAAGATTTAGGTTCGATAAACATGTTTTTGGCAAAAATATGGTGCCATGCAGTTTCTGTAGTTACAACTACAGGTAAATAGTGCTCAGGATCAGCGCCAACTTCAAGGTGAGAGATGAAGTGGTCATTGCTTTGCACATGTGCTTCTACACGTGCCCATAAAGCGTCAAATTTATCTGCATCGAAAGGGCGGTTTACATTACCCCATTGAATATCATTTTCAGTACTTGGTTCTTGAACAATAAAACGATCTTTTGGAGAGCGACCAGTACGGTGACCAGTTTTTGCAACAAAAGCTCCATTGGCGGCTAAAGTCCCTTCGCCACGACGGATCGCGTGTTCGACAAGTTCAGCTGCAGTTAGATCGACAAAACGAGTAGCGCTTGAAGTCATGTTTATACCTAAATTGTGTGAGATTGAACGGGATAGCTCTGGGGTTCTTTTAACCTTTAAGCTGTTTTTATAGTAACAGATGGATTAGGGATATTCGAGCCTATGAAGCCCCTAAAAACGCATATATTTAGTAAAAAACATGAATAATTTCAATGATACCGGTGTCATAAAAGTCATGAAATTCATGACACCGGTATCAATTTAATGCACAAAAAAACCGCACAGGGTGCGGCTTAAATATTGAACAATTTAATGTGGTGCTTTAGTTAAAAATACTCTTTATATCTTGTTCGGTAAAAATGTAATCTTTTAAACAATAATGGCAGCTAATTTTCACTTCACCATTTGCAGCGGCATCATCAAGTAAAACTTGTTGGCCGACATTAACAAGTGCTGTAATTGTTTTCTCTCTGGTGCAGCCACATTTAAACTTAATTGGCTGGGGCTCATACACACGAGGATTATCTTCATGATATAAGCGAGTAAGTACTGTTGTTGCATCAAGCGTTAATAATTCTTCATCTTTGATGGTATTACTGAGTGCTTCTAAGTGTGTAAAGTCATCAATCGACTTTTCTTTATTAACGGGTAGTACTTGCAGTAATAATCCTGATGCTTTCTCACTGCCCGCTGTCGTGTCTGTTGCAAACCATAGACGAGTTTGTAGCTGCTCTGATTGCGCAAAGTAAGCTTCCAAACATTCAGCTAGGGTTTCGTGTTCTAAAGGGACGATACCTTGATAACGCTCACCTTGGTTGGGTGTAATGGTTAATACCATGACGCCATTGCCAACAAGGTCTTTTATGGTATTGCCTGTTACTTCACTTTGTAAGCGAGCAATCCCCCGCATGTTTTGCTGATCATCACCATTAATAACAGCATATTTAACAGGACCATCGCCTTGTAGTTGCACGGCTATGTCACCTTCAAACTTCAGGGTTGCTGTTAAAAGGCATGTAGCCACTAAAAGCTCGCCTAATAGTTTTTGCACAGCAACAGGGTATTCATGACCTGAGATCATTTCTTGATAGGTTTGCTCTATTTGAACTAGTTCGCCTCTGACGTCTAGTTGATCAAATGTATAACGGTGAAGTAAATCTTGTTGCATGAGTGACATTACCTAACTTGATTTCATTTTTAAAAGTTCGCGTCTTTGTTTTTTATCCGGTTTGCGATCTGGATGCGGGGCAAAGAAGCTATTATTTTTGCGGGCAATACTATTTGCTTCGCGTTTTTCTATACTCGCTTGTGATTCTTCGTATAGGGTTTGTGCAATGGGGGCACCAGCGCGTTTTTCAACTATTTTAAGCACTGTAATGATTTTTTCATCGACCCCTTGGGCTAATTTTATTTGCGCACCCAGCTCAACTATTTTACTAGGCTTAGTCCGCTGACCATTATAATGTACTTTACCGCCTTGCACCATGTCACGAGCAATAGCGCGGGTTTTATAAAAGCGAGCAGCCCATAGCCATTTATCTAAACGGACATTAATTGTTTCATCAGTTGACGTTAAATTACGGGTGTTACTTTTTGACACAATTGTACTCTTTATAAAGCGATTGCTATAAGGCAAAATTTACCATGAAACTAACTGACAAAGAAACAGTCATAGTATTTCTCACTCGTAACCCTAGTTAATTTACCTTGTTTACAAAGTTTAATATTAGTGCGCTTGTTGAATGAAAAATGAAAAGGTACTATAGGCTCGCGATATAGCAGTAAATTAAAATAAGAAATGGCATTTATGGATCAGCAATTACAGCAGCTAAAACAGTATATAGGTAAACTACCTCACGCTAAATTAAGTTGGGTGGTAACACTTTTAGCCGTTGTTTACATTGCCTTTTTAATGGCTAAACTATTTTGGCTTTTATGGCCTGAGCCAGTAAATAAACCTCTTCCTACCAGTTATAATACAGCAACTAATAACCAATTTAAGCGCGTTAATTCTAAGTCTATACTTGACCTACATTTATTTGGTAAAGCCGATGCGGTGGCGAAAAATAAACCAAGTAGGCAAGAGAAAGTTATTAACAATGCTCCAGAAACGCGTTTGAGCATCAACTTAACAGGCATTGTAGCAGTAAGTAATAATGATAAAACTGGTCTTGCTGTTATAGAGTCACAAGGGCAACAGGCTACTTATTTAGTTGAAGATGTTGTAAAAGGTACGCGAGCCAAACTTGCACAAGTACTTCCTGATCGTGTAATTCTGGATGTAAGTGGCCGCTTTGAAACATTAATGTTAGATGGCTTAGACTTTACTAAAACAGTCTCAATGCCTGTATTAGCTGAACGTGAAGCCGATGTTGAGCAAGGCCCTCGAGAGCTTGAAATTGATCAACAAATAGATGCTACAGCAGACGAAGACGTTAAAGAAGCCATTATTGAAACTCGCGATGAGCTATTGCAAGACCCAGGTAAGCTTTTTGATTATATTCGTGTTTCGCAAGCTATGAAAGATGGTGAGCTGATCGGTTATCGATTAAGCCCAGGTAAAGACCCAGCCTTATTTAAGCAAATGGGTTTACAGAATAATGATTTAGCTGTTTCTATCAACGGCTATCAACTATCAGATATGCAACAGGCCATGTCAGCTATTAATGAGCTGCGTAATAGTACCGATGCCAACATTACAATTGAACGTGATGGTGAGCAAATCGATGTGCAATTTAGCCTGCAATAACCTAGCTTTGGAGTTTTAATATAATGGTTAACGTGCTACACCTCAAAAAAATCAGAAAAGGGTTAGCTAAGTACGCAACACTTTTTTTTGCGGCTAGTTTATCTTTATCGGTGTCAGCCGTTGAATATGCTGCAAACTTTAAAGGCACAGATATTAATGAGTTTATTAATATCGTGGGTAAAAACCTAAATAAGACTGTGATCATTGACCCTAATGTGCGTGGCAAAGTAAATGTGCGTAGTTATGAGTTAATGGATGAAGCGCTGTATTATCAGTTTTTCTTAAATGTGTTAGAAGTGTATGGCTATTCAGCTGTAGAAATGGATAACGGCATCATAAAAATAGAAAAAAGCTCAGATGCCAAAAAATCAAACGTACCGTTAATTACTGAAGATAACCAAGCCAGCGGCGATATGATGGTGACTCGTGTAGTACGAGTAAAGAATGTAAGCGTACAAGAGCTAGGTCCATTAGTACGCCAATTTAGCGACCAAAAAGATGGCGGTCATGTTGCCAACTTTAATGCTGCCAACGTTATGATGTTGACCGGTCATGCTGCATCGGTTAACCGTTTAGTTGAAATTATTCGCTCTGTTGACCAAGCCGGTGACAAGCGTGTTGATATTGTAAAGTTGAACTTTGCAACGGCCGATGATGTGGTCTCTGTTGTTGAGAATATTTATAAAGATAGTGGCAAAGGCAGTGTTCCCGAGTTTTTAATCCCCAAAGTAGTTGCTGATGGTCGTACTAATAGCGTTATTGTGAGCGGTGAAGGGCAAGCTAGAAACCGTGCTATAGAATTAATTAAGCGTCTTGATGGCGAGTTACAAAACCAAGGTAACACTAAGGTTATTTACTTAAATTACGCCAACTCTGAGGATTTAGTAAAAGTACTCCAAGGCGTGAGTAAAACCCTTGCTGAGGAAGGTCAGGGGGCTACTAAAACCCGCAGCCGCACTCAAAACGAAACCAGCATTGAAGCACACCCAGATTCAAATTCATTGGTTATTACAGCTCAGCCAGATACTATGCGTTCACTTGAATCTGTTATTGAGCGATTAGATATTCGTCGTGCTCAAGTACTTGTTGAAGCTATTATTGTTGAAGTCATGGAAGCTGATGGTGTTAACTTTGGTTTGCAGTGGATTTCTGAGCAGGGTGGTATGATGCAATTTAATAACGGCACTACAGTTCCTGTTGGTTCATTAGCGGTTGCTGCTGAACAAGCTCGTGACACGACAGTAACTAAAACCATTACAGGTGATAATGCAGAACTTAATGAATTTGATGAAACAGTTGAAGGTGATTTAGGGCCACTCGCTACTTTACTTGGTGGTATTAATGGCCTTGCCATGGGTATTGTCAAAAACGACTGGGGCGCGATTATTCAAGCAGTATCAACAGATACTAACTCAAACATTCTTGCTACGCCTTCTGTTACCACTATGGATAACGAAGAAGCGTCGATGATTGTAGGTCAAGAAGTTCCTATTATTACAGGCTCGCAAACGGGTTCAAATAACTCAAACCCATTCCAAACAGTAGAACGTCAAGAAGTAGGTGTAAAACTTAAAGTTACTCCACAAATTAATGATGGTACAGCAGTACAGCTGACTATTGAGCAAGAAGTATCGGGCGTAAGCGGTACTACGTCAGTTGATATCTCTATCAATAAACGTGCGATTAAAACCACTGTTATGGCCGATGATGGCGGGATGGTGGTACTTGGTGGCTTGATTGACGAAGACGTGCAAGAAAGTGTTTCGAAGGTACCTTTATTAGGTGATATTCCAATTCTTGGTCACTTGTTCCGTTCAACTAATACCAGCAAGCGTAAGCGTAATCTTATTGTATTTATTCGTCCGACGATTATCCGAGATGGCGTTAAAATGAACCAACTTAGCCATTCTAAATATAACTTTATTCGTGGTGAGCAACATAAGCAAAAAGAGGACGGCATTGATTTAATGCCACTGACTGATGCACCTATTTTACCTGAGTGGAATGATGCATTAGTGTTGCCACCAACGTATGAAGAGTATTTAAAACAGCAAAATGCGGATGAGCGCAATAATGACTGAAGCTATTACATCAATAAATGAAGAGCTTGAAACAACACCACACGATAGTGAGCTGTTGACCAGTGATGATTTGGTTGAATTACCCCTTAAGCGTTTGCCATTTTCTTACGCCAGACGCACTGGCGTACTATTAAGCAAAAATGATGATGATTGGGTGGTGTATTATCGTGGTGAGCTTGATATTGATGTTTTACTCGAAGTTCGCCGAATTGCCGGGCATGGTTTTACTCTTGAACAGCTGGAAGACGATAAATTCGAGCTGTTATTAGAAGCTTCATATCAGCGCGATAGCTCAGAAACTCAGCAAATGATGGAAGATATCGGCAACGAAGTTGACTTATTTTCGCTTGCTGAAGAAATGCCACAAACGGAAGACTTACTCGCTGGTGATGATGACGCGCCAATCATAAAATTGATTAACGCGATGCTTAGTGAAGCTATTAAAGAAGGTGCTTCGGATATTCATATTGAGACCTTTGAGCAAGAACTCGTTATTCGTTTTAGGGTTGATGGCGTACTTAAAGAAGTGCTTAAACCTAACCGTAAACTGGCATCGCTGTTAGTCTCACGTATTAAAGTAATGGCCAAGCTTGATATTGCTGAAAAGCGTATCCCGCAAGATGGTCGTATAAGTTTACGTATTGCAGGACGAGCGGTAGATGTCCGGGTATCAACTATGCCATCAAGTTTTGGTGAGCGAGTGGTATTACGTCTACTGGATAAAAATAATGCGCGTTTAAATCTTGAAGATTTAGGTATGACGCTACGAAATCGTGAGCTGTTTTCTGACTTGATCAGTAAACCTCACGGTATCATATTGGTGACCGGTCCAACCGGTTCTGGTAAAAGTACCACGCTTTATGCAGGTATGAGTCAAATAAACTCTCGTGATCGCAATATTCTAACCGTAGAAGATCCAATCGAGTATGAAATCCCCGGGATTGGTCAAACCCAAGTTAACGCAAAAGTGAATATGACTTTTGCTCGCGGCCTACGCGCAATTTTACGCCAAGATCCCGATGTGGTAATGGTTGGTGAAATACGTGATTTAGAAACGGCGCAAATTGGTGTGCAAGCTTCACTGACCGGTCACTTAGTAATGTCTACGCTGCATACTAACACCGCAGCCGGTGCTATATCTCGTATGGAAGACATGGGCGTAGAGCCATTCTTATTATCATCGTCGTTACTGGGTGTGCTTTCGCAGCGCTTAGTCCGCACTTTATGTGATAGTTGTAAAGAAGCGCATGTTGCCGACGAACGTGAATGTGAGCTACTTGGTGTAGCAAACGATAATCCGCCAACAATTTATCGTGCGATGGGTTGTGAAGAGTGCAACTTTAATGGTTACCGTGGCCGTACAGGTATTCACGAGCTATTGGTGGTTGATGAAACCGTACGAGAGCTTGTTCACAGTGGTAAAGGCGAACAGAGTGTTGAAAAGTATATTCGCAAACATACCCCGAGTATTCGTCAAGATGGCTGTAGTCGCGTATTAGCAGGTAAGACTACTCTGGAAGAAGTATTACGTGTTACCCGTGAGGAAGGCTAATGGCTGCGTTTGAGTACCGTGCTTTAGATGGCCGCGGAAAAGAGAAAAAAGGCATTTTAGAAGCTGATACAGCAAAACAAATACGTCAATCTTTACGTGAGCAAGGGCTTACTCCGCTGGAGGTTGTTCCGGCAGCTGAAGGTGATAAACAAGTCAAAGGGGCGAAAAAGTCTGCTTTTGGCGGTTTGTTTAAATCTAAAATTTCTACGTCGGATTTAGCACTTATTACCCGCCAGCTTGCAACGCTTATTCAATCTGCATTGCCAGTTGAAGGTGCCGTTATGGCGGTGGCGGAGCAATGTGAGAAGCCGCGCTTAAAACGTATGCTGATGTCTGTGCGTTCAAAAGTTGTTGAAGGTTACACTTTAGCTGACGGTATGTCAGAGTTTCCTCATGTATTTGATAACTTATATCGAGCCATGGTGGCGGCTGGAGAAAAATCGGGTCACTTAGATGCCGTACTAAACCGTTTAGCTGATTACACAGAGCAACGCCAACATATGCGCAGTCAAATTACGCAAGCCATGGTATATCCTGTGATCTTAGTGATTTTTGCCATTGGTATCGTTTCTGTTTTATTAGGTACTGTGGTGCCTAAAATTCTTAAAACATTTGAAAAATCAAAACAGGTATTACCTTGGACTACCGAGTGGGTAATGGCTGCCAGTAACTTTGTGCAGAATTATTGGCTGATCTCATTGGTAGTGATCACCATACTCGCAATCTCTATAAAACATGCGTTGAAGCAACCTAAGATTCGCTTTTGGTATGATTCCAAAATTTTAATAATGCCAGGCATAGGTAAAGTGGCGCGTAGCATAAACACAGCGCGTTTTGCTCGTACTCTAAGTATTTTATCTTCAAGCTCGGTACCTTTACTTGAGGGCATGCGAATTTCGGGTGGGGTACTGGTTAATGAAAAAATCAAAAAGTCGGTGGGCGATGCTGCAACACGCGTGAGTGAAGGGGCAAGCTTACGCGCGTCTTTACAAGAAACGAAATTGTTTCCGCCTATGATGCTGCATATGATTGCCAGTGGCGAAAAATCCGGTGAGCTTGAGCAAATGCTAGAGCGTGCTGCAAACAATCAGGATCGTGAATTTGAGACCATGGTAAATGTCTCGCTAAAACTCTTAGAGCCTGCGATGATAGCGTCTATGGCGGTGATAGTCCTGTTTATCGTAATGGCAATTTTACAACCAATTATGGCAATGAATAAAGCAATCGGGCTTTAACAGTTTCAAGGATTTGTAGCAGCAATATGTGTTGTTACAGTGATTAATTAATAAGAAAATAGAGGTACATACGTGAATAAACAATCAGGTTTCTCATTACTCGAAGTTATGGTGGTACTGGTTATTATTGGCATGATCATGTCAATCGTGGCACCGAATATTATGGGGCAACAAGAAGAGGCAGCTATCGATAAAGCGCATTTAGATATTCAACAGCTTGAAGATGCGATGAGCCTTTATAAACTAAAAAATAAAGCTTACTTAAGCACAGAGCAAGGTCTTGAAGGTTTAGTTAATCAAACTAGCATTGAGCCTGTTCCACGTCGCTTCCCTGAAGGTGGGTTTATTTCTAAATTACCAGAAGATCCATGGGGTAATCCGTATCAGTTAATTAGCCCAGGAGAAATTGGTAAAATTGATATTTTTTCAATGGGTCCTGATGGCGAAGCCGGTACTGATGATGACATCGGTAACTGGGATGAAGAAAAGCAATAATGAAGCATTCAAGCAAGGCGCAAACTAAAAAACAGCGCGGTTTATTATGATAATAAATCGGGCATCTTTGCGCCATGCTAAGCCACGCTCTGTTATAAAAGGGTTTAGCTTAATAGAGATTTTAGTGGTATTGGTGGTCATCGCCTTTGCCACCAAAATGGTGGTATACAGTCTTGATGGCGGGGCGGAAGACGCCTTAGAAAAACAAGCATTGAGACTGCATACCACCATTAACATGGCATCTGAATTTGCCATACTGAACCAGGTTGAATTAGGTTTTCACGTAGATGAAGACATCTTTGAATTTTTAGTATTTGATGGTGAAAAGTGGATCACCTTCGACCGCGAAAAGTTGTTTGAACCGCTTACCATCACGGAAGACTTTAAACTAACCCTAAATTTAGAAGATTTAGCTTGGGCACAAGAAAACCTATTAGAGCAATCTAATTGGCGCGAGCTTATGAGTTCAGGCGATGATGAAAGCCTATTAGAGTTAAAAAAGCTTAAAATACCACAAGTACTCATTTTATCGTCAGGAGAAATCAGCGCGTTTCAGTTGACGCTTGAGCTAGAGGAGCAAAGAGAGCCTGTTTACTTCATTGAAGGTGAATTTTTAGCTCCTGTAAACCTACGTAGAGAGCCTGAATAATGCAAAGCGTTAAAGGGTTTACCTTACTCGAAGTGATGGTTGCATTGAGTATTTGTGCGCTCGCTGGTATTGCTGCTATGCAAGCGACGGGTGAGCACATTAATCATTTATCAAGCCTTGAAGAACAGACTTATGCCTCTTGGGTTGCTGAAAACGTCATGGTTGAACAGCGCGCAAAAGGGAAAAAGTGGCAAGGCAAAAATGGTCAAAAGGGCACTGAAAATATGGCTGGTATCGACTGGTATTGGCGTCAAGATGTGGTTGCAACCGCTGATAAAAGCTTTGTTAAAGTGACCATCAATGTATTTACCGATGAAAAGTTAGAGCACTCAGTGTATGAGTTATCGAGCTATTTAAATAAAGGCGGTAAATAGTGAAACAACGTGGTTTTACACTGCTAGAGGTAATGGTAGCACTGGGCATTTTAGCTTTTGTAGTATTAGCGACTCATCAAATTTTAGACTCGACAACTAAAGCTAAAGAAGCATCGGATGAAAAAATAGCTGAACTTAATGGTTTACAGACTACCTTTAGATTAATGGATCAAGACTTTAGTCAGATGACAAAACGTGAAGTGCGCAATCAATCTGGCGATATTCAAGAAAGTTATATTTTAGCGGGGCGTTACACGCTTGATAGTCAATATGATGGTATTGGCTTTGTTCGTGATGGTTGGATTAATCCGATTAACTTACTTCCTCGCTCTGAACTACAAGCCGTTGGCTATAGAGTTATCGACGATAAGCTCGAACGTGTGTATCGTGTTTATGTCGATCAGCTTGATAATACAGAGCCGCGTGCGCAAGTTATTTTAGACGATATTGAAGACCTTAAGTTTGAATTTTTAGATGACAAAAATGAATGGCAAGAGCAGTGGCAAATAAAAGCATTGCCTAAAGCGGTTGCGGTGACAATTCAGCAAATCGAAGAAGAGCCGATTAAGCGGATTTTTTTAGTCCCAGGTGATGGGAAGGTTGCGACATCTTCTACGCAAACACCAGGAAACGGCCAAAATCTAGGTGATGACTCATGAACAGTAAGTCGTCACGCGGAGCTGCCTTAGTCATTGTTTTATTCATCGTTGCGCTGGCTTCTATTCTGGCTGTAGAAATGAGCGCAAATTTGATGGTGCAAGTACAGCGTAGTACTAACATTCAAGGCCATCAACAAGCTAAGTGGTATGCTTATGCTGCTGAAGAGCTAGCCATCAAAGCTTTACAGCAAAGTAAGAAAGACGACCCAGATAAAACCACGCTGCAACAAATTTGGGCACAACAGGGTGATATTCCATACCCTGTTGATAATGGTACCCTACAAGGTAATATTACTGATTTACAGGCGTGTTTAAATTTAAATGCGCTAAGAGCGAAAGCGCCGGCAAATGGTAAAACAAAAACCAACCCTGCGCATAAAGCGTTATTGGCATTACTTGAAAATATTGAAGCTCTCCCCTCTGATGAATCCGAAGAAACCATGGCAGATAGTGTCTATGATTGGCTGGATAAAGACAATATTACTTACCGTTCAGGGGCTGAAGAAGATGAATACTCATCACGAGATTTTCCGTACTTAACTGCTAATAATTACTTTGCTTCGACCTCGGAGTTACGTTTAATTCGAGGGTTTAATCCACTGGTTATGGAAAAAATATTACCCTTTGTATGTGTTATACCTGGCAGCGAGCTACTAGCGATTAATGTCAACACATTAGACCCAGAGCATGCGCTTTTATTAAGTGCGCTGATTGATGGCTTGGAAGAGTCTGGCGCGCAAAGTGTGCTCTCAGCTCGCCCTGAAGAAGGTTTTAGTGATATAGAAGAATTTTTTGAACAGATAAATCAACAAGGCGCAAAAAATGTGAAGTCCGTTGAAGATTTGTTCACTATTAATAGCGAATATTTTAAACTACAGGCGCAGGCTGAATTTGTAGAACTGCGTTTTTCGATGACCACTTTACTGCAAGCCAAAAATGGCGAAGTAACTATACTGGCGCGAAAATTTGGAGGCGTACAGTGACAGAAACACTCTTGATCCGCACGGGTCAAACCCAACAAGATTGTATTCATTGGTTGGTTTACTCGCCATTAGAACAAGAAATAATTGCCAGTGGCGAACTGCCTAATGCTGAGCAATTAACAGAGTTAACCGATAAAGCACAAAGCCGTGAAGTTGTGGTTTTGTTACCAAGTGATCAAGTGCAGTTAAAAACAGTTGAGCTTCCTACTAAATGGAACCGAAAACTGGAGCAAGCATTGCCTTACATGCTTGAAGAAGACATTGCATGTGATGTTGATGATTTGTTTATTGCTATTGGTGAACCAACAATAGTTGGTGAAAAACACGCAATTAATGTCGCAATGACAGATCGAGAGTGGTTTGAAAGCTGGCTTGGAGTTTTTGCTGAGCAAGATATTGAAGTATTTACTCTCTTACCAGATGCATTATTACTGCCAACCGCAGAGCAAGGCATCAGCGCAATTGAGCTAAAAGGACAATGGCTTTGTAAGTTTGGACAATGGCACATTAGTGCTGTAGAGCAATCATGGTTGGCAGAGTATCTAGCTGCACTGGGTAATCCTGATATTGCACATTACAGCCCAGCAAGTAACTTTCCTGATGGGGTGAACCTTGATGCGCAAACTTCTGCTTACGACTTACCGCTTGCATTATTTGCTAAGCAATTACCCGATACCAAGTTTAACCTGCGTCAAGGCGAGTATCAATTAAAGAAAAAAACCGCACTTTGGTGGGGTTATTGGAAAGGTGCGGCTATTGCTGCCAGCATTGCATTAGTGAGCTCTGTATTAATTAAAGGGTTTGAGCTACATCAGCTTACTAGCGACCTTGAGGTGGCAAAATCACAAGTGGTAGAACGCTATAAAAATGCATTTCCGGGAAAAACAGTACGACCCCATCTAATTAAAAGCCAAATCAACGGCGAGCTAGCTAAATTAGAGGGCGGCAGTAGCGCAGGCTTTTTAGACTTAACCAGTGAGCTGGTTACTGTGTTTAGCCAGGTGCAAGACTTCACTCCTGAAACGCTACGCTATGACCAGCGCCGTAATGAATTAAGAATTCGTGCTCGTGGTAAAGATTTTCAAACCTTTGGTAAAGTGAAGTCAATTTTAGAGCAACGAGGCTTAACGGTTGATCAAGGCTCGTTAAACAACGACGGTGATTTTGTAGTTGGTGAATTAAAACTAGGAGGTGCAGCATGAAGCAACAACTAGTGAAGTATTGGCGCTCACTGAAAGAGCAAGAGCAGCAATTGGTGATGATTGCTGGTGGTATTTTTGTTATTTTTGTTTTGGTTATGGGTATCTTTAGGCCGCTTAATAATGCCATTGCCAAAGCGCAGCAGGACCAAGTAAAGCAACAAGAGCTTTTGACTTGGGTTGATAGCAGCATTGTTCGATTAAAAGCAGCTGGCAGTCGCTCTGTTGTAAGCAATAAAAACTTAAGCCAAATAGTTAATGCTACACGTGGCCGCTTTGGTATCACAATTAGCAAAATGCAGCCTAACGATAACTCATTACGTTTAACAATAGACTCAGTGCAATTTAATAAGTTAGTACAGTGGCTTGATGAGATTGTTTACAAAGAAGGTGTACAGATTGAGAATTTAGATCTCAGCCGTGATGATAAGCAAGGTTATGTACGCGTAAGCCGACTGGTATTAGAGAAGTAATAATGAAAAAAACAGCGTTTCTTATAATTCTATTTATTATTAGCTTTATTGTATTTGCAGTAATAAAAACACCTGCAGCAGTTGCTATCAATTTAGCGAGTGGTTATTTACCGAAAGATCTAAAACTAGGTCAAGCTTCTGGCAGTGTGTGGCAAGGTCGTATCATGCAGCTGCACTATCAAGGTGAGCAAATTAATAACCTAAGTTGGGATATCTCTGGATGGGCCCTTTTTACTGGGCAACTAACCGGAAACCTTAAATTTGGTAATGTTCGTGATACGGCTGATATTTCTGGTCGTGGAGATTTTAACTATGGCTTATTCGATCAAACGGTTTCACTTACCGACACAACACTTAGGTTGAGTGTAGAGCGAGCAATGGATCGCTTGCAACTACCTCTGCCAGTCAAAGCGAAGGGCAGAGTAATCGTTGACCTAGATGAGTATAGATCGGGCGTTCCTTATTGTGATACGCTAAACGGTGAAATCGCCAGCCCTAATATTGACGTTCAAGGTTTATCCGGTTGGTTTAGTATTGGCCCACTCAGCGGTCGATTGAGCTGTAAATCAGGTGATGTTGCAGTATTAGTTGATCCAGATAATCGTCTAGGTTTAGAAGCCGATGCCGTATTAAAAGCGAATTTAGACTTTAAAGTTGCAGGATTTATTAAACCGGATGCAACACTGCCGAAAGAAGTGCATGATGCAGCTAAGTTTTTAGGTCGCGCTGATAGAGATGGACGCTATCCGCTAAATTTTTAATGTTATATTGAGTTTTTCATGCAAATACCCGCATTTACACCAGAGCACGCACAACAGTTAAGTACATTTTTGGCCAGCCATGGTCAAGCAATGACACTACCACAAAGCCAAGGCTACTTGTTTGCAGTGATTTGTTCACCTGAGCCACTAGACGTTCACCAATGGCTTGAAGTGATAGTCCCAGACACACAAGGTCAACTTGATGAACAAGTGTTGTTTGCATTTATGGGGCTATACCACCAAATAAGTGAACAAGTTTATGAAACTGGTTTTAAGCTACCAGTCACGTTAAAACATCATGCTGATAGTGACAGCTACCTAGATCTTGATGAATGCCAAATGTGGTGTCAGGGTTTTATTCAGGGCGCACAAGAATACTACATCAAACTGAGCCAAGCGCCGGCTTTAGATGCGAACTTGTTAGAGGCTTTACAAACTGCGTATGCAAGCTTAGGTTTTTTCGCTCTGGATGCACAAGTGATGACTACTATTGCTGAGAATAATAGTATAACTGACGTACAGCTAGCGCAAAGCCAGTATGAACTTATGGGCGATTTTGCATTAGGATTTGCTGAGCTAATAGAAATAATCGCTGTTCACAGCGGTTTATATAGTGAAGAAGATGAGAGTTGGAGCTAGGTTAACCTAGCTCTAATACTATTTCAGTGCAGCCTTTAGCACACCTAGCAACCCCTTGGCCAGGTTTAGGGGTTTTTAGATCTAAAGTTAAAACTCCTTGGCACTTTTCGCATTTTACGGTTTGCCCTTTCGCCAGTCTTTTCAATAAATTCTTATGTTGATTAAACGAATCACTGCTTTTTTTTGTTAAGGCTGAAAAGTCCACTATTTGCCTCTACGTTCGGCTAATGATTCTGCTGCAATTTTACATACTGTGTTTAAGCGGTCTTCGTAAAAATAAAGATTAAGATCCTTACTGCGGCAGTATCGAGTATGGAACAGTTGTAATTGCTCATCTGTCTGCATGGTTTCTTCTAAGTACTCAAGCTCAGACTCTGATAATGACAGTGCTGATTTAATTCTATTTCTAGCCATATTTGCAGCTGGGCCGCGATTAATATTGCTTGCACTGCTTAAAATACCGACACCTTCGCCGAGTAGTTTTTCTCTGGGTTCTTTTATCATTGGGTGGTCAATGGTAAAGAGCGCGAGTACGACAATAACAAGAAAAAGAAATTTTTTCATAGTTGACTTTGATCTGAACGGGTAAGAGTTGAGCAACAGTGTAATAAAATGCACCTTTATAAAGCAAGTGACTAAGATGAATAAATTATTAGCAATGAAACTCAGCTTTTTTGAACAGACTTGGTATAATGCTACAGAGCGATTAGATTTTTCAGAAATCTCTGAACGTTACTTGCGTACGTTTAGTTTTGCACTACCATAACAGTTAAGTTGAATATCTTAGCTGTTATGGCTTGCAATGATTGTTTGACTATTATTCTCCAAAGGCGTTGAGGGACTTCGATGGAAAAGCAAATTAAGGTAAAAAATATTCCGACAGAGGTGAAGATCGAAAAACCCGATCTTAATGCTCCAGAGGATAGGTTTAATCCCCGAAATCGTATTTATGTACGTGCAGTTAAAGGCTTGCATCAATTATTAAGGCAGCGTATTGGGTTTATCGGCATGCTCGCATTTATGTTGCTGCCATGGATAAACTTTAACGGTCAACAGGCTGTATTATTTGATTTAATGGGGCAAAAGTATAATATTTTTGGCCTTACTTTGTGGCCACAAGACTTCACTATTTTAGCATTTATTTTAATGCTGGCTGCATTTGCCCTATTTTTGGTAACTACTTTCTACGGGCGCGTCTGGTGTGGTTACACATGCCCGCAAACCGTCTGGACATTTATATTCATTTGGTTTGAAGAAAAGTTTGAAGGCACAGCTAACCAACGCAAAAAGCTAGATCAAAGGCCGATGGATTTTGATAAGTTTTGGCGAAAAGCTGCTAAACACACAAGCTGGATCGCGTTTTCACTTTATACCGCTATTTCATTTGTCGGCTATTTTACGCCTATTCGTGAGCTCCTGCCTGACTTTATCACCTTCAATGTGGGTGGTTACGCATTAGTGAGTATTGTCGTGTTTGCCGTATGCACCTACGGTAATGCTGGTTGGATGCGCGAAATCATGTGTCTACATATTTGCCCATACTCGCGTTTTCAATCAGCAATGTTTGACAAAGACACCTTTACCGTAAGCTATGATGAGCAACGTGGTGAAAATCGCGGACCCCGCTCTCGTAAACAAGACCCCAAAGAGCTTAACTTAGGCGATTGCATTGACTGTAACTTGTGCGTACAAGTTTGCCCTACAGGCATAGACATTCGTAATGGCCTGCAGGCTGAGTGTATTAACTGTGGCGCATGTATTGATGCGTGTGATGGCGTTATGGACAAAATGAATTATCCTCGAGGACTTATTTCTTATACCACGGAACGCAATCTAGAAACGCCAGAGAATAAAACCAATCCATTGCGTCCAAAAATTATTGGATACTTAGTTATTTTAGTTGTGCTAAGTGGTGCATTAGTGGGTAATATCGTGATGCGTAAGCCGATGGATTTAGATATTATTCGCGATAGAAACCAACTTTATCGGGTCGACTTTAACGGCTTAGTTGAGAATACTTACACGCTTAAGGTGATCAACAAAGCACAGTATGAGCAAAGCTTTAATATTAAGGTCGAGGGATTAGAAAACTTTAAATACATTGGTAAGCAAACATTCACGGTGCAAGCGGGTGAGTCACATAATGTGCCATTGTCATTAGTGGTAGATCCGTATGATTTGAAAAAACCAATGACTGAGTTTAACTTTGTTTTATCGCCAGTAAATGACCCTAGCTCGAAAATTTCGCAGCCGAGTAACTTTTTTAAAGCGCGATAGTTAAGTACACTAACATAAATTAAAAAGCGGGTTTTTCCCGCTTTTTTATATTGATGAGAATTATGAGTAAATTTAGCTTTGAAGGTTTAACACCAGACAGTATTTTAGATGCCGTAGAAAGCATTGGAATTTATGCTGAATCGGGGTTGTTAGCATTAAATAGTTACGAGAATCGGGTTTATCAGTTTAAAGCTGAAGACGGTAACCGCTATGTGGTTAAGTTTTATCGTCCTGAGCGTTGGAGCAAAGCACAAATATTAGAAGAACATAGCTTTGCATTTGAACTCGCAGACGCGGAGGTGCCAGTCGTAGCACCTATAATTCATAATGGTGAAAGTTTATTTGAACACAATGGGTCTTTATTTACCTTGTTCCCAAGTGTTGGAGGGCGAATTTTTGAAGTTGATAACCTTGACCAACTAGATGTCTTAGGCCGTTTGATTGGTCGTATGCATCAAGTTGCGAAAGCGAGCGAGTTTAAAGAGCGACCGTTGATCGGCTGTGATGAATATTTAGATACAGCTAAAATTCAGCTAAAAAATAGTAATCTCGTTCCCGCAAGCCTTGGGACTGCGTTTTATACCATTTTAGATATGGTGATCACTGAGACAAAAGCTCAGTACAAAAACGTTGAAACGATTCGTCTACACGGTGATTGCCATGCTGGTAATATTCTATGGTCGGGAGATGCACTGATGTTTGTTGATTTAGACGATAGCCGACAAGGGCCGGCAATACAAGATTTGTGGATGATGCTCAGTGGCGATCGAAACAATCAACTGTTACAGTTAGACACCTTAGTGGTTGCGTATGAAGAGTTTTGTGATTTTGACCACGCTCAACTTAAATTGATTGAACCATTACGTGCTATGCGTATGATTCATTATATGGGATGGTTAGCTAAACGCTGGGATGATCCTGCATTTCCAAGGAACTTTTCTTGGTTTGCGGATGACAAATACTGGGAGCAACAAATTTTAGCTTTAAAAGAGCAGTACTCGGCACTGCAAGAACCACCGCTAAAGTTACTGCCATAAATTATTTTCAAGAAAATGAATAGAGAGTCCAATGCTAAAAAAATTAAAACTGAGTTTACTATTATTATGCTTGCCATTCGCCGCTATGGCCGCTGACTTTAAAGCGGGTGACCAATATACGGTATTAGATATTGAAAAAAGTAAAACCCCTCAAGTTACGGAGTTCTTTTCATTTTATTGCCCACACTGTTTTAAATTTGAACCGGTGGCAAAGGCGATGGAAAAAAGCTTACCAGCAGGCACTGAGTTTATTAAAAATCACGTAAACTTTTTAGGAGGTTTATCTCCACAAGTGCAAAGTAACTTAAGCTATGCTTATATTATTGCAAAGCTAAATGGTAAAGGTGAGCAAGTTGCTGATCAAATATTTAATAGTATTCATGTGCAACGTGCGCCGCTTGATAACATTAAAGATGTAAAGCAGCTGCTTGAGCTAAATGGAATTGATAAAGCTAAATTTGATCAAGAAATTGCTAGCATGCCTGTAATTTCAGCTGAACGTGCAATGCAAGATAAACAAAATAAGTTTTCAAAAGCGGGTGCTTTGACAGGCGTGCCAACATTTATCGTTAATGATAAGTATAAAATCAATATTAATACTATCAAAAGCCAACAGCAGCTTGATGAGTTAGTTGCCTTTTTATTGCAACAATAAGCTATTACAACAATAATTTTTGGAGTTAATGAATAATGATCAAATTAGTTAAAGCTGGGTTACTGGCACTTTTATTACCTTTGGCCGTAACTGCCGCACCAACAGAATATGAAGAGGGCGTGCACTACGATGTAGTATCTGACCGCGCCAGTAAAAAGCCTGAAATAAAAGAGTTCTTTTCATTTTACTGCCCTGCATGTAATAACTATGAAGCTTTACTTGCCGATGTTAAACCTAAACTAGACAAAACCGTTACGTTCAAAAAAAGTCATGTGGATTTTGTGGGTGTACGCGATACTGAAAACCAGCAAATGATTTCTCAAGCTCTTGCTACAGCTGAAGTGCTACCACAAAAAGATGCATTGATTGCAGCAATGTTTAATCACATTCACACGAAGCGCGCCAAGTTTAATGAATTGGCTGACATTAAAGATGTATTTGTAGCGCAAGGTGTTGATGGTGATAAATTTGATAAAATTTATAAAAGCTTTTCAGTACGTACTATGGCCTCAAAAATGAAACGCGAGCAAGATTACTATAAAGAGAAGGGGGCGCTAAGAGGCGTACCAACCTTTATCGTAAATGGTAAATACAAGCTTAATCTTGGGCGTGAAACAGGTATTACAGCGCCTGAAGATATTAGTAAATTGATTAACTACTTAGCTGCTAAATAACGAAGCAGATTGGTCTTATAAAAGCTCCGTACGCGGAGCTTTTTTGTTACTAGAGAAATAATGCAAAAAATACTCGTTTCAAGTTGTTTACTCGGTACGTCTGTCCGTTACGACGGTACTGGGCAAAAGCTAGTTCACCCACAAATTACTACATGGCAATCACAAGGTCTTATTATACCGTTGTGCCCTGAGGTTGCTGGTGGATTATCGACACCTAGAGCGCCAGCTGAAATCAGACACGATAAAGTGATTACAAATGCCGATGAAGATGTAACGGCTGCATTCAGGTTAGGCGCGAAGAAGGCCTTACAATTATGTATGTCTCATAATATCCGCTTTGCACTACTAAAGGAATCAAGCCCATCATGTGGTCGTAATACAATTTATGATGACTCGCACCGTGGTATTAAAGTTGCGGGAATGGGATTAACGGCGGCATTACTAGAACGAAATGGTATTAAAGTATTTAGTGAGGTGCAAATGCCAGCACTTTTAAAAGCGCTGGCTTCATGCTGAGCAGTCTATTTCTTTTGTAAGAAAACACCCGACTCGATGTGATGGGTATAAGGGAACTGGTCAAAAATAGCAAAACGCTTAACTTCATGGGTTTGGCATAAATGATCTAAGTCTCGTTCCAAAGTGTCTGGGTTGCATGAGATATAAATAATGTTTTCATAGTTAGCGACTAAGTCACAGGTGAGTGTATCCATACCTGCACGTGGAGGGTCAACTAAAATGGTTTGGCAGTCGTAGCTTTTTAAGTCAATCCCCTGCAAACGTGAAAAAGTACGTTCGCCATTCATTGCTTGCGTAAACTCTTCGCTCGACATACGAATAATATCTAAATTAGTGACGTTATTTTTAGCTATGTTGTACTGTGCAGAATGCACTGAAGACTTAGATATTTCTGTTGCAAGCACTCGATTAAATGAACCTGCCAATGCGATAGAGAAGTTACCATTACCACAATAAAGCTCTAGTAAGTCGTTTTTAAGTGGAGCACATAGCTGTTGTGCCCACTCAAGCATTTTAATATTCACCTTGGCATTTGGTTGCGTAAAGCTATTTTCAACTTGTTGGAATATTAACTCCTGGTCATTTACAGTTAAGCGCTCAGTAACAAAGTCTTCACCGAGTACTTCTTTTTGCTTTCGAGCTCGGCCAATAAAATCAATTTTGTATGTGTTACTTAGTTTAGCCTTTAATGCTTTTATCTCTGTCATCCACTGCTCATCAAGTGGTTTGTGATAAAGTAGGCTAACTAAAATTTCACCGCTTAAAGTAGATAGGTAATCAATTTGAAATAACTTACGGCGTAGTATTTCACAGCCTTTCAAATTATCGATCATGGCAGCCATGACTTCACCAATTAAAGGTGCTGCAGGGTCAAAGGTATCAACACGTATTTTTTCTTTTGTGGCTTGATCAAACATAATATGAAACAAATCATCCCCATCATGCCATACTCTAAATTCAGCCCGTTGACGGTAGTGAATAGGCTCTGAGCCAAATACTTCTAATTGCTCAACCCCAAAACGTTGGAATTGCGCAATAATACGCTGCTCTTTCTCGCTTAGTTGTGCATCGTACGTTGATGTATCGATTTTAATAACTGCCATTATGCCCACTACCTTCTATCTTTAAGCTATTTGTCGGCGCTATTGTAGGGGGCCGGAAGTATTTGTCTAGTTTTGAGTAAAAGTAAGTGCTGTTTTTTTGTTCGTTTTACTTTAGGTTTTTGTAAACTTGCCGATAATAAAGAATGCAAATATAGGAGTCGGATTATGAAAATTGGCAATTTTGGTTATGTCCCAAACAATAACGTCAATCAAAACAGCAGTAAGGTCGCATTAACGCAGCCGACAATACAGTCCCCACAAGACAGTTATCAGCAACGTGGTAAAGAACTTGCGGCAAAAGTATTGGGCGACAAAATGGCAGAAGCGCTTGGATTACCTGTTGAGCACGAGAAAAAAGACAAGCCTTTGTTTGATTTTGAAGAAATCGTAAAGAATGTTTTAGACTTTGTGACAGGTGCTGTAAAAAAAGCGCAAGCGGATGGCGCTGATGATGACAAGCTCAAAGGCATGCTTAGTGATGCTCGCAAAGGAGTTCAAATAGGTATTGATGATGCGTATGCAGAACTCAAAGATACTGGTGTTTTAAATGACGATATTGAACAAGGTATCGAAAAATCAAAAGAGGGCATTTTTAATGGTCTTGATGAATTTGAAGACGACCTATTTAACCCTCAACCGGATTCTGTCAGTGTTAGTCAGGCGCAATATTTAAGTTTAAGCAATAATGCGCAGTATAATTTTACAACTGCTGAAGGTGATGAAGTAAGTATTAGCTTTGCCGATGCCTTTACTCAGCAATCAGCAAGTAGCTATCAGCGCTCTGGTGATAGCGAAGGTTTTGCTAGTGAGTCATCTCAATCTCGTGAGCTTTCATTTAGTATGTCAGTAAATGGCGATTTAAATGAAGATGAACAAGAGGCAATCAATGCCTTAATGGAAGACTTACAAAGTGTCAGTCAAACTTTCTTTGGTGGTGATTTAGATGAAGCCTTTGAGCAAGCGCAAGAACTTAGTTTAGGCAGCGAGCAGCTGGTCGCTTTTTCGATGGATCTAAAGCAAACTAAAACATTTGCATCAATTAAAGGTTATGAAGAAAACAAACCAGCTCCAGAAAAAGAAGTAGCAAATAAAGTGGCGCCGTTTAATGATGACTTGAGAGAGACATTTAATAAGGCAAATGAACTTGGTCTGCAAAATCAGTTGTCAGGTATTTTACAATGGCTAAACCAAGATCAAGAAGAGGTCGGTAAGCTGGTTGATTATACTAAATCGATGTTTGAGCAAATGAATAAACTGCGTGAGGCAGTCTCAGAAGCTTAAGCTTTATTTTATACTATGTGCGTGGCAAACTGTTCAGCTTAAATGAAGCTTGGAGTAGGCGGTTTGTCATCACACATTATGGTATTCGATTCAGGTATAGGCGGCACAACAGTACTTGAGCATATTAAAGACTTATTACCTCAAGCCGAACTAAGTTATTTTATGGATAATGCTTATCTGCCTTACGGTAAGTTAAGCCAAGAAACAATTGTTGCGCGCTTAACCTCTTTACTTCATTACATTACAGCTCACCAATTAAAAGTTGATGTTCTAGTAATTGCTTGTAATACAGCATCGACATTAGCATTAGCAAAAATAAGAGAGTTAACTAGTATACCCGTTGTGGGCGTTGTTCCTGCAATAAAGCCCGCTACTCTATTAACGCAAACTCAGCGTATCGGTTTATTAGCAACGCCTGCCACAATTAGCAACTGTTATACTCAGCAACTCATAGCACTTTATGGTGAAGGCTTAACTGTCGATTTATATAGCAGCGTCGAGCTGGTGGCTATCGCAGAGCAATTCTATTTTACAGGTGAGTTCAATCAAGCTAAGTTTGCAAAGGAAATGCAAAAGCTCGCGATTAAGCCAAGTACTGACGTGTTGGTGTTAGGGTGTACACATTTTCCAATCTTAGCTAAGCAAATAGATAACTATTATAATGGAACCATTAAGCTGATGGGTTCTGGCGCTGCAATAGCCAAAAGAGTTGTTGCGGTATTAGCTGAGAAAAATGGTTCAGAGCAGCTAGTCTCTAATATTGAAGCTATACATACTAAACAAAAAAAACCGCTGCATTACTATGCAACGGCTTCTGTATTAACTAATAAGTTAATAGTGGAGCATGTTAAGCTGATTGATTTGTCTCTGAACGCATAGAGGTTGAATCATCATCTTGTTTTTGTTTCGCTTCACGAACTTTCAACGTACGTTGTTGGAACTCACTATCATTTAATTGCGAAATAGCATTGTCAGCATCCGACTCTGCCATTTCAACAAAACCAAAGCCACGACGCTTGCCAGTATTTTTATCCTTTAATAGGCGTACGTTGAAAACTTTACCTTGTTCTTCAAATAAAGCACGAACAACACTTTCATTTGCACGATATGGAAGATTGCCAACATAAAGCGTTTTTGTTTTTACTTCGGCCTCTTCTACTACGTCAGATGATAGTGCACCAACTACAAGGCCACCAACTAAAACACCTACAGCAAATAGTAAGCCAGGGCTTAGTGCTAAGCTTGAAAGTGCGAAATTGACTATAACAAAACCAATAACAGCCAGAATAACTAAAGAGATAAGAGATTTTTGATCGGGTAATTTCATTTTGATCTACCAATAAACAGGAAATAAACATTAATTTAACATTGTGAACTTGCTATCTTAACGCGATAAATGAACATATCAATGTTATTTATGTGAAATTATTAAATTTACCGTAAAAAATGACGCTAAAACTCCTGTTAAGTGACTATTTCATGGGTTTTTGAGTGCTTTTTGAGCGAACAGTCAAAAGTTTTAAAAAAAGGGTTGATCTGTTTTCGGATCTCCCTATAATGCGACCCCACTGAGACGGCAGAGCAGGCAACGCTTAAGCTGCAAGCAAGTCACTTAGTAAGTCGAATAAAACTTGAGTTTAAATTTTTAATAAAGTTTAAAATTAAGTGTTGACAAAAAAATAGGAAAGCGTAACATGCGCAGCCCTAGCGAGGTAAAGCAAAGCGCTTTAATCGCAACGTTCTTTAACAATATAAAGCAATCATCTGTGTGGGCACTCGTACAGATTGAGTTCTAACAGCAGATTCTAGTTCGCTAGATGACGCAAAAAATTTAGAGTCTCAATTGAAACTGAGTGACCAACAGAATAGTTACCTTTAGTAATTATTCAGCACAGTCAATTCAATATCGAAAGATATTAAATAAATTCAGAATTCATTGAGCATGTCGGCTCTCTTTATGGGAGAAGACAGAAAAAACTTTTAATTGAAGAGTTTGATCATGGCTCAGATTGAACGCTGGCGGCAGGCCTAACACATGCAAGTCGAGCGGTAACAGAGAGTAGCTTGCTACTTTGCTGACGAGCGGCGGACGGGTGAGTAATGCTTGGGAACATGCCTTTAGGTGGGGGACAACAGTTGGAAACGACTGCTAATACCGCATGATGTCTACGGACCAAAGGGGGCT
>NZ_JASDCD010000035.1:0-27288 GCF_030408095.1 Pseudoalteromonas sp. APC 3893
AGAGCCTCTAAAAAGCAAATTCCCATAGCATAAACAACACCAACTCTATACACCGAGCAGGTAGCGCCTCAGTCCAACAAGCGATTATGCAACACAAACTGCGTGTCGCATAAATACTAAAATGTTAGTTTTCTAGGGAAGCTATGAGTAACAATTTGACCATAAAGGGTATTCTTTTAGAAAAACTTAATCGTTTTTTAAATCCTAATTTCGATACTAAGTTTTTATGGTTGTTGTTGACGTCAGGAATAGCCCTTATAGGTTACCAGAGGGTCATACAGCTAGGCTCAAGTTTAGAGATCATCAAAGAAGATTTGTATATAAAGCTTTCACTCAATTCGGGCATCGATAGCATATTTATAGTTATTGGTTCTTTTATGATCGTGTCTTCAGTTGCTTTATTTACATTAAAGCAGCTGAGCAATAAGACAAGCCCATCCAAAACATACAAAACGCTATCTAAAGCAGCTCCTGATATTCGACCATTGATGGATGATAATCGAAGAATATTTACGGCGTTTGGACCTAATACAAGTGCTGGTAGCACAGATGAGCTGCGTCACGATTACGAGGTTTGGGAGCAATTAAAGCTTGATCAAATTGTTCCAAATAATGACAGTATATTGAGCATATTAAATAGAATTAAAAAGCTCAATAAACGTGAAGGGTTAGTTGTTTCTGCAATGAAATCTCATGTTCAGGCATTTAAGAAGCACTGCGAAGATCCAAACTTCGATTATTCACAAAATCAATTTCCCATCGCTTTTTCAGATTTGATATTGAGCTATTGTTCTCCTGGGAAAAATAACTTAGAAAAGTATAAAGCTTGGATTGTTGAAAAATCCAAACTAAACAAAGCGAACATAGAGGCCGCTTATATATTTGGTAGCGCCTTATATGGTGCGGAAACTACCGATGTAGATTTACTGATAAAAACAAAAGCAAAAAAAGTAGAAGATATCAAAGTTGATGCTGGCTTCTATGAAAAACTCAAGGAAATGTTTTATCTAGAGCTGGGGCTGAAATTGCATTTAAAAGTGTATTCTGAATTAGAAAAACGCTCATATGACGCCTTTAAGGCCAAATTAGCTAAGACAGAAAGGATTATTTGAGGTGGGCAGAAATTTATATTACACAATACCCAAGTATCTAGAAAATGCTCTAGATAACCACACCAAAGTTCGATCTTGGCAACGGATCGATCATCCTAAAAATGATGATGATTTCATTTATCTAATTAAGAGAAGTGATGGACTTTCAGATATCGTCCTTCATGCATCGGATGAATATTCCTACTCACTGACTGATTACTTTCAGAAGCCAGACAAAATTAGTGAAGGAGCATTTATTTTGATAGCTAGACCAGAGGCTGGATATGATGATGCTATCGTTGAAATTGCTCAAAGTGATAAAATTAGCATAGGGAAGTTCAGCGCATTAATGGGAGCTCTTTATAAAGAAGAACACTGGAATTATGTGCCGAAAGAGAGAAGAGAAGAAAACTAACAAACGCATGTTGTCGGACTGGTTTTCCGCTGCGCCCCAAACCAGCCGCAAATGCGGGCGTTATGTTTAGGCGTCCCTTCATTGAAGTGATTGAAATCGAGAGAAAGAGCCATGAGTAAAGAGATAATCCCAATCAGTCTATCACAAGAGATATCACTCTCAGATAGTGAAAAGAAAGAATTTACCCGAAGAAGAAAATCATTGGTATCCGAACTTCGCTGCATAACCGGACTTCCAGAAGTCGTTTCTTCGCTTAATCAGGATACGGTCTACAAGCTTGTTTTGGCTCCTGAAGGAGCCAAACTGTATAAGGATGCTCAGGGAAATCTGAAAGGCGTGTTTTACAAAGATGGAAAAATTGTTGAACATGCGAAGTTTCAGGAGATTGGACCTTCGATGTTAAAGGTTGCAAAGGCGGTTGGCGCACAAGTTCTTTTAGTGAGCATAGCCATGCAGCTAAATCGCATTGAAGAGCAAGTAGGCAAGATATTTAAAGAGTTTCATGGTGACCGTCTTGCAGAAATTGAAACAGGAAAGTCACTATTTCGCCAAGCTTGTGGAATGCATGATTCTGAAAAACGACAGCAATTGGCATTACATGCAATAACAGAGTTGACGCGTGGATTTGAAAAAACAGTAAGTGCCTTGTCGAGACAGATCAGCGAGCTTCCTGAACAAAAGCTATCATTCTTTGATAACTGGATTGGGGACAAGTCTAAAGAGGCTGAAGAAAGCCATAAAATGGCTGTTGAGTCATTTTCCGCCTGCTTAAGCGCTCTACAAACTTTGGCCAGATGCCATTTGTTTCTCGAAGAGCGAGAGGTGGCTTTAAGTTCAGTTGACGAAGGGCTAAGCAAAATAGAAAAAGCGGGCGTGGATATAGCATATACTCGCTCTAGATTGGCGCCTAAAATTAATGGCCATTTCCCAGAAGATGGCTGGAAACAGTTTATTGAGTATAGAAAAACTTTTGATTCCAGTTCGTTTTCTAGCCTTATTCATTCTGAAGAAGATGTTGTCGAGATTGAAATCAAACCCTCAGAGCTTATGGAGAAAAAACATGCAGAAATGTAAAAGCTGCGAAAGAGAGCTTCAGAAAGACGAGAGCGATTTCTGTCCTTCCTGTGCTTCTAGCAAATCCCACAAAATCAAGAAAATTATTGAGGTGGCAACTCCTATAGTGATTACAATAGGCGGAATTGCTTTTAAGCTGCTGAAGAAAAAATGATTTTTAGTGTGAAGATAAAACATAACAAAGCATTGCAGCGGGCAAGCCGCTGAATGCGGCGTTGAGGTTGTAGAATTACTCTTTTTAGGAACTGATTCTACACATTTAACTTGATTGTTTTTAACCTTGAATCCACTGGGTTACTGTGATCTAATAGATATTATTCACTCACGGTAAATTGTTATGGCCAACTACAAGCCTGACTTATCCTGCCAAAATAAATTCATTCCCATCAATTTTGCTGAGCAAATATTGCCGGGAACATTTGAATAAGCCCTTTGTTATATTGTCGAAAATAAACTCGACTTGTCGGGCTTTGACGCGTGGTATAACAACGACAGAACAGGCGCTGCGGCGTATCCGCCCACGGTGATGTTAAAAATTATTTTACTTGGCTATGCTCATGGGTTTATTAGTAGCCGCCGAATAGCTAAGGCCTGTGAGAACAATATTTTGTTCATGAGTGTGTCGGGCGATATTCAACCTCATTACACATCAATAGCGGGATTCGTGGCTAAAATGCATGAGCAGATTGAACCGCTGTTCACGCAAGTACTGATGATATGTGATGAAGAAGGCTTGATAGGGCGCAACATGTTTGCCATTGATGGCTGCAAATTAAAGTCAAATGCGAGTAAAGAATGGAGCGGCACATTCGATGAGCTAGGGCGTAAAAAAGCAAAACTAGAACGTGCGAGTAAACGTATTATTGAGCGTCACCAATCGCAAGATGGGCTGGGCGAGGAGTTAATAACACAGGATTTAAAACAAAAAGAAAAGCTGGATAAAAGTGCAGATAAAATCACCGAATTCTTAGCGACCCACGAGGAAAAAACAGGCAGCAAAGGCAAGCCTGTTAAAAGTAATATCACCGACCCCGATAGTGCGAAAATGACCACGTCAAAAGGTACAATCCAAGGCTACAACGGCATTGCGATAAATGACGATAAACATCAAATTATACTGCAAGCACAGGCGTGGGGCTCGGTGGGTGAGCAACAAACCTTACAGCCAGCGGTTAAGCAATTAAAGCAGCAGCTCGATAAATTGAATACCGACAAATCAACAGACGAACACACGATTAAGTTCACCGCAGACAGTGGGTTTAATAGCGAAGCGAACCTTGAATACATGGCGAAAAGTGGCTTTGATACTTACATTGCGGATAACCAATTTAGAAAACGAAACGTTGTTTAAAGAGAGTGAAAACTTCCTATAAATAAAAAGGAAACAGAGCAAGAAAAGCGCCGATTAAAAAGGCGTAATGGTAAGCCACGGCTATTTACCTCAGACGACTTTCATTATGATGAAGCAGCCCAAACCTGCCACTGCCCGGCAGGCAATGACATGTGGCGAAGCGGGGTTAATGTAAAGAGGCATAATCAAAAGTACACGCGATTCTGCGGTTACTTAAAAGATTGCAAAGTATGCCCACTGCAACAGCAATGTATGCGAAAGCCACCAATAAAAACTGGGCGGCAAGTGCAGTTTAAAAATGATAAATCACGTGATCAAAGTTGATGAGAATCGGTGATCAAAGTCATGAGAATAAGCACTTTTTATATTTTACGTAAAATCGAAGTAACCGATTGAATCAAAATAGCAACTCGGCTATGGTTAATGAATCAATAAAAATAAATTAAAGACGAGTTATTCTACAGGCTCATTATGCCGCAATTTAAGGAGGTTCGAGATACCATGCGTTATTTATCTATTGTTTTCATTCTTTTCCTGTCCGCGTGCGTGCAATCATTGACCGGTGATACCCAACCCACTGAGCAATCCAGAAATTCAGGCGCTTCTTTTACATACCAGTGCAAAAGCGGGAAAACGATTATGGCTTCATATCTCACGGACAGTACAGTCGTCGTAGACTACGACAATCGTGTCTTAGAAATGAAAATCACGGTATCGGGAAGCGGTGCGCGCTATGTTGGTGAAAAGTTGGAATGGTGGACAAAAGGCAGCGGACAACGCGCATCGGGCACATTGTTTCGTCACTTGGAAGATGGCACCCCGGGAGAAGCAGTCGAACACTGTGAGCAGATCGCTGATGCAGCATAACACATATGAGCCTTAACTCTGTCAATAGTCACTAGTATTTTATTTGATCGTTTTATACAGTGAAGTAGATACAAAGAACTCCGTAGCAACGGAGTTTGCTATTTGAATACTTTAAAACACCAGTCTAGTAAATCGAGGATCTTAAGTCGTTCTTTTGCTAGTGCATACCGTGTGTGCACGTCATCAATTTGCTGTTGAGTTAATTTTTTACCGAAGGTAAGTAGCCCGCCAGGTACATCATTATGATGAATGCCAAAAGCAAACTTAAGGTATTCTAAAAGTAACGCCTTGTAATGGTCTAGTAAACTATGGGAAGTCCACATCCACAACACAGCAATAAGAGATTTCACTTATGAAGGCTGACTATCAATCTTATATTAAAGATGAATTAGTTGATGTTATGCGCAGTATTGCTAAAGAAGCATGGCCTGAGCGGTATAGTGAAATAAAAAACAGTTTCAAAAATTTGATCATCAAGCTGAAGATAGTAACTATAAGCAGATGAACCACGAATCGTTTACTCTAAAAGCCATATTTAAGCACGCAATTTAAGGATTAGTGATTTTCTCAGTGCAAAAGCATTCGTAATACGCTCAGATTTGGGTATAGTCAGATAAAAATAAATTATAGAGATCGTAATGTTTAAACGAATAACACTGCTCTTATCACTTTGTTTACTCTCTTTTATGGCGTTAGCGGCTGATAATAAGCCATTTACCGGTCATATTAGCGGAGTTGATTTACTCAATGAATATCCAAAATTTGCTAGTGAATATGAAAGCTTCAGCCCAACAACGGCAGATGAAAAAGCGATGCAAACTCTTGCTGGAAAAGATATTTTAGTATTGTTTGGAACGTGGTGTCACGATAGTCAGCGTGAAGTACCACGTTTACTTAAGTTACTGGATCAATCTAACGTAAAAGTTAACAGCTTAAAACTTGTCGCTGTAGGGTACGATAAACGAGATCCACAAGGCATTGCCGAGCAGTATAATTTGCAATATACGTCAACTATCATAGTGTTGGATAAAGGAGAAGAAGTGGCTCGGATGGTCGAAAAGCCTAAACAATCACTTGTTAAAGATCTAATTAACCCAAATATTGTTAAAAATTAATAACAGCACTTGTGTTTGTAATGGCCTAGATTTAGAAAAGTGTGCTTAGCTTTTCATAAATGGTTCAATTTTAGGTTTAAGCGTCATTGTCATAATCAACATCATTGTTATTCAGCTGGCTATCTGTTTTCAGGCTGATTAAAATAATGCTATTAATAAAAAACAAGAGTCCGTCATGTTTGAGCAAGTTATTACATCAATAGATAAAGCAAATAAGCAAGATCCAAATCACGAGCTATTAGACGAGCAAAAGCAAGCTAAAGAGCATGTTTATGCTCTGCGCATGACTCAGATGCTAAATCGCTTTGCGCCAGAGGCCGATGAGCTAATGCACATTGCGGTTCGTGGTCAACATATTGAACGGTGGAGATCACCACGTAGTGACTTTCCTATGAATAAACAAGGGTATCATCAGTGGCGCAGTGCGCTGTATGAGTTCCATGCAGGTCGAGTTGTTGAGCTAATGCAGCAAGCTGGCTATGAAAAGCAAGCATGTGAGCGTGTATACAATGCGGTTGCAAAAAAACAGATAAAACGTAACCCTGATAGCCAATTAGTTGAAGATATCGCAAGTTTAGTGTTTATTGAGCATTACATGCTGGCGTTTGCGCAATCAAAACCTGATTACGACGAGCAAAAATGGATAGGTATTTTACAGCGCACATGGCAAAAAATGTCGCCTCAGGCGCACGATTTTGTATTGGCCGGTCATATAACTCTACCAGCGCCTTTAGTGCCTTTAATTGAAAAAGCCTTGTCTGGTGAGTAATTTAAGATAAGTATAAATAAAGCTACGAAGCTTAGTCTTGGCTAAGTTGCGTAGCAGGCGATACATTTTTTGCCAGTGTTTGCTCATCAATCACAACTGGTAATTTTAGTTCCATTGATTCAAGCGTATTGGCGATCTGCTTTTTAATTTGCGCTTTATTTTCTAGCTGGATAACAGAGACAACTTGGGCTGTTTGTTGTTTTATTTCGTTTTCGATTGTGGTGTGATTTGGGCTTAATAGCATCATTGTAAGTAGTAAAGTATTCATCATTATCTCCTTATTTAAATTACCGCTAAGATAATGAAGTTTGATGACAAATCTGTGTTTCTAATATGTCTACTCAGTTAAACTTTCGTGTTATTTCAATGAATATCGTAAGCTTAGTCCTGATACAGGCAAATCAAAGTGCCTTCAATAGCGCGCACATAGGCATAGGTTTGTGAGCCTTTTTGGTTCGGTGGGCAAAGCGGTTCAGCTCCTGCGAGTACGGCTTTATCGTAGCTTTCACTTAGATTAGTACAGTTAAAACGTAACTCAAAACCAAGCGCAGGTTGTTTTGGGTGTGCGCGAATATACCCTTGTTTAAAGTGCGCTTGCGCATAGGGGTGATTAGCAAACGCTATTTTTACATTACCAGTAGACAACTCACCGTATTCCGCATTATCACTTAACGAAAAAGTAATAAAACCAAACCCTTGATAATAAAAGTCTAATGTTTCTTCCACGTTATCAACATAGATAACCTGACCAACAAATTCCATATATAGCTCTCTGTGCTATTTCATTCTATAAATAAAGCACATGAGTGGAGATATAGCCAATTAGGCCCTAGAACCTAGGTTCTAGGGCCTAATATTATTTATTACGGTTTTCTTTACTAAACGCGCGGATCTTACGTTTTTGTGAAAGCGTTACTTTGTTAGTACGTCCTGCAAATGGGTTGTCGCCTTCTCTAAATTCAATTTTGATTGGTGTGCCCATGATTTTTAATGCTTTACGGTAGTAATTCATTAAGTAGCGTTTATAGCTATCTGGTAAGTCGTGAACTTGGTTACCGTGAATGACGATACGCGGTGGGTTATAACCACCGGCATGGGCATATTTAAGCTTAACGCGGCGACCACGAACCAGTGGTGGCTGGTGATCAGCTTGTGCCATGTCCATGATGCGGCGCAGCATAGCGGTGCTAATACGCTTAGTTGCTGATTCATAAGCTTCGTCAATTGACTCAAACAAATGACCAACACCTGTACCATGCAGTGCAGAGATAAAGTGCAGACGTGCAAAGTCGATAAAGCCCAAACGGCGATCAAGCTCTGATTTAATGCGATCTTTCACATAATCATCAAGACCATCCCATTTGTTTACGGCAATCACTAATGAACGACCTGAGTTAAGTGCAAAGCCGAGTAAGCTTAAATCTTGATCTGAAATCCCTTCGCGCGCATCAACCACAATCAATACTACATTAGAGTCTTCAATTGCTTGCAAGGTTTTGATCACTGAGAATTTTTCAACGACATCACTGACTTTTTTACGCTTACGAACACCTGCGGTGTCGATTAACACGTATTCTTTATCGTTACGTGTCATAGGTATGTAAATGGAGTCGCGGGTTGTGCCCGGCATATCATAAACAATAACACGTTCTTCACCCAGTATGCGGTTAGTCAGTGTTGACTTACCTACGTTAGGGCGACCAATAATGGCTAGCTTTACAGGCTTATCAGCGAATGCTTGTTGATCTGTTTCACCGTCTTCTTCTGAATATAAATCAACGAGCTCGTCGTCACTGTCAGTGCCGTCATCATTCTCGGCACTAAGCTGAGCAATAACAGGCTGCAACGTTTGTTCAAGTAGCAAAGTGATACCACGACCATGTGCCGCAGCAATATGATGTACTTCGCCTAATGATAGTTGATAAAACTCAGCACAGTTTGAGTCGGCATCAATACCGTCAGTTTTATTGGCAACAACAAAGCTTTTCTTTTCTTGCTTACGTAAGTGATTAGCGATTGCTTGATCAGCAACCGTCATACCAACACGCGCATCAACTAAGAATAAAACGATATCAGCTTCTTCAATCGCGAGTAACGATTGATCGGCCATTTCGGTTTCAATGCCTTCTTCAGAGCCATCAATACCACCCGTGTCTACCACGATAAATTCATAGCCATCGTAATTAGCTTGGCCATATTTTCTATCTCGTGTTAAGCCTGGAAAATCGGCAACGAGTGCATCACGAGTACGTGTTAAACGGTTAAATAATGTGGATTTGCCCACATTGGGTCGCCCAACTAGAGCGATCACGGGAAGCATAAACTACCTCTTTAAAAAACAACAAAAGGCTTCGCAGTGCGAAGCCTTATAAAAATACATTTAGTATTAGCAAGTTAGTTAGGTATATTTACCGCGCTAACTTCACCATCTCGGGTGTATAAAATCAGTTTGTCGTCTGCAACAATTGGCTCAATAAAAAAGCCTGAACTGTCGAAGTCTTCACGCGATACAAGTTCGCCTGATTCTTTATTTAACCAGTGTAAGTTACCTTCTTGGTCACCTAAGGCTAAATAATTCCCTGCTACCGCAGGCCCTGTTAAATACCAACCACGAAGGGCTGGTTGACTCCAGCGTTCAATGCCAGAGGTTTTATCTAATGCGTAAACAACACCGTCACTATCAACGACATAAATGGTTTGCGCATCCATCGAAATTTCACGATAGCTGCTGTATTCACGTTTCCAGACAACATTACCTGAACGAATATCAACGGCTGCTAAGTTACCATTATAGGCAATAGCGTAAGCATATGGGCCGCTAACTACTGGGCGTGTGTCTACATCAACCAAGCGCTCAAATTCTGATGAACCTTTTGGTGTTGCGATTTCAGCGCTCCACGCAGAGTAACCGCTATCAGAAATTAATACGCTTAATTTGCCTGTTTCAAGGCCAACCAATACCCCACCGTTAGCAACGGTTGGTGAGCTTTGCCCACGTAAAGTTAAAGGCGGTACTTCTTGTTCATGGCTCCAGCGCTCTTCGCCTGTATCAGGGTGAAGTGCTAATAGTTTGCCTGAGCCTAGGTTTACAAAAATTAAACCATCACCGGCTGCTGGCGATGCAAGTACCTCACCGGGCACTTTTTTACGCCAAGCAATGTCACCGGTCTCACGGTCAAGGGCAACTAGGTAGCCGTGCTCTGAACCAATGAATAGTTTACCATAGGCTTGTAAAATACCACCGGATAATTTAGCGCTGATATCAGCTTCCCATGGCCAAAACGTTGAGTTTTCACGAATGTCGGTTTCCCAGATCGTGTCACCATTTTCAAGAGATAGCGCTTCAATATCGCCATCACGACTGGCTACAAAAACACGATCTTTATAAATAGCAGGTGTTAAGCGCGAGAAGTAATGCTCAACGCCGTCACCAATGCTTTCTTGCCAAACTACGTCAGTCTCAAATTGATTAACGATTTCAGGCAATACTAATTCTTCTTCATCATCACTAGATGAACAACCCATTAGGGTTGCCATACAAAGTGCGATACTTGCCGCTGTTAACTTTTTCATTGTAACCCCTTATGCCGCTGGGCTAGTTACTGCTAGGTCATCAAGTTTGATTTGCAATAATGGGTTATTTTCAAGACCGCCAGCATCCGCTGCTGCTTGATAGGCAGTACGTGCTTGGTCTGTGTTACCTTGTGCAAAGTGAATATCACCTTTGATCTCAGACACTGTTGCTGTAAATGTGTCTTCAAGAGGCGCACTTAAAGTATTGAGTGCTTCATCATATTGCTGTTGTGCAATTTGTACGCGCGCTAACCGTGTTGTTGCTGTGGCTTTTAGGTCACCATTGTTTACGTTAGCTACAATCCAGCTTAGTTTTTCGCTGGCAACATCAAGTTGGTCTTTTTCGACGGCTTCTTTAGCTGCAACAAATGCAGCTAATACACTGTAATTTGTGTCTTTATTTTCGTCGATAAAGGTATCTGCCGCACCTAACACTTCGCCACTTTCAACTAGTGTAGTGTAGGCATCAGAGGCACTTTCAGCGGTCGTGATTTGATTTTGGTTATACGCTTTCCAACCATAAAGGCCACCTAAACCGATCACTACGCCTAATGCTAGAGATACGCCATTTTCACGGAAAAATCGTTTAATTGCTTCTGCTTGTTGTTCTTCTGTTGAATAAATATCCATTCTTACCTCGAGTGTTTTAGCTTTGTACTAACTCAGCTAAAAGCGTTTTAACTTGTTCTAATTCTAAGGTGACTTGCTCTTTACGTTCACGTAAATACTTAACAGTCACTACGCCTTGTTCTAATTCGTCTTCACCGATAATCAGTGCAACAACGGCATCGCTTTTATCTGCACGCTTTAGTTGTTTTTTAAAGTTACCACCGCCAGCGTGAACCATAACTCTTAGCCCTGGTACGTCAGCACGTAATTTAGCCGCTATAATAGGTGCTTGAATACTGGCTTTATCGCCCATTGCAGCCAAATATACATCAGCACTACGGCGAATGTCACCTACACATTCTAAGGCTTGTAACAGTAACACTAAACGTTCAAGGCCCATAGCAAAGCCAACAGCGGGAGATGATTTACCACCCAGTTGTTCAACTAAACCATCATAACGGCCACCGGCACACACTGTACCTTGCGCGCCTAAGCTATCAGTAACCCACTCAAATACAGTGCGGTTATAGTAGTCAAGACCACGTACGAGTCGTTCATTAACCGTGTATATGACGCCAGCTGCGTCTAAACGTTCACATAAATTTGCAAAATGTTCTTTTGATTCAGCATCTAAATGTTCAGATAACTTTGGCGCATCCACTAAAATAGCTTGCACGTCTGGGTTTTTACTGTCTAAAACGCGCAGTGGGTTTGAATGCATGCGGCGTTTTGAATCTTCATCTAGCACATCAACATGCTGCTCTAAATAGCTGATCAGTGCTTCGCGATATTCTGCGCGAGCTTCGTTTGAGCCAAGTGAATTAAGTTCTAAGCGCACATGTTCACTGATACCAAATTGCTGCCATAGTTGCGCAGTCAGTAAAATAACTTCTGCGTCGATGTCGGCTGTTGCAATGCCAAATGTTTCTAAACCAAACTGGTGAAATTGACGGTAACGGCCTTTTTGTGGGCGTTCGTGGCGAAACATCGGGCCCATATACCAAAGGCGTTGCTCTTGGTTGTACAGTAAACCGTTCTGGTTGCCAGCACGCACACAAACAGCCGTACCTTCAGGGCGAAGGGTTAAGCTGTCGCCATTATGATCAGCAAAGGTGTACATTTCTTTTTCTACGATATCAGTGACTTCACCAATAGAGCGCTTGAAAAGGTCGGTTGATTCTACAATTGGAAAACGAATTTCTTGATAACCGAACGATGATACTGTCTCGCGTAAGATGTTTTCTACTTTCTGCCAAACTTGGGTATCGCCCGGCAGACAATCGTTCATTCCACGTATTGCCTGAATTTGTTTTGCCACTGATAAATCCTAAAACTGTATTGTGCACAGAACTGCCACAACAAAAATACTAAAAATTGACCCGCTATTATAGCTGGCATGCGTGCGGCAAACCACCCAGTTTGCCGACTATATTAACTTTATTCGACGATTTTAATGTCGATAGGTGTTTGTTGCTCTTTTTGTGCAATAAAATCACGCACGTAACCTTCAAGTTGATCAACAATATTATTATTGTCGATACGTGCCTTTTGACGTTCGCCATTAATATAAAGCCCAGAGCGGCGGTTTGCACCCGCTAAGCCAATGTCACTAACTAACGCTTCGCCTGGCCCATTAACGACACAGCCGATGACTGAAACTGAAACCGGCTCAATAATATCTTCAAGACGCTCTTCTAGCTGATTCATGGTGCTAACTACATCAAACTCTTGGCGAGAACAGCTAGGACATGCAATAAAGTTAATACCGCGAGAGCGTATACGTAATGACTTTAGAATGTCAAAGCCCACTTTTATTTCTTGTACTGGATCAGCTGCCAGTGACACGCGTAATGTATCACCAATACCTTCTGCGAGTAACATACCAAGACCCACCGCCGATTTTACTGAGCCTGAACGCATGCCCCCAGCTTCGGTGATACCTAAATGTAGCGGTTGGTCGATTTCTTTAGCAAGCAGGCGGTATGCGCCAACAGCTAAAAATACATCAGACGCTTTTACCGATATTTTAAATTGATCAAAGTCCAAACGTTGTAAAATTTCAACGTGGCGCATGGCTGATTCAAGCAACGCTTCAGGTGTTGGCTCGCCGTATTTTTCTTGCAAATCACGCTCAAGTGAGCCGCCATTTACGCCAATACGAATTGGAATGTTGTGCTCACGTGCAGAGTCGACCACGGCGCGAATACGTTCTTCGCTGCCGATATTTCCCGGGTTGATACGCAAGCAATCTGCGCCATATTGCGCCACTTTAAGGGCGATCCGATAATCAAAATGAATATCTGTTACCAATGGGATAGTGACTTGCTCTTTAATACTTTTAAATGCTTCGGCGGCGTCCATAGTTGGCACTGATACGCGAACAATATCAGCCCCTGCATCTTGAATAGCTTGGATTTGCGCCACGGTTGCATCAACGTCCATGGTATCGGTGTTAGTCATTGATTGCACGGCTATTGGTGCACCGTCACCAATTGGAACATTACCGACATTAATTCGGGTTGATTTTCTGCGTTTAATTGGAGATTCTGAAAACATAGCGACTACTCTGCTAACGGTAAATTAAATTTGGCTAAACGGTTTTTTGGAAAGTGCGAAATATCAACGCTTTCGCCATTGAGTGTTACTTCAACAGCTTGGTGTTTTCCTAATACCACTGCAAAAGGTGCTTTACCTATTACAGTCATTTCATATCCAGCTTTTTTGACACCAAAGGCTACTTTTTCACCTTCACCATCATGAATTTCTACCCAGCTGTCTTCGTTGAAGTGCATAACTATTGTACTTAACCCAGTATTCTCAGGTTGGGTTTGCGTTCTGTTAGCTTGCTTAGGTACATTTTTAGCTTGAGTTGTTGTTTGCTCTAATACTTGCGGCTGTGAAAGTGAATCTTGCTGCTGGGTATCAAGATCTGTTTCAGCAGCTAGTTCATCAGGACCAGCTAATTCAGTTTGGTTTTGAACTGCAATATTAACGGGCTCAGACGTTGTGTTTTCTGAGCTAGTGTTGTTAGTAAATCCTGATAAAGATTGAGTGACCACTTGCTCATTTAATGGTGTAGAGTTTTGCCACCACCACAAAGCAGATGAGCCAATAACAATCGCTAAAATCACATAACTTACGAGCATTAATCGGCTATCGTGTGCCTCTTTTTCTGTGCGTTTAGAAAAACTCTGCATCTGGGTTTTTTTAAATGTTTCTTGTTGCTTAGGAAACGCAGCCATTATTGCCGCTGTGTCTAAATTAAATTCACGACAATAGCTTTTAGCATACCCTTTAACAAACGTGGCTGGGCCTAACAAATGGTGTTCGTCATTTTCTAGACGTTGTAATTGCAACACCGATAACTTTAACTTTTTTGCTAGCTGTTCAAGGCTAACGTTCGCAGCTTCTCGCCCTTTTTTTAAGGTTTCACCGAGGCTTTGCGTTGTTGATTCTGTATTTTCATCATTCATAATGCGTATGATTCAGGGTCCACTAGTAATAGTCTATGCCCAGGTTTGAGTGCGACATCTGGGCTTAATTTATTCCATCGCATTAACTGATCAATTAACAAGCGACGCTCAGTGGCAATACTATATAAAGTATCACCCGCGTTTATTTTATAATAAATATTGGGGTCATTAAGGTAAATCTTAGTCCCATTGACCACCCGATCAGATTCTCTTAAGCCATTCCATTGGAGTAATTTTTGTAGTTTAACATTGTATCGCACCGAAATGCTAAAGAGGTTTTCACCATCTTGTAAAACATGGTATGGCGTAGTCAGTTGTGGGATTTGTGGATTAAGCATAGGTGCTTGGTTGCCCGAACTATTATCGCTAAACTTTATATCTGGTACTGTGGCATAGCGACTATTTTGATTTGCAAAAACAGCAGTATTTTTGGTCGGCTGATAGAACACTACTTTTTCGTCTTCATTTAACTGCGTGCTGCTCGCTGTAAATGTGGTCGCGGATGTATTACCCGGGGCTGGTTTTGACTCTGCGTTCGGTGAGCTAAACGACACAATTTTGACCCCGTCATTAGGCTTTTGTTTTGCTGCTGTTAGCGTGTTTTGAGTCTCTTTCTTTGGTGTTGCTAAATGTACCGTAGGCACGGGAGTTGCTGACACGTTCAGAGTTTTAACTTCTGAAGTATAAAACCCTGTAGCAGGCTTTGTTTTAGCGCTGGTATTTTGCGTTGGTGCAGGCTTGATTGCTAACGCAGACATCACCGCTTTGGTATCGTTTACTTCATTATTGTTTTTAGCTGAGGGCTGTACTGTCGTTTTCGACACACTCGCTACTGTCAATGCGCTTAGTACTGCACTGGTGTCGACCTTGGCAGCAGTTATATCGATAGCGGCGGGGATATTAGCCGCTGTTTCGCTCGTGAGCGGTTGCTGTGCGACCTCTGAATTAGTAGCAATGTTATTTTGCTGTAGAGCTGAAGTACTCCCGACTAAGCTCGCAGCTACATTCGCGCTGCTGGAGGTTATTTGCTCGTTTACTACAGGTGTTTTAGTGCTCATAGCCGCAGTTTGATTATTGGTTGTTTGCGCCTTGGCTACTGGCGCTTTTTTCTTTTTTATAATACGAATTTTAGGTTCTGAGCTTACAACCCCCTGTGGGCTGTCAGCTTTTAACTCATCTAACTTTGCTTGACGGTATTGCAAACGCAGTATTTCAAACTCACTTCGCTTAAATTGTTGTTCGCGAATTAATACTGCTTCGTTAGACGTTGGGTATGTTTGTAAAATTGTTGCTGCGGTGGTTTCGGCTTTTTCAATATGGCCCATACGCTGCTCAATTAAATAGCTTAAAAATAAAGAGCGAGACGATACTTGTCCTGATTTTTCAAAGCGTTTGAGTACTTCTTGGGCTCGGTGCAAATCACTTTTAGCGTAGTACAAAGCAGATAAGCCTATTAAAGATGAAGCACGCATTGAGCTATGATTTATAGCAGATCTAAAATAGCTCTCAGCATTGTCAAAGTCATCAAACTCGATGGCACATAATGCGAGATTCTCGTAACTTTCGGCAACACGAATATAGCTTGGTATTTCGATTGCTTTTAATAGTTGCTCAGTGGCGCGATCGTATTCATTTATACCGCATAAAAATACTCCGTAATTATTACGGGTATTAGGGTCATTTGGGTTTATTTTTATCGCTTTTTGGTAAGCATTGTCGGCAAGCGTATTTTCGCCTACTTGTTGATAATAATATGCAAAAGAGTAGTGGACTTCAGGGAGGTCGGGAGCAAACGTAGCGGCTCGTTCGAGGTTATACTTTGCTTGCGAGCTGTTACCTGTGTTTAAATATTCTAATGCTAGTGCAATGCGAGTGCGAGCTGCTCCCGTATTATTAATTTTATTTTCAACAACAGGCTTATCATTGCCTTCGTAACTGTTTTCAGTCACACAGCCACTAAGCGCTATGACACTGGCCGTTACAGCAAGTAAAGATCGCATTACCTTATCTCTTATTATTATCCATATTCGCCTATCTTACCGAAAAGCACTTGTGTTGCATCAATTTTTTATAATTAAATGCATTAAACACAAGCGCTTTTGGCGTTTAAGCTTACTGGATATTTACCGATATTGCGTTTTCATCACGCATTTTCTTCTTTGCCATACGTTTGGTACGGTCTACAACATCGCCAGCTAACTGGCCGCATGCTGCGTCGATATCATCCCCTCGAGTACGGCGCACAATACACGTAATGCCGCCAGCTTGCAGTACCTTAGAGAAACGGTCGATACGGCTGTTACTTGAACGAGTGTATTCATTACCTGGGAACGGGTTAAACGGAATAAGGTTTACTTTAGACGGTGTGCCTTTTAGTGTTTTAACAAGTTCGTGGGCTTGATCAGTGCTGTCGTTAACGCCGTTAAGCATTACGTATTCAATCGTTACGTCTTTATTTGCTTTAGAGCCATCAATGTAACGACGACATGCCGCTAAAAACTCTTCAATAGGGTACTTTTTATTAATAGGCACTAAAATGTCACGCAGCGCGTTATCTGGCGCATGCAGAGAAATTGCCAGCGCAACGTCGATTTTTTCTTTTAATAAATCAAGTGCAGGTACCACACCCGAGGTACTCAAGGTTACGCGGCGTTTCGATAAACCAAAACCCCAGTCATCCATCATTAGTTCCATCGCCGGGACCACGTTTTTAACGTTGAGTAATGGCTCACCCATACCCATCATCACAACGTTGGTGACTGGGCGTTTTTCGCTATTACCATCAAGGCCGATATCTTTTGCTACGCGCCAAACTTGGCCGATAATCTCAGATACTTTGAGGTTACGATTAAAGCCTTGTTGTGCTGTTGAGCAGAAAGTACATTCTAATGCGCAGCCAACTTGTGATGATACACACAAAGTTGCACGTTCTTTTTCTGGGATCCACACAGCTTCTACTTCTTGGCCGCCTTCAAGCACTAGCGCATATTTGATAGTGCCATCGCTCGCTTGTTGGCGCACTGAAATTTCAGGCGCAACAATTTCACATTCGTTTTTAAGCTTTTCTTTGAGCTTTTTGTTCACGTTGGTCATGTCGTCGAAGTTATCAACGCCAAAATGATAAATCCATTTCATCACCTGATCGCCACGAAATGGCTTTTCACCGAATGATACAAAAAGCTCACGCATTGCATCTCGGTTTAAATCTAATAAGTTAATCTTTTTTTGCTCGGTCATGAAACAACCTCAATCAGTGACGGTGGTGATAAAATTTACGGGGATGAATTGTACACAATTCGACCAGTTTAGTCATTAGCTAAACATTGTTAATTGCTTAGCTAATCACTAAAAAAGGGCCCGAAAGCCCTTTTTATTTTGCTTAATGCGTTCGAATTAACGAGTACGTGGGCAAAGCTCTTCGTCAGCAAAGAAGTACGCGATTTCGCGAGCAGCAGATTCAACAGCGTCAGAACCGTGAACAGCGTTTTCGTCGATGCTATCAGCGTAGTCTGCACGTAAAGTACCAGCTAGTGCTTCAGCAGGGTTAGTAGCACCCATGATTTCGCGGTTTTTAAGAACAGCGTTTTCGCCTTCAAGAACAGTAACCATTACTGGGCCAGATGTCATGAAAGAAACTAAAGCACCAAAGAAAGGACGCTCGCTGTGCTCAGCGTAGAAACCTTCAGCTTTCTCTTGTGAAAGGTGAACCATTTTAGCTGCAACGATTTTAAGGCCAGCAGTTTCGAAACGGTTGTAGATAGCGCCAATGTGGTTTTTAGCTACTGCATCAGGTTTTACGATTGAGAAAGTACGCTCTAAAGCCATCTTTATGCTCCAATAATTTTTAAGTAAAAGTGTGAATATTAACGGGCGCGAATTATACGCGCTTTATGGAAAAATTCCTAATTTTATTAAATAAGGCTTCAATGACAATTTTATGATGTAAAAAATAAGTTTTTAAAAACTGGTAATTATAATAACAATAGATAAACTATTATTGTTTCTTGTCGTCAGTAAATATAATTTATATCTTTGTTTTTACTAAGTTTACCTCTTTATAAGGCTGTGTTTGGTTTTAATGATGTGATGGTAGATTGAAAACTAAGCCATCTACCTCAGCCACATTTAATTTTAACCTACAAAGCTTATTTGAGTCTGAAAGACATTTTGATAAGTATAAACTATAGTTTTTATATTCTCTTGGGCTAGTAAACTTTCTTTATTAGGATGAAAGTATGTTTTTTAATCGTGCACTGCAACGCCAAATTGATGACATGAAAAGTCAGCTATTTAGGCAACAACAAGTTAAAAAAAGCTTAGATGAGGAGATGCTAGTACTGGAGATTGACGGCACAGGTAGAATAAGCCATCAAAATACAAACTTTGAACTTGCATTGGGGTATTCTCACGGGCAACTGATTAATAAAGAATTATTTAACTTTGTTCCTGATAATGCTAAAACCACAGCTCACTTTAAGGGATTAAAAAATGCAATTGAAAAACAAGAGCACTGGGTAGGCGCCTTACAACTTGTAAATGCTAGTGGTGAACAGGTGTGGTTGAGAAGTATATTACAACCGATATTTGATGAAAATAAAGTTTTAATTGAGTTTACACTTCACTCTACAGTGCTTACTCGTACTATTGAATCTTCTCGTGAGCATCAAGACTTAATAAATGCGTTACATCGCTCTATGGCCGTTATTGAGTTTAATACCGATGGCATTGTGCTCAAAGCAAATGAACATTTTTTAGCTGGAATGGGTTACTCAGAAAATGAAATTCTGGGGCAGCATCATCGAATGTTTTGTGAGCCTGAAGAAGCAACTTCAGCTGAATATGCTGCATTTTGGCAGCAGTTAAAAGCAGGGAAATACGTCGCCGACCGTTTTAAAAGAGTTGATCGACATGGCTGTACTGTTTGGTTAGAGGCGTCTTATAACCCTATTTTTAATGAACATAATGAATTATATAAGGTAGTTAAGTTTGCAACAGTGATTACTGAACAGGTTGAGCGAGAGCTTGCTATTGCACAAGCAGCCGATATTGCTTATAGCACTTCAACAGAAACAGAAAGCTTGGCCAAACAAGGTGAAGCGGTTATTGAGCAAACGGTTAAAGTTATGAATGAACTTGCGGTGCAAATGGCGCAAGCCGGCGATGAAATATCAGCCTTAGATAAGCAATCACAATTAATAGCTAGTATAGTGCAAAGTATCAGTAGTATCGCAGATCAAACCAATTTACTCGCCTTAAATGCTGCAATAGAAGCGGCAAGAGCAGGTGAGCAAGGTCGTGGCTTTGCTGTTGTAGCTGATGAAGTTCGTCATTTAGCATCAAGAACCAGTAAAGCCACTGAAGAAATTGTAGAGGTTGTTCAACAAAACCAAAACTTAACTCAATCGACAGTCGCGGCCATTGAACAAGGTAAAAGCAAGGCGCAAGAGGGGCTCGATTTATCGACTGAGTCAGGTAGTGTAATGAATGACATTAAAAAAGGCGCACAACTAGTGGTTGATGCAGTAAGCCAATTTGCCAATCAGCTAAAATAGAAAACCGCGTTTTATGATCTTGATCAACATAGGTAAATATAACTAACCTTATACTGCCGCGCTTTATTACTCATGCAACTGATTTGTACTCAGTTCGATGTATGGAGCGCACATGTCGTCAATTACCCCTTCAAATACTTTTACACCAGAGTTGCTCTCTCCTGCTGGCAGTTTAAAAAATATGCGTTACGCGTTTGCTTACGGAGCTGATGCAGTGTATGCCGGCCAGCCACGCTATAGTTTGCGCGTGCGCAACAATGAGTTTGATCTTGAAACATTAAAAATAGGTATTGATGAAGCCCATGCATTGAATAAAAAGTTTTATGTGGTTTCAAACATTGCACCGCACAATGCCAAAGTAAAATCGTACTTACGTGATATAGAGCCCGTGATTGCGATGAAGCCAGATGCTTTGATCATGTCGGATCCTGGTTTAATCATGCTAGTTCGTGAAAAATGGCCCGATATGCCTATTCATCTATCGGTACAAGCGAATGCAGTAAACTTTGCAAGCGTTAAGTTTTGGGCCAAACAGGGCATTGAGCGAGTCATTTTATCGCGCGAGTTATCGCTTGAAGAAATCGCTGAAATTCGTCAGTTATGCCCAGAAACAGAGCTCGAAGTCTTTGTGCATGGTGCATTATGTATGGCGTATTCAGGGCGTTGCTTACTTTCAGGTTATATAAATAAGCGCGATCCAAACCAAGGCACGTGTACTAATGCCTGTCGCTGGGAATACGATGTAAAACCAGGTACCGAAAACGAAACTGGCGAAATGGTTCATAAAATAGATCCTAAAGCAGTAATACCTACTTTAGGAGAGGGCAGCCCAAGTAACAATGTGTTTATGCTTGAAGAGCACGGCCGCCCAGGTGAGTATATGCCTGCGTTTGAAGACGAACATGGCACTTATATCATGAACTCAAAAGACCTGCGAGCAGTGCAGTATGTTGAGCAATTAACAAAAATGGGCGTACACAGCCTTAAAATAGAAGGCCGTACTAAGTCTTTTTATTATGTTGCCCGCACAGCGCAGGTTTATCGTAAAGCGATAGACGATGCCGTAGCTGGTCGTCCATTTGATGCTGATTTATTTAAAACACTCGAAAGCCTAGCTCATCGCGGTTACACCGAAGGTTTTTTAAAGCGCCATGCTCATCAAGATTATCAAAACTATGAATACGGCCATTCTGTATCAGACAAACAACAATTTGTTGGTGAAGTAATAGGGCGACATGCTGATGGTTTGGTTGAAATAGAGGTAAAAAATAAATTCTGTGTTGGGCACTCATTAGAGCTAATGACGCCAAAAGGCAATATCACCTTTACTCTTGAAATGATGCAGAACAAAAAAGGCGATTGTATCACTGATGCTAAAGGCTCAGGCCACGTTGTAAAAATTCGGCTGCCTGAAAGCATTGATTTAGAGCACGCTATCTTAATGCGTAATCTAGACGAAAACCAAGATACGCGTAACCCATTTAGAGTATAACTATTTTCATTTTTTTTGACTTTATTATAATAGTTAATGATAAAATTGAACGTATTTTACAGTGCTAAAAAACTCGGAATTTTACAATTCCGAGTTTGCGACTTTATTAAGGTTGAGTTTTATTTTTCAGGGGTTTTTAGTTTTTCTTTGCGTAGCTTTCGCTTTTCTTTTAAGCTGTGTTTAGCTTGTTTTTTAGGTTTTTCTTTACTCATTATAAATAACTCCAATCAAATATATAAAAATTTAAAATAAAAAACTGAAATGATTTATTCTATATTTTCTCCTTAACATTAATTGCTATTATTTCCCAGCAGTGAGTAACCCCACCTTCAACACACTCAAATATATGACCTACTTTATGGCCTAAAAGAGCGATCCCAATAAGAGAATGAAATGAAACAGCATTTGGAGTTACACCATGTTGTTCTGGCGCTACTAATGTAATTCGGTATTTATAACCTGTGACAGTGTGCCTAATAACCACAGTACTATTAACCTGTACGTGTGGACTGAACTTAGACCAAGGTCTTTCAGAGTACTCAACTTTTTGTAATAAATGCGCTAGCTTTAACGGGTGCAATAATATTGCTGTGCTCCCTAAATTAATTTTATATTTTAATTTAGGATTGATAAATTTTTTATACTCGAACAGCGAAGGAAACACGGAGTAATCCCCACAAAAAATAAACTAAATTTTAGATTTTAATAGATACAGTGAAACTGCCGAGTGTATTAATACACTCGGCTTAAATGTCGAAGGTGAGATTTGTTTTTTGCAGTTTTGAAATTAAAGTAAACATTATTTCCTCTTTGTTTTAAACAATCATATTGCTTAAAAATATAATGTCAAGGGGTGTGTTCTATTTAATGTTGTAATGTAAGTTAAACCTCAAAATTAGTAGGTTATTTAATGTTAGCTTAGTTTGATTAAGAGTCACCGTGTTGAGATTTTTATCTGTTATAAAGTTAATTATTAATTAGGTAGATTTTATTTATGGAATCTAGTATCTCATTTATGCTTATTTATAACATTTAAAATTTCCCTATACTGGCGGTCTTATTTTGTACGCGCGCTTATGTGATAGGGCGAAACGCTTGTCATCGCGCATTTTCATCAATCAGAACGTTAGGAAATGACTATGTGGATAATTTTTGCATTACTCGCCACCGTATTTTTTGGTCTGCGCGGGGTAATGTATCAATGGACATCACAACAAAAGATTAACCGCAATTTACTGCTGTTTGGCGTGTTTTTTGTTGGCTTTGTTATCAGTATCATAGGCACTTTTGTTCTTGAACAAACATGGTATGGCTGGGCTGATTTAGCTGTGGGTTTGGCTCTTGGGGTTGGATCTTTTGCTGCAAATGGGTTTTTACATAAAGGGTTTTCAGTGGGGAAAGCGTCATTGATCAGTATTTTATCAGGGCTGACTCCTTTATTTGTTCTTCTATTTGCCTTTCTACTGTGGCAAGAAACACTCACGGGCTTTCAGCTGTTCGGCTTTTTTATCATTTTTGCTGGCTTATATATTATTCGATACTCGAATGATATTTCTTGGAGTAATTTACAAGGTGCGCAGTGGGGGTTACTGGCTGCATTAGCTTTTGCGTTTAATGACTTAATGGGCAAGCAGTCGACCTTATTAGAAGCTGATACATTTGCGACCTTAACCTCAATGTTTGGTTGTGGAAGCGTTTTGTTTGCTTTGAGTTGGTTTTTAAAGCGTACACAACAACATCATGATGAAGACGAAAGCTTACATAACGGATGGTCTGCAGCAAAAACGTTTGCGTGTGGATTACTCATAGGTTTGACAAATGTCGCTGGAATGGTGGCTATCATATCAGCCTTCGCGATTGGAAGTACGGGGTTAGTTTCAGCTATTTCAGGAATGAATATTCTGATTATTTTGCTTTATTCTCGCATTGTTTTAAAAGAGTCATTTAGCCGTCAAGAGATCATTGGATTGACGGCTGCACTGCTTGGTGTTGTGGTGCTTAGGCTTAGCTTTTAATTTGTATTTTAACCACTGTCGTGCTGAGTTTTGTCTTTGTGGTGGTGAAGAATCACTGCAACATAAATTAAAAATGTTGCAGTATATATTCTATAAATAATCGTACGCGGTAGGGGATGTGCTCTCTATCGCGGTAAAGCATTGAAAACGGCTGCTCTTCACTATGCCAATCAGGCAAAATACGCTTTAGTTTACCTGACTCAATTAAGGGAAGCGCGATATAATCTGGCATGTAGCTAATGCCTACTCCAGATTTTACGGCTTCTTCCATCATCTGGATTTCGTCAACATGTAGTTTTATATTATCAGTAGGCGCAAAGCTAAACTGTTCACCCGTTAATTGATTTTTTAATTGCCATGGCGTTAAACCTACGCAGGTCACTTTTGGCTCCTTAACTAATTGTGAAGGATGAGTAATGTGACTGTCTGGTTGGTTAGTATGGCAGCATAGTACATTTTGTGTCAGCTTTAATTGCCTGACTACCCAGTTATCGATGACTGGGTTTCTAACTCTAAAAGCAATATCAATTCCGTGCTTTTCGATATCAATAAGCTCATTTGAAAAGCGTAGGTCTAGTTGGATATCTGGGTATTTTAATAAAAAATCACAAAATAACGCGCTTAAAAATTGTTTACCGCTATAGATAGGGGCTGTGATCCTAATTTTACCTTTTGCTTGATGTTTGTCGTCAGACAGGGTTTGCTCAATGTCATCAAGTTCATTAAATACTTTACTGTATCGTTCGAAATAGGTTTCACCGCTATGAGTTAAAGTCACACGATGAGCATCGCGATTAAGTAACCGAAGTTGTAAGGATTGCTCAAGTAAATTTACTCTACGACTCAAGGTTGATAGTGAAATACCAAGGCTTGCTGCTGCTTGTTTAAAGCTTCCAAGTTTAACGATGGTACAAAAATAACGTAAATCGTCGAGGGAGTAATTAGATGCCATTAGAGTCACTTATCAAATAAAACTTTATGTTATTAACGCGTCTTTAATAGTATCAGTGAGGATTAATGATTGCATTAGATACTCACTGTTACATGAAGTAACAGTGAGCTTTTATTAAGGTTATTGCTGCGGGGTAATTAAGTATTTTTGACCGGTCGCTTGTTTTGAATAGGCCTCTAAAGATTGTAACTGCAGTGCTTGCGTTAATGACACCTCGTGAGTGTAATTGCTTGCAAATGTGGTGGTAATTTCATCGGCGATACGTTTACGCATTGCGACCACGGTATTGGTGCCAAGCTTTCCTAATGCATTAAACAGTAAGAAACCATTTACTGCCCACGCAAAGCCAAAATTACGATTAAGGGTGATTGGGCCACGATCTAATGCGCCATAAATATACACTTGTTTGAAAGTGTCAGAGCCATACACACTATGCTCTTTCATGTCTTTTGCCGCAGCGACTTCCATACAATTAAGAATGTCACTTGTTAATTGGCCGCCACCAATAGGGTCAAACGCAATGGTTGCGCCTGTTTCGGTAATCGCGGCTGTTAAATCGGCAATGAAGCTTTCACTACTTGAGTTCACCACGTATTTGGCACCCATGTTACGCAATAGCGTTTCTTGCTCTGGTTTACGCACGATATTAATTAAATCGATACCATCTGCAATACAAATACGATTCAGCATTTGACCAAGGTTTGATGCCGCAGCCGCATGTATAATTGCTTTATGCCCTTCAGCGCGCATTGTTTCAACCATTGCAAGCGCTGTAAGTGGGTTTACAAAAGACGACGCGCCTTCTTTCGCGGTTGTTCCTTCTTTAAGTTCTAAGCAGCTTTGTACGTTGGCAGATAAATATTGACGATATGTGCCACCACCAATAACAGCCACTGTTTTACCCATGAGTGCTTGAGCTGCTTCTGATGAACCTGCTGCGATGACCGTTCCGGCTCCTTCATTACCTACAGGAATGGTTTTACCTACTCGCTTAGCTAATGAAGGCATGGCTTGCGCCGGTACATCAGCAACAATAGCCGGCGATTGCTCCGTGCCTGACTGAGTTGCCGTAGACATATCAGCAGCGCCAAACATAACCCCTAAATCGGATGGGTTTAATGGTGCTGCTTCAATACGAATAACCACTTCATTGGCACCCGGTGTTGGTATTTCAATATTTTGTAATGCCAGTGTAAGTTTATTGTCTTCGCTAATGGTTGATGTAAGTTGAATATTGTTATTTGACATAGTTTTGCTCCTGCAAAAATTAAATATGTTAAACCTTTAAAGAGTTTAAAGGCTTGTTGCTATGTTATTTACTGGCATGTGTTGCTTGAATTTGTGCGGTTACCTTTTGCATAAACTCGGGCAAATTGGCTTGGCGAGCGTCTTCAACCGCTTGGGTAATATCTGATTGGCGCATAGCCTCTTCCCACTGTTTCATTCCAGGTATATCAGCAAGTACATCCCAATCAAGTTGTTTGGTTGCAAAGCTATTCACAATGGTATTTACGTAATACACATAAATGTCGGCCATAGTGAACTGCTCACCCCTAAGCCAAGGTGAAAATTTACATAAGTGGCGTAGCGCCATTACGCCACGGTTTAAAACTTGGCGAACTTCGTTTTTAACTGAATCAGGAATATCTGTGCCAGAAAGCGCGTAAGGTATAAATCGTCTACTTGGTAGCTCTAAATACAACTCTGCTACTTTCATTATTTGTTTAACAACGGCACGTTCAGTCGCATCCTCTGGGTAGAGCGCAATGCTAGGGTACGTCTGCTCAATAAAATCACAGATAACACTCGACTCTGAAATATTATGCCCTTCAGTTGTTGTAATAACAGGCACTTTACCTGCAGGGTTAAGTGCCATCAGCTCTTCACTGCCTCCATAAACAAGGTGCTCTTCAAATGGAACCTGTTTGTATAGCAATACATGTTTAACTAAGTTGTAATAGTTACTGGCAGCAAAACCGTGCAAAGTGATCATAAGTTACATTCCATTTTTAAGATGATGGGCGCTAATAGCTAAATAAAACCGCTACAAATTTAAGTTACAACTATTATTACTTGTTTTTATCTATGTATATATAGGGGTAAAAGCGAATCACTTTTGCTTTTTAAACAATAATAGGTAAAGTGATATGAGTTAATTTTTGGAGAGTAATGTGGATCAACTGCGCGCAATTCGTTATTTCAGTAAAGTGGTCGAAACCGGCAGCTTTACTAAAGCCGCTCATTTTTTTAAGGTGCCGCCGTCTTCGTTATCACGCCGAGTTGCCGATTTAGAAAAAAGCTTAGGTGCAACATTATTAAAACGCTCAACCCGGTTAGTAAAGTTAACTGAAGTAGGGCAAATATATTATAATGATATGCAGCAAATTTTAGCTCAGTTAGCGCAAAGTAACGAAACCGTACGTAGCTATCAAACAACCCCAATGGGTCGCTTATCCATCAGTTCGATGGTCAGTTTTGGCGACAAAATACTGCTTCCATTACTTGATGAATTCAGTGCGCTATACCCTGAAATTATATTAGATGTCAGTTTAAGTGATGAGTTATCAACACTGGGCCGTGATGATGTAGACATTGCTATTCGTGGCGGGTATGCACCCAATGAGCGAGTATTAGCAATAAAGCTCATGGACAATGGCTTTATTCCCGTGGCTTCACCCGCTTACTTGAACAAATACGGCACGCCTACAGATGTCATGGAATTAAAACAACATAAAGGACTTTATTTTAAAGCACCGTTTGGACCCACTCCTTGGTTATGTAATATAAATGATCAATGGCATGATGTTTCAGGGCAGGGCGCGAGCACACTTTGTTAATGATGTTAACCAAACAACAATTCTTCCCTAAAAGCATCGTCATAACATGCTCTTACGCACTTACTTCTTATTGAACCCTTACTTTTCGTATGCTGTTTTACCA
>NZ_JASDCD010000036.1:0-25572 GCF_030408095.1 Pseudoalteromonas sp. APC 3893
AGCCGTTTGGTACGTTGAGCTTTAAGTCACTGTTATTGGTTTTAAGTAAAATATCACTTTGTGCGTTTATTTTTACCGCACGGCCAGCGACTAATGACAGTTCTTGATCTGCTGTTACGCTGACTTCGTTGCCGCTAACGTTTTGATTACCGGCACTTTGGTAATTGATATTGCCGTTGTTGGTTTGCTGCGTAACTGTATTTTTAACATCGATAAATTGATTATTTTTGAGAACAAACTGTACGTTGTTGTTTTCGGTTTCTAGGCATAAATCGCGCCCAGCGTGTAAGTTTATAGTGCCGAGCTGGCTTATCCATTCGATGAACTGGCGGCCAGATTGTTTGGCATTTAGCTCAAAGTAATGCTCACTGGCGAGGGTTTGTAAAATAACTTTAGGTTGTTTATTGTCGTCATCAAATAACAGCTCATTGTGGGCTGCACTTAACAATCGGTTATGGGTTGGGTTGGCAGCAGTAACAACACTGGGTTGATCGCTATTTAGTGCAAAGCCCATAATAAACGAATGATTAGGGTCGTTGTTAATACAGCCAATCAATACTTCTGAGTCACCCACTAATGGAAAATGCCAGCCAGTGGCTTGGGGTTGGTTTTGGCATGCATACAGCGCCAGTTTTTGTAGTGCAGGGCTTGATTGCGTAAGCGGTCTAGCAGTTTTGTCAAAATCAATGCGAGCTCTGTATTGCCCGTTGTCATCAATAAATGCATTGCCTGTCAATGATTCTACTTTTGCAGGAAACGCCATCGGTTTTGCTTGATGGGGTACTGGCTCTGGTTTAAATGGCGTACCGCGTTCAATAAATTGGGCTGTGCAACTGTATTTAGTTAAGCCGTCATGACTATTTTCGTCGCTTGGTTGCTCGCTATTGTGCTCAACAGCAATACACATTAAATCGCTACTGGACCCTGTGCCAGTTTGGTCATCTATCGAGATGGAACAGCCTGCATACAAATCGCATACATTCCCGTTAAGTGTGACGACTTTTGCTTGGCTTGCCATCGCGTTGCTAAAATTTTGCGCCTGTAAACTAGCTTGAGCTGGGGTTGCAGCGCAGGGTTCAAAAAATGATTGGCTGTTACTGGCTACACTTTCAAATTGACCATAGCTATTGCTACTTGTCGCGCTGTTATAAATTGATTCACTCACTTGGGCGTGCATAAAGCCGACAAAGGCATTGTGGTATTGGTTATTCATGCCGGCACTATCTTTAACTTGTATTATGCCTCTGTCTAAATAAGGGCTATTTAGATTGCTGTCACTAATGACGAGTGTTTCGCTGGTGTCTTTTGTTTCAAACCAATAAAACAAACCATGCTCTGATAATAAACGATGCAAAAATTGCCAATTACTTTCCATTGCCTGCACGCATTGCGGCATATCAGTAAGCGCTGAGCTTAATCTAAAATCGATTTGGCCTTGTGAATAGCCCGCCTGCATAGCTAAATGACACAGTACATCTTTGGCATTTACATTAATAAAGACTTTACTACTTACAGTGTTTTTTAATGTGCTTAACCTATCTTTTATTATGACCTGATAGCGCCGTTTATTATGATACAACCCTAAATAATTCGTTTGAGTTATTAATCCGGATTGGTGGCGAAAGTAATTGTCTTTATTTACAAATGTAATTAAGGCGTTCTGGAGTAGTAAATCATTCAGCAACTGTTGTGAATGAGTATCGAAAATGAGGGAAAACTCAAAGGTATTATTAAGGCGTTCAAGTCCTTTTACCTGTGTTACGTTCATTGTTTTATTGTTTATATATAACAATAACCGAGAATGAGGCATGTCCTTTTGCTCTTTCTTTGTGGATCTATTATCGGGGTAAAATACACTTTGGCTTTAAAATTATCAAATTTATTTTTCATTTATATTATCCATGTTATTTATCTTTGGGTTATTCATTTTCCGTTCATCATTGTTCATATAAGAGGAATAATCATTTATTATTATTTTGTCGTCAAGTTAGCTTTTGGTTGTATTTTTGAGCATTATACGGTTGACAGTACGCCTGTTTAATTTGTATCATGCGCCCAATCTATGGACAGATGTACTGTTGCATTAACAAGGTTATGTTAATGCTTTATTTCACAAGGACGATTTATGACAAAAAAAGACTTTATAAATCAAGTTAATAGCCTTTACTCTCTGGCTTGGTCCTTGACGTGCAATATTTCGTCGTTACTTGATCAAATGGGGATCCCCCCACATCGTGTTTTTTCTGAATCCGTTATGGAACAGTTTTTTTTCTTTCTTAATAACCCCCCTAAAAACGATGGCGATCTTATTTTAATTAACGAAAATGTTTCTGATTATATTCAGGAGCTTTTTGTATTGAATTCAAAAATAATATCTTCTGTAGATCGCGTTGTAATTAAATCTATAACTATTGAAAATCAAGAGAAAAAATCAGGCGGTCTATTGTCATGTATGCTGAAAGATAATCGCTGGTCTGATTGTGCATCGGTGAGGTTTAATCGGGTTATCTGCCCTGTCTATGAAGAAATTCTTTGTAAAAACTAATTAATGATGAATATCAAACGAGGTAGTAAATGCGTTTCGCAATACAAAAAATAATGGCTATTTTACTCTTGTTGTCGATTACCGGCTGCATGAGTACTAATGTGGAGCTGGATATAACAGCCACAGATAATTTGAATTTAAATCAGTTTGATGAAGCGTTACCCGTTGTTTTAAGGGTGTATCAGCTGTCAGACATTCAAAGCTTTAAAACAGCCACATTTGAAGAGCTTTGGAAATCGGATAAGTCTGTATTGGCGAATACACTGATTACTTTAGAAGAACGAACAATTAACCCTGCAGAAAAAGCGACCATTGCGTTTGAGCAAGCTGAAAATGCACGTTTTGTCGCGATTGTTGCATTATTTAGAGATCGCCAAGGTGACAAGTGGAAAACATATCACCCGTTAGGCGATGGACCTGTAAAGCTATCAACCTCATTGGATGTATTAATTACAAACAATGAAGTGCAATTGCCTGATGAGGATGAAGTAGAGTAATGAATATTAAAGCCCCTGCAAAACCCGTCTGGGCTGAAGGTGTATTGCTTGCACAGCAACATTTTCAGTTATTTGATGAGTACCATGAGCAAAATCAGATTGTTAGACAGGGTCTAACGTCTTCACTTGTGTATGGCATACAGCACCTTACTATTGATGAATCTGCTCTAACGCGGGGTCTTTTAAAAATTACTAACTTCAAGCTGTTGCTTGAAAATGGCCGTTTGCTCGAATTTGATCGCCAACAACACGATGAATTAAAACTTGAACTTGATGCAAATCAAGACGAAGTCGTTATTTATATTGCTATCGCTGCGAACAAAGTGGTGAGTAATATTGAAGGTTACGCTACATCAGGGCAATTAAGTGCGTACCAAGCTGATTATATCGAGTTAAGTGATGACCATGATGCGGCACGTAATCGTGAGGTACTGATCGCACACCCTAAATTTATATTACTGACAGATAGTGATGTAAAAACCTATTTTGATACTTTAGCGTGTTTAAAAATAGCCAAAGCAGAAGATGGTTCATTTAATGTAAATAAACAATTTGTTCCACCATTATTGAATATTAGCGCGTCAAGTTATTTAACGGAGCTATTGAACCGTACTGCTAACTTAGTAAATGCGAAAGTGAGTGTGCTATTAAGTCGTCGTAAAAACTTTGGTTCGGTGACTGATTTTGGCCCCAATGAAATGAATAGTTTTTTATTGCTCAATGCCATGGCACCGTCAGCAAAACGGTTAGATCACTTAAAAAGTTTGAGCCTGGTACACCCTGAGCGCTTGTATTGTGAATTGGTTGATTTGATCAGCTCTGTCTCTATGTTTGAGCACAGTGATTTAGTTAACCAAGTACCGCCATATCAACACAAACAGCTGAGCCATGTATTTGCTAAATTAGATGAGTTATTAACTAAACTACTCGAAGGCGTTGTACCTAAAAAAATGGCAGGTCTTAAGCTTGAGAAAACGTCTAATGCAATTTACCAAGTTGCAACTATCGATTCAGCGATTTTCGATAACAATGACTTTTACTTGGCAGTTTATTTTGAAGCAGAAGATACTAAGTGGATCGAAACGTTTAGTGAGCAGGTCAAGGTTGGAGCCAGCGAAAAGTTAGACATTATGATTTCCTCAGCCCTTGCGGGCGTTCAACTGACGCATTGTCAGCGGCCTCCTAATAAGTTGGCAATAAAAAGTGGCTATGAATATTTCCGCCTTGAATCGCATGGTTATATTTGGCAGCAGATTATTGAAGAGCAATCATTAAGTTTGTTTATACCGTTTGGTTTGCAAGCAGCGCAAATCGAAATTGTCACTGTCGCGCGTAATTAATGAAGGTTGAATGATGCAACAACAAGCCAATGAACAAGACTTAGTCGCCTGTATTTCACCCGTTATCAATGCGTTATCACCATTGAAGCTGAAGCAATCAACCGACCTTGAGCTCAATGAATTCCGCGAGCAACTTATTAATAGTTTTGATGAGTTTGAACGTAATTGCTATACCCAACAAGTAACAACGAGTGTGATGCAAGAGGTTAAATTTGCTCTAACAGCCATGTGTGATGAGTTTGTTATGAGCTCGGGGGCACATTTTCGAATGGATTGGATGTCTCGTCCATTACAGCTTGAATTTTTTGGTAATAATCGTGCGGGTGAAGAGTTTTTTGAACGTTTAGCTAAATTGCGGACAGGGGGTGAAACTAAGTTTGCGGCACTTGAAGTGTATTACATCTGCTTGCAACTGGGCTTTGAAGGTATTTATAAAGTAAAAGGCATTGAGCAGTTAAAAGCACTGATAGTTGATGTACGAGCACAAATTGAAGATGTAAAAGGGATCCCAAACGCACAGCTTGCTGATAACGCGGTACCGGCTGAAGGTTTTGCCATGAAAGTTGGTCGTAACATTCCGTATTGGGTAATTCTATCAATTTGCTTGGGCTCAATAGCCGCATTGTTTGCTGGGTTTCATTTTGTAATTAGTAAGCAAGCAACACAGAGTACGCAAACTATTAATAACCAAGTGGAAGTACTAACACAGTTAAACAAAACCAACGAGACGAGATAAGGTAATACGATGCAAGGAAGAGTTAATAAAAGCGGCATGGTGCATTTTCTACTTGGTTTAGTGTCATCGCGCGCAACAGGACAGTTAATTGGTTTAATTGCTGTGTTAAGCATTGTGTGGTTTGCAGGGCGTATTGTTGGTCTTGATACAACCGATAAAAAACTTATCGCAATGGGCGCTGTGACAGCCGTATTTATACTATTTATTTTTATTCGTTGGTTATGGACAAAACGCTCTGGTGATAAGCTGGCGTCTGAATTGGCCAGCCATAATGCAGGTTCCAGTGCTGAGCTAGATGAAATAAAAGAAAAAATGCAAGAAGCACTTGGATCACTAAAGGCATCACACCTTGGTGCAGGCTATCGTGGCAACACCGCATTATACGCATTGCCGTGGTACATGATCATTGGGCCATCAGCAACGGGGAAAAGCACTTTATTTGCTAACTCGGGGTTACATTTTCCGTATTCTAATTCTAGCGAATTACATATTCAAGGCTTCGGCGGTACGCGTAATTGTGATTGGTGGTTTTCTGATCAAGCAATATTAATTGACACTGCAGGACGTTACACAACAGAGCAATCCGAAAATAAAGAATGGTTATCGTTTTTAAACCTGCTAAAAAAATATCGTCCTAAGCTACCCATTAATGGTGTGATGGTGGCGATAAGTGTGGCGGATGTTTTAACCTCAGACAGTGAAGAAATTCGTCACCATGTAAAACTAGTGCGTGAGCGTATTGAAGAGTTAATTACAGAACTTGGCGTTATTTTCCCTGTTTATATTACGTTTACTAAAACCGATCTTATTAGTGGTTTTGAACCCTTTTTTAACGATTTAACCGAAAAAGAACGTGAGCAAGTTTGGGGCGCTTACTTACTTGATATCAGCGAGGATCAACAAAATGATCCCGCTGAAATGTTTGAACTAAGAATGGAAGAGCTTTACGCACGTTTATGCGAACAACGTATGGGCAAGGTGGCGCGTGAGCGTAATGAACATCGTAAACAGCTTATTTTAGATTTTCCTAATCAGTTTAAATCAGCTTCAACCAAGCTAACAGAATTCGTAAATTTATTATTTAAATCTAATCCATACCAAGAAGTACCTTGGTTTGCAGGGGTCTACTTTACCTCTGGAACACAAGAAGGCACGCCAATTGAGCGAGTAAATAACGGTGTGCGCGACCAATTTGGGGTTGTGGTTGTAGAACAAAAACAAGAAAGCATAACGCAAAGTTACTTTATCAATCGCGTATTCAACGATGTTATTTTCAAACTGCAAGACTTAACTCGTGGTAACCGAAAAAAACGTTTGGTTGGTCGTTGGTTAAAGGGCCTAACAGTGACGACTGGTTTAGCCTCAATAGCGGCTATTACTGCATTATTGATTACGTCATACACCAGTAATCAGTTATTGCTTAACCAAGGGGAAGCGCGTGTTAAAGCGATTGTAGAAGTTAACGTTAACAAAGCAAAGGATGATCAAAAACTAGCCGCCACACTCGCCTTATTTGAGCACTATCAAGAACTGATGAGCTATGAGCAACAATTACCTTGGTACTTTATTTTTGGTATTTACGAAGGCGATGAAACTACGCAAAGTGTTGCAACTGTTTTGTTCAACCAGCTCAATCAGCTGATAACCCTACCTGCCCAAAAGCATGTGCTTGCGCAACTAAAACAACATGATGGTCAGTGGAATTCAGATGACCCTGATGCGCGTGCTGGTATTCGTCAAACCTATTACGACGCACTTAAATTGCACTTAATGCTAAGTGCGCACCCAGAACATAAAGAGCCTGACTTTGCAAAGCTGCAATTGCTAACCTTTATTGGTGAGCACTTCAATATAGATTTATCTGCGAAAGAAGATGCGCCTATTTATAACCAATTAACCGCATTATTAGATTTGTATTTAGAAAATGTGAGTGCTGATATTGCACAACCTGGCTCAATTATGTTTTGGCAATTAAACGAAACAGCGGTATATGCTGCTCGCAATAATTTAAATACGCAACCAGAGGCACAGCCACTTTACCAGCAGATAATGACCAGTTTTGCTGAACGTAAAAAAGCCTTACAGCTTAACCAGTTTATGTCAGCTAATAACCGAGATGTACTTAAGAGCAATTTTGAAATTCCTTACGTTTATACCGATGCTGGCTGGCGTGAATATGTATACCCAGAAATCAACCGTATTTCACGTTTAGTTTTCTCTGGTGACTGGGTAATGGGCACTAGCAATGAAGAAGGGCAGAATGCAGTAGATGAAGCGCAAGCTGATGCCTTAGCAAAAGCAATGCGTGCGTATTATTTTAAAGATTACGGCAACACCTGGTTTGAGTTCTTAAATAGCATAGAGGTTCCTGCATTTAGAGATTTAAATGATGCCAGTATTGATTTTGCAAGGCTTTCATCTAATGACGGTCCGTTAATTGATTTAATGACGTTGGTAAACACTAATATTTTATTAGCTGATGAACCGTCGGCGGTGACTGCTAATAATGATAAAATTGCAACGCTTGTTGCAGGTGCATCTGATGCGGCACAAAAGAAAGTAGCCAAAGGTAAAATTGCAAAACAAGCGATAAGTAGTAAACCTGACTTTTCACAGATGAGTACAGTGAGAGCGCCTGAGCTAGAATCGCGATTTGCTGATTTACGCCGCTTTACACAAAATGATGAAAACAAGCGCAGCTCTGATTATATGGGCCAATATATTAGCTCATTAAGTAGTATACATTCTGATATAAAAGCAATGGCTGCAAGTAATGAAGACGATGGCCAAGCGATGAGTTTTGTTCAAGATTTACTCTCAGGCAATAATCAAACCAATGCATTACAGTCGTCATGGATCATCATTGAAAGCCAAACACGTGCGTTAGACCCGCAAACAAAAGAGACACTTGATAAGTTATTTAAGGCGCCATTACAAGCTGGCATTGCAACAATTATGGTCAAAGCGCGTAACCAATTAAATGAAGCATGGGATAACCAAGTTTACACTATGTATAGCAATAGCATTGCAGGTAAATACCCATTTAATTTAACTGGACCTGATGCCGCTATTGCAGATGTGTCTGAGTTCTTAAACACAGAAACAGGCATTTTATGGAATTTTATCAATACGCAGTTAAAACCATTTATGAAAGTACGTCGTGGAGTCTGGAAAGAAAAACTATGGAATGGTGTTGGTATTGGCTTTAATAAAGAACTATTAAGTGGTTTAACAAAAGCGAATAAAGTTTCACGTTCACTGTTTACTAATGGCTCTGATACAGCGGGCTTTAATTTCCAAATGATGCCAGTGCCACAGCGCGGCATTAGAGAAACATTCCTCGGTTTTTCTGAGCAAGGCTACCGCTACCGTAATGAGCCTGAGGAGTGGCGTAATTTTTCATGGCCAGGGCGAGGAGCTGCTGAAAAAGCTGTGCTGTATGGTTTAGACAATAAAGGCAACCGTATTTCGATTGAGCAAGATGGCCCATGGGCGCTACTTAAAGTACTTAATGATGCCAATGTTAAATGGATAAAGGGCACTGAATTTTTAGCAACATGGGATTTAAAAGATAAGTCAGAACATGAGTTGAAAGTACAGTTTTCTTTAAAGTCAGGCCGTAACAGCGGTATATTTTCAAAGTACATGCTAACGTCATTTGCACTACCAAATTCGTTGTTTTCTCCCTCACCACAATTTGCTAACGCAAATAAAAACACGGTGCAGTAGGAGCGAATAATGTTTAACTTATTTACAAAAAAGAAAACTCCAACACTGGTAAAACAGTTTAATTACGGCTATATGGGGAAAACCCCCGTTCGCCCAGATTTTGTTAAGCTTAATATATCGTCACGCGAGTCAGTGGCATTGGATCACTGGTTACAAGAAGGTTTTGCGCACCTTAACAGGGGCCGAAAAGTAAATAACACTGCACCTTTACACGGTGTTAAATCGTTGTTTTTTATATCGGGCAATAGTGATGACGGTAGTTTACTTGGGCTTTTACAACCGAGCCAAGATAGCAGTGGCAGGTTTTACCCTTTTAGTTCCTTTATACACAGTGGGATAGATACATATAAGCGCCACCCTGCATTTTTGTTTTTATTCGCAAGTCATGTGATTGAGCATTTGATTGGTGTAAATGACCGTGTAATTGAAGCGCCGTCAAGCACGGCAATGGCAGATCAAGCACACGCATTTAATAAAGTGGCTGATGCACTCAAGCAGCAGCCAAACTTAAACCTAGAGCTTGATAAATTACGATTGGTGCCAATGAGTGTAATTTGGCAGCATCTAAGTATTGATGATTTACATCACCGAGCTGTATTAATTGAATCGCTTTCAGAAGTCTTAAAATCAATCGCCAACCGAGGTTGTTTACGCAGTCAATTTGGTATTCGTTTACCCATGCCGCAGTTCAGCCATGAAAGTGCGTTAGTTGCAGGTTTTTGGTTGCACTTGGTGGCGTCAGTTGTTGCGGATCATAATTGGCAACCATGGTTTTTTTATCAGCTAGGGTGTCAGCAGCATGCACCGAGCCTCACTATATATTGCAGACCCATTCCAGCATCTTATTTTGGCTCTGTATGGCAACATGAAATCAAGTCTCAAGACATCATAGACTTAGCTAGCTTGTCGTTAGATAAAGTACCAAGCGAGTACAGCCGTAATTTTGCTGATATGGATAATATGAGTGTTTATGATGCCCTAAGACGGTGGTGTAAGGCATGAGCATGACAAATCCACATACCCACTCAAGTTGGCAGCTTTGGCTTGATGAGCTATCAGCTCCACTCGAGGGCGGGCTTACTTGCGGTGAAGATTTAAAGTATGAAGAAACCTTTAAAAGCTTAAAAGCTTCCTCATCAGGCGTGGGCGAAGTTGATTTTAAAGTCATGTTTATTCAAGCCACGGACCTTTTGCAAAATCAAAGTAAAGACTTGCGGTTAGTTAGCTATTTATGCCTTGCAGCAACGAGTGAGTTTGGGGTTGTTGGCTTAACGTATTCTATTAAGTTATTAAATAAAGTTTTAGCCGACTTTCCAAATCAGGCTCATCCGTTAAAAGCGCGGATGCGAACGGCTGTAAACACTTGGTTTTTACAACAGCAAGAGCGTTTGAAAGGAATTGCACAAGCGCATTCAACTAGCCCTGAGCAATGGGTTGAGTTAGCTGATGTGCTTAGTGAATATAACCAGCATTCAGTGCCTGCACTTGATAGTGAATCAGGCCCATTATCGACTCTTAATGAGTGGAATAATGAACAAATTAAATGTAACCCGATTCCTAAGCATGCCGTTAAGGATGAGCCAGCGCCAAGTGCAAAAACCACAGCAGCAGAACAAACAATTGCTCCTGATGCCACCGTTACATCGACTCCTAGTAACGGCAATACGAATACAGCGATTAATGTTAGTGATGTGGCAAACGATACGGCCTATTTAGCAGCAATACGTGAATTACTTAACTTTGATAAAGAGCAGAATAACTTAGAGCGGGTAATTAAATTATCGCGGGCAGCCCGTTGGTCTGGGCTAAAAATTCCAGCTAATGAAAATGGTAAAACTCGATTACCCGCTCCAAGAGCTGCCGCTTTTGCACCTATTGAAAACGCCCTTGCTAGTGAGCAACCTGAGCAAGCATTAATACTTGCAGAGGGACTGTTTATGGAAGGGGCGATGCAATTTAATCTTAATTTACAATTACTCGTATTAAGTGCATTGAAGCAATTAAATAAAGCTAAATTGAGTCACTGGTTAGAACAGCAATTACTTAACTTAACAAGTCAGTTCCCACTATTAACCAGCTTGACCTATGACGATGGTACAGGGTTATGCAGCCCTGCCAATAAAGAGACTTTACTTGATATAGCTAATGGACAAACTCAGCAGGCAAATACGGTGCAAAGCAATGTATTTGATGAGCAGTACACTTTACTCGCAGACGATGTAGCACAAGGCCAGTTGAGTCAAGCGCTTGGCAAGGTTGAGCAATTAAGTACCCCCACAGGGTTTGACCTTGCACAAAGTCAATTATTACGAGCTAAGTTATTACTCAAAGCTGAGCATTACGAACATGCATTGGCAATTTTAACTGAATTACTCGAGCAAATTGAAACGTTTCAATTAGCAAAATGGCAACAGCATTTTTGCATGGAAGTATGGCGTTTCGCCAAGCAATGTTATGCCAATCTGTCGCAGACAGACAGTGATGAAATGAGTTTAGCTGCTAAGCAAATTAGTCAGCGAATGATGGTGACTAATCCAGCAAAAGCAATTAACTGGATTTAGTAACAACAGCCTGACGAATGGGTCGAGGCTAATTGGAATTTAGCAAACAAACTGCAAAGGAAAAAACATGACAGATACATTTCAAAAAGAGATCCCACGAGCTCGGATCAATATATCGCTAGAGCTTGATACTGATGGGGCGTCACAAAAAAGTGAATTACCACTAAAAATGCTGGTAATTGGTGACTACTCAAATGGCCAAAATACACAAGAACTTGCCGAACGTGAACGCGTGACAATCAATAAAAATAATATTGAGCAAGTACTGAAAGATATGGCACCAAAAGCGAACTTTCAGGTTTCAAATAAGATCAAGGGTGATGGCGAAATCAACGTTAATTTACAGTTTGACTCGTTTAAGTCATTTGATCCTGAACAAGTTGCAGCACAAGTACCTGAGCTAAACAAAATGATGGCAATGCGTAACTTATTACGCGATCTTAAATCAAACTTACTTGATAACTCATCACTGCGTAAAGAGCTTGAGCGTGTATTGCAAAACCAACCTGAGCTGGATGAATTAAAAGCCAAGCTAGACGAAATTGCTCCACTTGCGTCGGAAGACGAAAAACAACCACTGGCTGAATAAGGACGTTACCATGTCAATGCAAGAACAATTAAATGTGGCATCTCACAGTGTTGAGCAAGCGCCCACTTCAACCTACGAAAGCCTATGTAATATGGTGGATATTGCCCCCGTTGCCGATGAAATCAAATTAGATTCGTTTCGTGATGCAGGCAATCTAGCTGAAACCCGAGCTAATGAGCGGTTAACTGCGGCTATTAATGTATTTTTAGATATGGCAGGTAATAGCGGTCAAGATGTTACGCGCATCGATAAACTGTTGTTAGATGACTATATCGCTACAGTAGATACCATTATCTCACAGCAACTGGACCAAATTTTACATCATCCGAATTTTCAAAAAATGGAATCGGCATGGCGTTCACTACGTTATTTAATTAACCGTACGCCTAATAACGCTAACATTAAGATTGAAATGCTTGATGTAGATAAAGAAACCTTACGCGATGACTTTGAAGAAGCACCAGATACCACACAATCTGCTTTGTATAAGCATGTTTATACCTCTGATTACGATACCCCAGGCGGTGAGCCGGTATCGACTATGGTGTCTAACTTCGAGTTTGATTGTTCAGCCCCTGACGTTTCTTTGTTACAAGAAATATCGCGTGTATCAGCCGCAGCACATTGCCCATTTATGGGCAGCGTAGGGCCTAAGTTTTTCTTAAAAGAGTCATTAGATGAAGTTTCTAAAATTCAAGATATTGGCTCATACATGGAACGTGCTGAGTTTTTACGTTGGAAAAACTTCCGCGAGTCAGAAGATTCACGGTACATTGGCTTAGCTTTCCCACGTTTTTTACTGCGTTTACCGTATGGCGAAACTAACCCACTACGTAACTTTAATTACCAAGAAGACGTAAATAGTCAGCACCATGAGCGTTATTTGTGGGGCAATGCAACATTTGCCTTTGCTGCAAATATTATTCGTAGCTTCCATGATAATGGTTGGGCAGTGAATATCCGTGGTCCACAATCAGGCGGTAAAGTTGAAAACTTACCTCTTCATTCATTCGAAGCGGGTAAAGGCTCTGAAACTAAAATACCAACAGAAGTGCTTATTTCAGAGACCAAAGAGCTTGAGTTTGCTAACCAAGGGTTTATTCCGCTGAGTTATTACAAAAACTCTGATTTTGCGTGTTTCTTCTCTGCTAATAGTGCGCAAAAGCCACAAGTACTTGAAACGCCAGAAGCAACGTCAAACGCACGTATTAACTCACGTTTACCGTATATCTTCTTAGTATCGCGGATTGCGCATTACTTAAAAGTGTTGCAGCGTGAAAATATAGGTTCGAGTAAACCTCGCCATGAATTAGAGCAGCAGCTCAACGATTGGTTAGGTGCGCTCGTAACTAAAATGAACAACCCAGATGAGTCGCTAATTGCAACGCACCCATTAAAAGATGCCAAAGTAACCGTTGCTGAAATTCCGGGTAACCCAGGTTATTACCGTGTTAGTACTTACATTGTGCCGCATTTCCAAGTGGAAGGTATTGATGTGCGTTTGGCATTAGTTGGGCAGATGCCTGGCGAAAAATGAACTGCCAAGCCGCCGATGAAACGCATTTAACGCAGGCTTTTAAAGTGTAAATACGTCAATTTGGTGAGTAGCTGGTTGGTGTAAGTAGTTAAAAATGCATACTTTGTATCGAATTTAAAGTGCAAAGTATGCATAGAGATTAAATTTTTAAGGGAATAAAAATGAGCGAAGAAAAAGTTAGAGAAACTATAAGCACATTTTATAAAGCTGCGGGCGTCAATAAAAAATATGATGGACAGGTAAATGAAAATGTCGCCAATATTTTTGGCGAAATGCTTAAAGAAACTAAAAAATGTACAGATGCATTGGTGTGGGTACCTACACCTAGTGGTGGAAAAGCTAGTATTTCATGGATTGCACGTAATTTTGCGAAGAGCACCTTAAATAGAATGAAAGATGATTCATCTTTAACTTGTGCAAAAAGAGTCATTCAAGTGTGGGACCGTGAACTTCAAATGGCAGGTATGGGCTTATGAGCTGTCTAAGGAAAATATTTTTTGTTGTTTTTTTACTTCAGTGCTTTTCGTTGTCTGCAAATGAAGTGAAGCAATCAAGTTGGCTAAATTTTGCAGGACTAGATATTACTTTCCCGATTAATAGCCTGTGTAAATTATCAATTCATAATTTATCAGGCGCTGCAATGACTCTTAATGTGAAAGTTAATGACACAGAATGTACAGAAGTTGGTTTTGTAGTACTTGAAAACGGTAAGTTGACCGCAGGATTGGAAAAAAAGTTTTCCATGACTCAGTATGAACTTTTCAGAAAAGCGACCAAAAAAGAGTTAACAATTGAACAGTCTGCATTATTTGAACGAGTATTTTCAATTAAAAATACTAGTAAATTAGCTCTCAAGAGGGTCAACGATTTTGAAGCTTTTATAATAGAAAATAAATCAAATACAACGATATTTTTGTTTTCAGATAAAAAGCAAAATGCTATTTCAGTTAATGGTGAGTTTACAGAGCAACTGCAAGAAAGTTTACTAAGAAGTTTCAGTTGGTTGTAAAACATCGAGATTTTAGGACAAGTAAATTGCCTACAATCAGGGGCATTGAGTGACGATGATAAATGGTTGTAAAAATGATTAAAATGATCTGTTTATTTAGTTTGCTTTTGGCTTGTATAGCCAACGCAGTAGCCAGTGATAATAAAGTGTTTTTTGCAAAGCAAAAGCTACAGGTAGCAACAATCGCATTTGAAAAGTTAGCTGTTTTGCAAACTCCATTTGACGCGATGTCGCTAATACTAGAGTTAAATAATCCGTCTTTGTAAAAGATTGCCCCAAGTTGGTTGCACCCAACTTGGGAAATGTTCCCCAGTGGCATGAAGCATCGGGCTTTTTGGGGGGCATAAACATGGTTGTTTATGCCAATGCCATTAATAGGAAACACTTCATTCTAAAAGGAGAATAATGAAATGGCAATTCCAGCGTATATGTGGTTAAAGGATGACCAAGGTAATGACATCAAAGGTTCTGTAACTGTTGCAGAGCGTGAAGGTTCAATTGAGATCCTACACTTTGATCATGAGCTTCGCATTCCTACAGATAACGACACGGGTGAACTTACAGGTACTCGTAAGCATGAACCGTTTGTAATTACTAAAGCGGTAGATGCATCTACACCATACTTGTATAAAGCGTGCTCGAACGGTCAAACACTTAAGCAACTTGAGCTTAAATGGTACCGTATTGATGACACAGGGACTGAACGTGAGTATTTCTGCCACAAGTTGGAAGATGTAAAAATTACGTCAATCTCACCAACAATGCACAATGTAAAAGACTTAGACAAGGAGCGTTATCCGCACCTTGAAACGGTATGTTTACGTTATAAACGCATTACTTGGACATACCTTGATGGCAACATCGAGTTCTCTGACTCATGGACTGAAGGTCGATAAGTTAGATATTTCAAAGGATATGCTTAGGCATATCCTTTTATTCGAGGTAGTTCATGGCGTTATTCGATTTTTTAACTCAACCAGTCGTTCGTAATGGTCATCAGGGCTTTCAAACTGATGAGCAAAATAGTGTCTGTAATCATTTAAATGAACTATTAAATGCTCGACGTGGCGTATTAAAGCACCTAGCTGATTATGGTTTACCTGATGTTGAAGATATCTATGAGGGCTTGCCTTATTCGCAACATACATTGGCGTTTGAGGTTAAAAAATTGATTGAGAAATACGAACCTAGAGTGCGTTATGCCAATGTAATACCGATGGAAATACGCGAAGAAAACTGCGTTATTCGACTGGATATACAGGCATTTTTGACCTCAGGGCACAGTATTAAATTAAACACACGGTTTGAATCTGGCGGTAAGGCTGACGTAATGCAGCACGCTAGAAACGGCGAGTAATTATAAGGATATTTTTATGCAGCAGTATTTTGATGCACAAATGCGTTTACTAACGCAGGCAGGTAAGCAATTTGCACAATATTATCCTGAGCATGCTGGCATGCTAAATATTGATGCTTTAAAAGACCGAGACCCACATATAGAACGCTTACTTGAAGGAATGGCGTACCTAACCGCGCACACCCAAAAACGATTAGATGAATCGGTTCCCGAGGTTTCAGAGCAAGTACTACGTCAATTATGCCCAATATTACTCAGTTACTACCCATCGAGTACCGTGGTAAAGTTTAGCCCTAAACTGGCTATGCAGAAAACGCATCTAATTGAAAAAGGGTTAACCATTAAAGCTGATAATGCGGTGGTTGATCATAAAAACATTACCTTTACTACCACGCATGACCTAATGGTAGCCCCATTAGATGTAGAGCATGTTCGTTATCAAGAATCTCATTTGGGGGCTGAATTACGCATTGGTCTTAGGTTTGTGTGTCAAGGTGAGCGCAAGAATTACGACCTTTCGAATCTGCAATTTTACTTGCGTGGCGACACTCCGTTATGTAGTTCGTTGTTTAAACTGCTGCAAACGGCGGATAAATTTGCCGAGCTAGATTTTGGCCCTGCACATTTTGAGCATAACAGAAAACTTAAAGCTAAAGGCTGTACTGCAACTTATTTAAATATTGATGGTGCATTATTGCCCAATGCAGATCAAAGTCATCCAGGGTATGCGCTATTACTTGATTATTTTAACGCTAAAGACCGCTTTTATTTTTTGAGTTTTACCGGTTTAGCAGCTATTGAATTTGCAGATGACCTTGACCGTTTTGAAATCGTATTTAGGGGAGAAAGCAAGTTACCACCTGGGCATCAATTATCAAAAGAGAACATACTGATAAACTGTACTCCAGCGGTTAATTTGTTCTCGCAGGCTGCCGAGCCAATAAAAATAGAACCTAATAGAACGGACTACATGATCACCGCAGATCAAAATCGTAGTGATCATATATTTAGTTACACTGTTGACTCTGTCATGGGCCGTAATTCTTTAAGTGGTAAAACTTATGATTACACACCACGTTACCAAAGTGTATTTGAAGATGAGAAAAAGCTTTTTACCGTGCTTACCAAAGACGTTGGAGCGGCTGCACCTACGCATTATTTACAGTTACCCTTTAACCTTAATGATGAAAAAGAAACGCTCTCGGTTGATTTAACTGCCTTTAATGCTGGTTGGCCACGGCAGCTGTTGCAGGAAGGGGATCTTAACTTAGGAGGTCGTGATATGCCTAGTGTTGCCGATGTTGAAAACGTTATTCGACCTACGAATTACTTACCAAGCCCTGAGCAACCTAAGCACTGGCAATTAATAAGCTTGCTGAATGTTAAGTTTTCGCAGATAACACAAGTTACTGAGCTTAAGCGGTTACTCGTTTTATTTGATTGGTCACAAAAAGCTGAAAATCGCTTACGCATAGAAAGTATCCAAAAAATAACCGCCACCCCAATCAGCCAAATTAAGCGCGGCATCTTTATAAAAGGAGTCGATGTACTGCTTGATATTGATGAAAGCAAGTTTGTTTGCGATGCCGATCTTTATCATTTTTGCAATATGTTACATCAGTTCTTTTTAATGTATGCACCGATAAATGAAAGTGTGCAAACGCGTGTCAATGCAATTCCGAGCTATAAAACGTGGTGTTGGGACATAGAGCCTGGTAAGAGCTATCAGTTATGAGTATGCATGAGCGTGCAGTCAATCACCCTGTATGGGCAAAGTTACCAAAATCGATTGAACAATTAATTGAGCAGCCGTGGCAGTTCAATTTATTTAAAGCCATGAGTTTGATTGAGAAACATTGGGCCACGCCTAAAGAGCTTGAAAAAGGCATTAGTGAACGGGTGATGTTTAAGCCTTACAAAGAACTGGGCTTTCCGGCAACGGATGTACGCGATTGCACTTTGGATAATCAAGGGCGAGGCCGGTTAAGCTTATCGACTTCTTTTTTAGGCTTGTATGGTGTTGATGCTCCTATGCCACATTATCTGCTTGAGCAAGCTGCAAGAGATGATGAAAGCGGTGATAGAGTCCGGCAATTTTTAGATATGTTTAATCATATTTTATATTGCCAATTATTCCAGGCTTGGAAGAAGTCACAAATTAACGTAGCAGGGCGTGGTGCTGAGCAATTCGACCATCTAGTAGAGTCTATTTTATCAAATAGCACAGAGCAAAAAGTACAATGCGGTATTGCTAGTTTAAAACAAACAAGTGCCGCTGGTTTGGCGCAATTGCTAAAGCATACTCTTGCAGTTAATGAACTACAGGTAGATGACACTCGGGCTAATTGGCAAACAGTAGATAGTCCAAGCACCTTCGGCAAAGATTCGCAAATGGTATTGGGCGGCTCTGCGGTTTTGGGAAGTAAGGTATTGGTTAGTGGCAGTATTTTAACCATTGCAATTGGCCCTGTAGACAGTAAAACAGCTATGGAATTAAATCCACGTAACGAACAAGGCAAAAAAATGGCTGCGTTATTGAGTACTCACTTACCCAATAATGTGCAATGGCTTTGTCAAATAAAAGTGGCAAACGAAGCCCTTGCACAACAAGCAATAGGCAGCTCTCCTCTCGTGCTTGGTCATAATAGTTATTTAGGTAGTGCTGCGGCTAATATTAGCGTCCACAGTTACACCCATCTTCAGTATCAACATTAGTAATAAACAGGATTTAAGGATAAACAATGGATGCAAAAGGCATTAAACAACTTATAGATAAATTAAACGGTCACACGGCTACAGCGCTTGAGTCAGCGGCTGGTTTTGCCAGTAGCCGAAGTCACTTTGAAGTGCTGCCTGAGCATTTACTAATTAAGTTGATGGAAGAAGGTAGTAATGGTGATTTAGAACAGATTTTTCATTTTTTTAATGTGAATCAGGATGCCGTTTGGCATGAATTGCTGGATTTTTTAAATCGCCAACCTGCGGGTAACCAAAGTAAACCGGTGTTTTCACGCCGCTTATATGAATGGTTAGAGCGTGCTTGGTTAAGTGCCAATGTGCAACACAAGAGCGACTGGATAAATGGCGCAGCGCTGATAGACGCATTAACAGAGTTATTACCGTATAGCCCTGTTTTACAGCTACCAGCATTGTTAGACAAAATTGATGCCCGCTTCTTAGCTGAAAACCTTGATAAAATTTGCCAAAACTCAAGTGAACGTTTAAATCCAGCGGCTAAAGCACAGCAACAGGTTAATGGCAAAACGCAAAGCGAGAGCGGCAGTGCGCTTGACGAATATTGTGAAGACTTAACTGACAAAGCCAGCCAAGGTAAAATTGACCCTGTATTGGGCCGCAACGACGAAATTCGGATGATGGTTGATGTATTGTGTCGTCGCCGTAAAAACAATCCTATTTTAGTGGGTGAACCAGGCGTAGGTAAAACGGCCGTTGTTGAAGGGTTTGCGCAGCGCATAATTGATGGTCAAGTACCGGATGAATTAAAAGGCGTACGCTTATTAGTGCTAGATATGGGGCTATTACAAGCGGGGGCGGGTGTTAAAGGTGAGTTTGAGCGCAGGTTAAAAACCGTTATCGATGAAGTTAAAAACTCAACCACCCCAATCATTATGTTTATTGACGAAGCTCACACCTTAATTGGCGCTGGTGGCGATGCCGGTATGAGTGATGCCGCCAACTTACTTAAGCCTGCGCTTGCCCGTGGTGAACTGCGTACCGTTGCAGCCACAACATGGAGCGAATATAAAAAGTACTTTGAACGTGACGCCGCTTTAGAGCGTCGGTTTCAATTAATTAAAGTTGATGAACCTACAGAGCAAGCAGCGCAATTGATGTTAGCCGGTTTAAAAGATAAATATCAGCAACATCATAGTATCCAAATTACCGACGATGCGATTGAAGCGGCAGTGGTATTATCAGCACGCTATATTACTGGCCGACAACTACCAGATAAAGCAATTGATGTATTAGATACCGCGGCTGCACGGGTAAGAATGTCATTTGCTACCGACCCCGCAGCCATTGAAGCTGAGCGCGAACATATAAACTACCTCGAAACTCGGATTGCTAGCTTAGCGCAAGAAAGCGAGCAAGGTTTAGCGGTTGATATGGACAAACTGCTTTATTTACAGCAAGAGCTGAATATAGCTCAAGACAAGCTGAGCGAGTACACTCAAGCCCGTGAAGCGCAAATTTCAACCCTTAGCCAAATAAACGAACATAAGCAAGCAGCTAATAACGAAAGTCAAGACAACACTGCGTTGTTAAGCCTTCGCCAGTCATTGAAAGATCAAAACACCCAAGATAACGGCTTATTTAGTGAAGTAGATGCGGATGCCGTGGCGCAGATTATTTCACAATGGACGGGTGTGCCTGTGGGGGCCATGGTTAAAGATCAGATCACTAACTTAATTACCCTTGAAAATGTAATTGGCCAAGAGGTTATTGGCCAACAAGGTGGCATTGCAAAAGTTGCCCAAAGCCTGAGAGTGAGCAAAGCGGGTATTAGTAACGAACAAGGGCCGTTAGGCGTGTTTTTACTTGCTGGGCCATCCGGTGTGGGTAAAACAGAAACTGCCCGTTGCTTAGCAAAACAGTTATTTGGCGGTGAGAAGTTTTTAACCACCATTAATATGAGCGAATACCAAGAAGCGCATACGGTATCGCAGCTTAAAGGCTCACCGCCAGGTTATGTTGGCTATGGTGAAGGCGGCGTATTAACTGAAGCAGTAAGGCAACGCCCGTACTCTGTTATTTTGCTAGATGAAGTCGAAAAAGCCCATAAAGACGTGCTAAACATGTTTTATCAGGTATTTGAGCGCGGCAATATGCGTGATGGGGAAGGTCGAGAAATAGACTTTAAAAATACCGTGATCATTATGACTTCAAACTTAGGATCTGCAGAACTTATTGATGCTTGTACACCCCCCACGGTGATTGATTTAAGTCCAGAAGATGACGAAACGTCTTCGCAAGAGCAGCAAACCGAAAACCAACAGGCCATTAATGACGCCCTCAACCCTACCGATGCGCCGATTAGTGAAGACGGTACGCCATGGCAAATGCCGACTATTGGCGCATTGAGCGAATTAATTAAGCCGCAACTATTGCAGTTTTTTGCCCCAGCATTACTCGCGCGTATGCAGGTTATTCCGTATTTAGCACTGGATAAAGAAGCCTTACAGTCAATAGTGAGTTTAAAGCTTGAGGCTATTGCGAATCGTTTGGCAAGTAATCATAAAATGCAATTGCGTGTTGATGCCAGCGTATTGGATAAGTTAACCCAGCAGTGTCAGCTGTCGGATAGTGGTGCTCGTATGGTTAATGCTGTGATTGAGCAACAAATTTTGCCGGGCATAGCTAAGTCTATTTTAGAGTTTATGGCACAAGAAGATATGCCCGATATTTTAACGTTAACGGTTGACGAGCAGGATGAAATTACTGCTACGTTTGCCGATCACGCTTAATTTAAAAAAGGATAAAGTTATGGGACTCATGGACGCATTTAGCGAGCACAAAGCAAGTACTAGTCACTTTAGTGTCACCGTGCAAGGGCTACCCGATGGTATGGTGCAAGTTACTGACTTTGCATCAAAAAATGATAGCTTATGCGAAGATTTTGCATTTAACATTCAAGTCTTAAGCCAAGAGCATTTAACCTCAAATATGTTACTTGGTAAAGATGCCAGCTTGATTTTAGTTTGGTCTATGGCTGATCGAACCATTTCAGGCCTTATCAGTGGTTTTACTGCACATGGTAAAAGCCATCAAGGGTATCACTATACGTTTGTATTGAGCTCCCATTTAACGTTACTAAAACATCAACATTCTAATCGTGTGTTTACGGCAATGGACCCTGCGGCAATTATTCAAAGTGTATTTAATAAAGCCGGTTTTCCGATGCAAAAATTCAGTATGCAGGCAAGTGGTCCTAGCCTAGAAATGACGGTGCAATATAACGAAACCGATTATGAATTTGTTACCCGGTTAATGAGAAAATACGGTTTTGTGTATGGTTTTGTCGAGGAGTCTAACAGTGATTGCACGTTTACGGTGTGTAATAGCAGTAGTGATATTGCCGCTCGCTTTAGCGATATTAACCTAAGTTATGTGCCGCCTTCAGGACAAGTACGTACCAGTGAGAGTATTTTTGCAATTAGCAGGCAAGCGCAGATGCACCCACAAAGTGTTGCCCTGAACGATTATAACTACAATTCACCGGGTAATTTGCAGGTATCTAGTCAAAATACATCATCACAACCGGGCTTTGGTGAAGATAGCCACTACGGTGACAATTACCTTAATTCTGGTGCAGGCAATTCGTTGGCTACAATACGCCAACAAGCCTTTGACTGTCAGCGAGAGCAGCTAATTATTGATACCGATTGCAGAGCAATTCGCCCTGGTGTAATAGTCTCTATATTTGATCACCCAGATCATGATGGCCAATACTTAGTGGTAAGGGTTGATCACAAAGGGAGCCAACAATCGGGTGTGGAATATGGTGCTAATGTAAAAGGCCTTACCTATAAAAACCAGGCCTATCTGATCCCTTCATCACAACAGTTTAAAGCACCATTGTTACCCGCAAGGCGAGTGTTTGCTACCTTTAATGCGCTAATTGAGCAAGAGATAGACGATGATGGCAATTATATTGTTAAATTGCCGTTTAACCAAGACGGCGAAGGCCAGCAAAGTAAGTCTACACGCTTAATGCAGCCCTATGGTGGCAGTGGTCATGGTATGCACTTTCCACTGACGCAAGGCACTGAAGTATTAGTTTGTGGCGAAAATGGCGATTTAGACAGACCGATTATTTTAGGGGCTCTGTATAATCAAAATGCACCAAACCCGGTAACCAGCCAAAATCCAACCGAAAATAAACTCGTCACTAAAGCGGGCCATAGCTTGATAATGGATGATAAAAGTGGCGAAGAGAAAATCAGCCTAGCGAATAAAAATAACAAAAACCAGTTATTACTCGATGCTACCAATGGCGCTCATCAAGCAACGCTTAAGTCTGTAGATGGCGATGTAAAAATATCAGCCAAAGAAAACCTACAATTTGTGGCTGAAAATGATGCAACCTTTACGATTGCCAACGACTTTACCACGCGGGTTGAAAACAACTTACAAATTCAAACTCGTGAAGGCGATATTACCGTAAACTCTGCGGCGGATTTGACCCTAAAAGCCACCTCAAACACTCGCATTGAAGCAACCGATGGCAGCTTAGAACTTAAATCTGATCAAGATCTTAAGTTACAAGGCGAGCAAGATCTTAGTGTTTACTCAGTTGATGGCAACTTAGAGCTACAAGCGCCTAATGGCGATATTGATATAAGCAGCGGCGCTAATATCACCATTAAAGCCGATGGCCAAGGCTCTATTCAATTAAGCCAAGGTGGCGCGAGTATTGAAATTGATGCAGGAGGCAATTTAACTATCGATGCCACCAGTATTACCTTATCAGCAAGTAATATCGCCGTTAAAGGCAGTGCAATTAGTAATAACTAAGGAGTAGTGATGAGTGCACATATTCAAAGCATTTTTAAACATGAGCAACAGCTTGCTACGGTTAGCAGCATAGACAGTTTTGGCCGTATTAAAACGGTTGTAATGAATGATATTGAGCAGCCAGTTATTGCGCAAGGCGCCCATGTCAGCGCAGCGGAGGTTGGCGCTAATGTATTATTAGTGCATACCGCACACGGTTTTATTGTAACCGCATTACTTGCACAACCTGAGCAAGCGCCAGCAGCGCAAATTAATAATGCCCAAGGGCATATTGTCATTGAAGCGCAGCAAAGTGTGAGCTTGCAAACTGCCAAAGGTAGCATTGAAGTGTTTGCCGATGGCACTATTGTGCTTGAAGGGCAAGACATTACTGCTAATAGCGAGCAAGATTTAACCTTGGCTGGTTGGCCAATTAGGCTAAATTAGCACTATGTTCGCACCTGTCAATAAAGTAAAGCTGCATAAACAGCGTTTAACCACCTTGTTAAAGCACCGTCAAAAATTGTTGCAACAAGGAGCATTTTCGCTTGCCCGTTTTAAAGTGATCGACACCCAATTATTGAACCACCTTTACACCTTGAGCGATTTAAAAAGTGATGCACCAACGGATTATTTTGTTGGGCAAAATTTAATGCAAGTCAGCGAACTTTCATGGCAAGGACTGTGTGAGCTTTCGCTTAATAACAGCGAACATGTTGATATTTATCGCTTAGTGGCGTGTGATTTATTTAATACACCGATTGCGGACATTACTGCACACTTTAATGAACTAAGAAGCACTCAACAGTTAGCTCATTTTGAGTTGTTGCAACATCATTTAGCACATTGGCAGCTAAATGACTTAAAAGCGCTACGCACCACTCTGATCGAAGGTAAAGAACAGCCTCCAGCAATAGTTAAAACTTTACTCTTTTCGCAACCACTTACAACCAGTGAATTACATGCTGGCATATTGCATGAGGATTTTAATATCGCTTATGCAGCATTGGTTAGCAGCTACTGTGCAGGGCATAAGGATGTAAGCGATAAACTATTTAAAGTATTTGCCAAAACCGCTGATGAACAGCAAAAAGCGCAACTCCTCGCCTTAGCGGGGTTATTAAATGACACCCGCTGGTACGAACCCTGTGCATTATTTTGCAAAGCAAACCCCGCGCATTGCTCGTTTGTATTAAGTCATTTTGTTTTCAAGCAAGCCCTACCATTAGTAATGGATTTAATGGCAGTAGCCGTCACTCAGCAAGGTGCTTACTCAGCGTGGCTAACGTTAACAGATAGGCCGCTCGCGAAAGCTGAAAAAATGTCTGTCGTCAGTGATGCCAATGCAGTAAAACCGCAAAGCGGTATTAACCTTGATGATGCTGAGCACGCAAGGCAAGCATTTGCGATGCAAACAGGTGAGCAACTTTTAATGGGTATTAGTTTTACCAACGCCAATAGTACACAAAAACTTACTAAACTAGCAGGCTCTTTAGTGCAACGCGTTATCGCCCCGCATTATGAGCACAGTACTGCATGCGGGCTATTTCATGTTCAGCAAAGCGCATTACAATGGCAACACGTGTTAAGTGAAAAGTTGGAGAGCAACCATGCTGCATAACTTTTCACCTTGGCAAGCCAGCACCTTTACAGGCTGGTTAGAAGACAGTACAGAAGGCCAAATAGTACTGGTTAAACAAAGCTATGAATTTGATGAGCAAGGCACAGTGACTGCAATTGAGCCAGGCCCTGAGATTATAATTGCTGATGACTATCAAGATGAACCCAGTAACTCACCTATTAGTCAAGTAAACGAGCAAGTTGCATTTAAACAGGGCTTTGAAGTGTATGGTAATTGCACAGCCTACCCACCCAAGGGCAAAGATGCACGGGTTATTGAGGTTGAATTAGGGCTAGAGTCATTAACACAGACATTATTTAAAAAACGGTTACGGGTAACCGGAGCGCGTTACTGGCGGCGCTCTCTGCTTGGGCCAGTAGCCACAGATCCAGATATTATTACTCCGGTTGCGCTTAATTATATGCAAGCTTATGGTGGCAAAGAGCTAAATAACGACAGCAATACGTTATTAGAAAATCCAATTGGTCGTGGTTTTAAACTTAAAAATAAGCAGGCGGTTGGCCAGCAACTGCCAA
>NZ_JASDCD010000037.1:0-16078 GCF_030408095.1 Pseudoalteromonas sp. APC 3893
TACGAAAACAGTTAAATAAATTGACTGATGATGATCAGTTAAGCTAATTTAAAAACGGCTCTACAAAATGATAAATCAAGTGATCAAAGCTGATGAGAATCGGTGATCAAAGTCATGAGAATGCGCACTAAGGCCGCGTATCTATTCAGATACTACTATCCTTTGAGATGGTAGATGCTAATAACCCTAAAAGCATCTACTATGATTGTTCACCTCTACGCTCGGTTGTACCATTAGCCATACGGCCACCTAGGTAGAGGTCGTCTGTAGAGAAGACGGGTCTGGTGTGCAGCCACTGATTTGAACTATAACTTACCTTCCTACATTGTGCGTCAGAAAAACCCCCCTAAGTTTTCCCCAGTTTTTTTAAGGCGGATTCCCTGCGAGTCGTCCGTCGAGGCCACTGCTCATGATGCCTCGACACCCTATTCGCCATAAAAAGTTGCTGCAATCTCTGATCACTGTGATAATTTTATTTATGAACTAGCTCGAAATGAGCATCAAGAAAAAGGGCGTTCTCACTGCCCGCAACACGTTCCTGAGGAGCTGCACTCGCAGCATTATGGGTCATACGAGCAACTCCCTATAAACAACACAAATATAAACCACAGTAGTTCGCGCTGTACTTCAACAGCAATCACACGGCTCAGCTTTGTTGCTTTAGATCAGTTAGTCTTTTTTGTTACGACAATATGCTCGGATACGCACCGTTTGTATGATTTTAAAACTAAGCTACTCGGCATTTTGGCCTCGATATTTCCGTTTTGTGATTTTCTCTATACTTTCAAATCAATTTTTAAACTCACAAGGAAGGTAAAATGTACAAATGAGGGTATCGTTTTTAACAACTGGTAAGCTGGTGGAAAAGTATTACAGGAGAAGATTACACTAGCTCGTACAAAGAAAATGGTGAACAAAGTTCGTGTCAGTATCTTTAAATCAACATGGATTAGCACAATTTTTACTAATACATGCGAAGCTGTTACCTGAAAACTAGAAAAAACTTACACTCAAAAAACCAAAAACAACCAATTAAAACTGCTTTAGATCTCGATCTGTAAAATTTGTTATCCACAATTGCTGCTGATCGAGCCTTATTTAGCTGAACGAGGAATAAATAACTAATTAATTTTAGCTCTGCCCCTCTGATTTGTTCAATAAAACCACAAAAATGCACTTAATTTGTAATTTTAAGTCGATTACTAATAAATTTACAGTTTTATTAAAATCCATAGCCTAACAAAATGATCGTTATCAACAAGCTTTCTATCCACAATCAAATATAGAACGTCAAAGCACTTAAAAAATCGCAATTAAGATTAACGACGGAATTAAAGATCAAAAGCTTAGGCCTTATAACGGGCAATAACATAATTAAAGGACATAGCTTTCTTACTATTTATCAACAGCTTGATCATAAGATTACAATTAGGAATATATTATTTTATATAACAAAATCATAAACTTAATGCATCACCAATTTTATTGTATAATTTTACACCATAAAAACTTATACAAAGATCGATTATCTACTTTACTGCACAATAAACTTGTTTATCATAACCATCAAATCTAGCAGGAAAGCGATCAAGAAAAACATGTATTCAGTAAACATTATTATCGGTAGTCAAATGGGATCTGCAGAATATGTAGGTGAACAACTAGCCGAGCAGTTAATATCGCAAGGGATCACCACTGAAGTACATGATCAACCTGACTTTTCACAAATAGATCAAGAAAACACTATTTGGCTATTATGCACCTCAACATATGGTGCGGGTGACTACCCTGAAAACCTATTACCCTTTATTAATGATCTTAACCAAGTTGATGATCTAAAAGGACTAAAATTTAGTGTTATTGGCCTCGGTGATACCAGTTACGATACCTACAACCTAGCTGGTCGTAATTTAGAACAACTACTTATAAGTAAAGGAGCTGAGTGTACAGCACCAAGGTTAGAACTGAATATTTTGGATGAAGAGCTACCAGAAGACACAGCTTTAGCCTGGTTACCTGAGTGGATCGAAATAAACAATCTTAAAACACAGTGATCTAATGCAACTCCACCAGCTAAAGTTATACACAATTTATCTATAATTTAGATCGAATTGTGGATAAGCTATGATCTAATTGCGTTTTAAAGGGGTGTTATCCATTGGATAAGATCCGAAGTTAAACCCCCTGTGTATAAATAGCCTTTTTGATCAGAGCTTATATCTATCTTGATCCGATCATATAAACACCTTTAGATCAGATCTAACGTTATGTTTTTAATTATAAACTAAACCTTATCAACAGAAATGGCGATCACTAGTAGTAATAGAAATAAAAGATCTCTTTAAAAGATCCTTTATATTATTAGAGATCACTTACTTAGATCTTGGCGAGAGTTTAATCATTTATCTTCTGTCAATTTATAGGTAGAATACGTTCCCCTTGGTAGTTTGCTGGTTGATTTAAGTAGGATCCTGAAATGATTTTTCACGAAAATTTTGATGTTATTGTTGTTGGTGGTGGCCACGCTGGTACAGAAGCTGCGCTTGCTGCTGCACGAATGGGTATGAACACCCTGCTGCTAACTCACAACATGGATACTCTTGGTCAAATGTCATGTAACCCAGCAATTGGTGGTATTGGCAAAGGTCACCTGGTTAAAGAAATTGATGCTCTAGGTGGTGCAATGGCGCAAGCTATTGATAAAGGTGGGATCCAATTTCGTACATTAAATTCTTCTAAAGGCCCTGCTGTTCGTGCAACTCGAGCACAAGCTGATCGCGCTCTTTATAAAGCCGCTATCCAAGACATCCTGCAAAACCAAGATAATTTAAAGATCTTTCAGCAATCGTGTGATGATCTCATTGTCGAAAATAATCAAGTTAAAGGCGTAGTGACCCAAATGGGATTACGCTTTAGCGCGCCATCTGTTGTATTGACCGTTGGTACTTTCCTAGGTGGTCAAATTCATATTGGCCTTGAGAACTTTAAAGGCGGCAGAGCGGGTGATCCACCTTCAATCGCATTAGCCGATCGCTTACGTGAGCTACCATTTCGTGTTGATCGTTTAAAAACGGGTACTCCACCACGTATTGATGCTCGTACCGTTGACTTTAGCAAAATGCAAGAGCAACCAGGGGATGCGCCTACACCGGTATTTTCATTTTTAGGAAAGCAATCAGATCATCCACAACAGATCCCATGCTATATCACCTATACCAATGAAAAAACGCATGATGTGATCCGTAATAATTTACATCGTTCACCTATGTATTCAGGTGTGATTGAAGGCATAGGTCCGCGTTACTGCCCTTCTATTGAAGATAAAATTGTCCGTTTTGCAGATAAAGACAAGCACCAAATCTTTGTTGAGCCTGAAGGCCTTACTTCTTACGAGCTTTATCCAAACGGTATTTCAACAAGCTTGCCTTTTGATGTACAACTAGAGATTGTGCAGTCCATTGCCGGTTTTGAAGATGCTCATATTTGTCGTCCGGGCTATGCTATTGAATATGACTTTTTTGATCCTCGTGATTTAAAGAAATCGCTCGAAACTAAATTTATTGATGGTTTATTCTTTGCTGGCCAAATCAATGGCACCACAGGGTATGAAGAAGCCGGTGCGCAAGGATTAATAGCGGGCATGAATGCGGCATTACAAGTTCAAGGTAAAGAACCTTGGACACCACGTCGTGACGAAGCCTATGTAGGTGTACTTATTGATGACTTAACAACACTCGGTACTAAAGAACCATACCGTATGTTTACTAGTCGTGCTGAATACCGTTTATTACTACGTGAAGATAATGCTGATATTCGTTTGACTGCAAAAGGTCGTGAATTAGGTTTGGTTAATGACGAGCGTTGGCAGTCATTTAATGAAAAAATGGATGTGATCGCCAAAGAATCACAACGTATAAAAGAAACCTGGATCCACAAAGATCACGCTGTTATTGATCAAGTAAACAGTTTACTTAAAACACCTTTAGTGCGTGAAGCAAGTTTAGAAGATCTTCTTCGTCGTCCTGAAATTCGTTATAACGATCTTATGGCTATTGATGGCCTTGGATCTGAGTTTGATAATGCACTGGCACTTGAGCAAGTTGAGATCCATACTAAATATGCAGGTTATATTGCACGCCAGCAAGATGAGATCAACAAACAACTGCGTCATGAAGAAACTGTATTACCAAAAGATTATGATTATTCGACTGTTTCGGGGTTATCGAATGAAGTTGTTGCTAAGTTAACTGAGGCGCGTCCGGATACCATTGGCCAAGCATCGCGTATTTCTGGTATCACCCCTGCTGCTATTTCGCTATTATTAGTGTATCTAAAGAAGCAAGGCTTGTTACGTAAAATTGCGTAATAATTAAGGAATACTGTGTTACAGCAACAATTGACCTCTTTGTTAGCGCAAACTGATATTGCGCTAACCGAAAAACAACAGCAACAACTTGTTCAATATGTTGAGCTACTTAACAAATGGAACAAAGCATATAACTTAACCTCAGTGCGAATGCCTGAAGAAATGATGATAAAACACATCATGGATAGCTTAGTTGTTGCACCTCACCTACCCGGTCATCATTATATTGATGTTGGAACGGGCCCTGGCTTACCTGGTATTGTATTAGCAATTGCGTTACCTGATACTCAGTTTGTGTTATTAGATAGCTTAGGCAAACGCGTACGTTTTTTAATGCAAGTTAAGCATGAGTTAGGCCTTAAAAATGTAACCCCAGTTCAGTCTAGAGTTGAAGAATATCAACCAAGTGTTAGATTAGATGGTGTTTTAAGCCGCGCATTTGCTTCATTACAAGATATGGTTGACTGGTGTTCGCACTTGATTGATCATTCAGGTAAATTTATAGCATTGAAAGGTGTTTTTCCTAGTGACGAGCTAGAATCATTACCTGCGGGCATTAAATTTGAGCAAAAAATAGCATTGGAAGTTCCAGAGTTAGATGCACAAAGACATTTAATTATTCTTTCTAAAGACTAGGGATCAGAGCACTGTGGCAAAAGTCATCGCAATAGCAAATCAAAAAGGCGGCGTGGGTAAAACCACTACAGCTGTAAATTTAGCAGCTTCAATGGCGGCAACAAAACGTAAAGTGCTATTAATCGATTTAGATCCGCAAGGTAACGCAACCATGGGTAGCGGTATCGATAAATACAGTGATGTTGCCACTATCTATGACTTATTAATCGAAGATAAGCCGATTGATGATGTTGTCTGTAAAGAAACATCAGGCGAGTATCATTTAATCGCCGCGAATGGTGATGTGACTGCGGCTGAAGTTAAATTAATGGAATTGTTTGCTCGTGAAGTCCGTTTGCGAAATGCACTTGAAAAAATATCAGATCAATACGAGTTTATTTTTATAGACTGTCCACCTTCATTAAACATGTTAACTGTTAATGCAATGGCCGCTGCTGACTCTATTTTAGTGCCTATGCAGTGTGAGTATTATGCTCTTGAAGGTTTAACAGCTTTAATGGATACCATCACCCAATTAGCAAAACTGGTAAACCCTAAATTACAAATTGAAGGTATTTTGCGCACTATGTATGATCCGCGAAACCGTCTAGCTAATGATGTATCTGAGCAATTAAAACAACACTTTGGTGATAAAGTATACCGTACAGTGATCCCTCGTAATGTTCGTTTAGCTGAAGCCCCTAGTTTTGGTGCACCAGCCATGTATTATGACCGGGCATCAAGTGGTGCTAAAGCCTATTTAGCACTTGCCGGTGAAATGTTACGCAGAAAAGAAAAAACATCTCCTATTGTCGCCTAACTTTGAGGTAAAAAAATAACATGTCTGCTAAAAAACGCGGTTTAGGCCGAGGACTCGATGCTTTACTTAGTTCATCAAAACCAGCACCAAACCAAACAGAAAGTGTTCAAGATAGTGCGCCTACGGTGGATACAGCTGCCTTAGAACAGCCAAAAAGTGAATTACAAAAGTTAGCTATTGAGTTTTTACATTCGGGTAAATACCAGCCGCGTAAAGATATGTCAGAAGAAGCGCTGGAAGAATTAGCAAGCTCGATTCGATCGCAAGGTATTATTCAACCAATTGTTGTTCGCCCTATTGCACAAAATAGTTACGAAATTATCGCTGGTGAGCGACGCTGGCGTGCAGCGCAACTTGCTAAGCTTGATGTTGTTCCGTGTATTATTAAAGACGTACCAGATGAAGCGGCGGTTGCAATTGCACTTATTGAGAATATTCAGCGAGAAGATTTAAATGCCATGGAAGAGGCCATTGCATTAAACCGCTTACTTAACGAATTTGAATTAACTCATCAACAAGTAGCTGATGCTGTAGGTAAATCACGTACAACAGTGACCAACTTACTGCGTTTAAATAATTTAAATGACGATGTTAAAATATTGTTAGAACATGGTGATATAGAAATGGGCCATGCACGTTGTTTATTAGCCCTAGAAGGTGAACCTCAATCAGACGCTGCTCGATTGGCTGTTGCTAAAGCATTAACGGTACGCGAAACTGAAAAATTAGTCCGTTCAATTTTAGAACCTGCGGCTAAAAAAGAAATTGTAGAAAAAGATCCAGATGTCAAACAGTTAGAACAGAAATTAGCAGATAATTTAGGCGCAAAAGTGGAAATTAACTATAACAAAAAAGGTAAGGGTAACTTGGTTATTTCTTACACTAACCTTGATGAATTAGACGGGATTTTAAACCGTATAAACCAAGACTATTCCCAACATTAATTAATATCATGTCCAAAATGAGACAATTGCCTCATTTTTGCACCACAATACACCGACTCAAGTTGCAAAACTGGTAGGATTCAGTATAATTTCGCCAGTTTTCATACCCTGACAAATAGAACGCTAATAAGGTTAACTAAACGTGACTAATAAGTTAGCAGCGCCTTATCAATTGGCTGCATTTAAATTAATCTGTTTGCAAGGTAGTGTAGCATTGGTTGCTGCCATAATTGTTTTCATCGGTTGGGGAGTAGATGCCGGTCTCTCAGCATTAGCTGGAGGTGCTGTAGCAGTACTTCCCCACTGTGTATTTTCCATCTATGCATTCAGGTATATGGGTGCAAGTAAGGTAAATCAAGCGTATTCCTCGCTAAAACGAGGCAACGGACTAAAATTTTTGCTGACAATCATATTGTTTGCACTAGTACTTAAGCATTTTTCGGTAATTTTATTACCTTTTTTTAGTATCTATGTACTGGCGTTATTAACTGGATTGTTCGCACCCGTTTTTTTTAAACATTAACTTTTGGGATATAACATGGCTGCAGAAGAAGTTACTCTATCTAGCCATATTCAGCACCACTTAACCAATGCTAAGATGTGCTCGACCGATGCTGGTCTTGCCTTCAATAAAGCATGTACGGACAGTGGTTTCTGGACATGGCATGTAGATACCCTCGCATGGTCTATCGGTTTAGGTCTTATATTTTTATGGATCTTCCGTAGTGCCGCTAAAAAATCAACACTGGGTGTACCAGGTAAATTTCAATGTTTTATTGAAATGATCGTAGAGTTCGTTGGCGATAACGTACGCGATACCTTCCACGGTAAGAGCAAGCTTATTGCACCATTAGCATTAACAATATTCGTGTGGATATTCTTAATGAACTTAATGGATTTAATACCAGTTGATTTCCTACCTGCATTTGCTGGTGTTGTTGGCGAAACTGCATTTGGTATGGATTCACACGACGTATACATGAAAATCGTACCTACTACTGACATTAACTTAACAGCTGCGTTAGCGCTAGGTGTTTTCTTATTGATGATCGGTTACTCAATTAAAATCAAAGGTATCGGCGGTTTTATTAAAGAACTAACACTTCACCCGTTTAGTTCAAACAATACAGCTATGCAGATTCTTTTAATCCCATTCAACCTATTACTAGAGCTTATCGCATTGGTTTCTAAGCCGTTTTCACTGGCTCTGCGTTTGTTCGGTAACTTATATGCAGGTGAGTTAATCTTCATCCTTATAGGTGCTATAGGTTTAATGCAACTACCGTTGCACTTTGTGTGGGCTGTATTCCATATTTTGGTAATTGTATTGCAAGCATTCGTATTCATGATGCTTACAATCGTATACCTAAGCATGGCAAGTTCGGATAATCACTAATTACTATATTTACAATTTTACTTTTAACTTTAATTTACAATTGAAACTTTGGAGAAAAAAATGGAACTAATGATCGGTCTTAAGTATATCGCTGTAGCTTTACTTATCGGTTTTGGTGCAATCGGCACTGCAATCGGCTTCGGTAACATGGGTGGTAAATTCCTAGAAGCATGTGCACGTCAACCTGAACTTGCTCCTTCACTACAAGTTAAGATGTTCATCCTAGCTGGTCTAATCGATGCTGTAGCAATGATTGGTGTTGGTATCGCGATGGTATTGTTGTTCGTACTTTAATTTTATTTTTTGAACAGCTTACTATTTAAGGAGGAGCGGTTGTGAACTTAAACGCCACTCTTATCGGTGAATTAATTGCATTTACGGTGTTCGTACTTTTCTGTATGAAGTTCGTATGGCCACCACTAAACGGTGCAATTGAAGCTCGCCAAAAGAAAATCGAAGATGGTTTAGCTGCCTCTGATAGAGCCGAGAAAGACTTAGAACTAGCGCAACATAAAGCTGCAGAACAGCTTAAAGATGCAAAGGCTCAAGCGGCAGATATCATTGAACAAGCTAAAAAGCGTGCCGTGCTAATTGTTGACGAAGAAACTGTTCGTGGTCAGCAAGAGCGTGAAAAAATTATTGCTCAAGGGCACTCTGAAATTGAATCAGAGCGTAACCGTGTGACAGAAGAGCTACGTAAGCAAGTAGCAACTCTGGCAGTGGTTGGCGCAGAAAGAATTTTAGAGCGCGAAATCAATCAAGCCGCACATAGTGACATCGTTGAAAAACTTGTCGCTGAGCTGTAATTAGGAGGGTATGAGCATGTCTGAATTGACTACTATCGCTCGCCCATACGCTAAAGCGGCTTTTGAACTTGCCGTTGAAAAAGGCGCTATTGATAGCTGGAATGACATGTTGTTCTTTGCTGGCCACGTTGCCAGCAATGAACAGGCATCTACCATTTTAGCTGGATTGCCTACTGCTACTGCACAAGCTGAGTTATTTATTAACTTATGTGGTGAGCAGCTCAACGAACAAGGTCAGAACCTAGTTAAGGTGATGGCTGAAAATGGACGTTTGATTGCACTACCTGAAGTTGCTCATTTATTTTCTGCTTTAAAAGCAGATTATGAAAAAGAAATCGATATTGATGTGATTTCGGCAACACCTCTTGCTGCAGCGCAGCAAGAATCACTGGTAGCGGCACTTGAAAAACGTTTCGCACGCAAAGTTAAGCTGAATTGTAGTGAAGACGCTACAGTAGTTGGCGGCCTTATAATTAAGGCGGGTGATACTGTAATTGACGGCTCTTTACGCGGTAAATTAAATCGCTTAGCCACAACACTACAATCGTAATTGGGAAAAAGAGCATGCAACTTAATTCCACTGAAATTTCAGATCTGATCAAACAACGTATTGAGAAGTTCGAAGTTGTAAGTGAAGCTCGTAACGAAGGTACTATCGTATCTGTTACAGACGGTATCATCCGCATCCACGGTCTAGCTGACTGTATGCAAGGTGAGATGATTGAGCTTCCTGGCAACCGTTATGCTATCGCACTAAACCTTGAGCGCGACTCAATTGGTGCAGTAGTAATGGGTCCTTACGCTGACCTTACAGAAGGCGTAAAAGTATACACAACTGGTCGTATCTTAGAAGTTCCTGTTGGTGCGGGTCTACTTGGTCGTGTTGTTAACACACTAGGTGCTCCTATCGATGGTAAAGGCGCTTTAGATAACGACGGGTTTGAACCTGTAGAAAAAATTGCACCAGGTGTAATCGAGCGTCAATCTGTAGATGAGCCAGTACAAACTGGTTACAAATCTATTGATGCTATGATCCCAGTTGGTCGTGGTCAGCGTGAGCTTGTTATCGGTGACCGCCAAACAGGTAAAACTGCACTAGCAATCGATGCAATCATTAACCAAAAAGACACAGGCGTTAAGTGTGTGTACGTAGCGGTTGGTCAAAAAGCATCTACTATTGCTAACGTAGTACGTAAATTAGAAGAGCACGGTGCACTTGCAAATACTATTGTAGTTGTAGCATCTGCTTCTGAATCTGCGGCACTTCAGTACTTAGCACCGTTCTCGGGCTGTACTATGGGTGAATACTTCCGTGACCGTGGTGAAAACGCATTAATCGTATATGATGATTTATCTAAGCAAGCTGTTGCTTACCGTCAAATCTCATTGCTACTTAAGCGTCCACCAGGTCGTGAAGCATACCCAGGTGACGTATTCTACCTTCACTCGCGTCTTTTAGAGCGTGCATCACGTGTAAACACTGATTACGTAGAAAAGTTCACTAACGGTGAAGTGAAAGGTAAAACAGGTTCATTGACGGCATTGCCTATCATTGAAACTCAAGGCGGCGACGTTTCTGCGTTCGTACCGACAAACGTTATCTCTATCACCGATGGTCAGATCTTCTTAGAAACTGACTTATTCAACTCAGGTATCCGTCCGGCAGTAAATGCTGGTATCTCGGTATCGCGTGTTGGTGGTGCTGCACAAACTAAAATCGTTAAGAAACTAGGTGGCGGTATCCGTCTAGCCCTAGCTCAGTACCGTGAATTAGCTGCGTTCTCGCAGTTCGCGTCTGACCTTGATGATGCTACTCGTGCTCAACTTGAGCATGGTGAGCGTGTAACAGAGCTAATGAAGCAGAAGCAGTACGCGCCAATGTCTGTTGCTGAAATGTCTTTGTCGTTATTCGCAGCTGAGAAAGGTTACTTGCAAGACATCGAAATCTCAAAAATTATGGATTTCGAAGCGGCATTACTTTCTTTCGCAAATAGCACATACGCAGAGCTTATGGCTCAAATCAATGAAACTGGTAACTACAACGCCGAGATCGAAGCGCAGCTTAAAGAACTTCTAGAGAAGTGTAAGTCTACGCAAACTTGGTAATTTAGTTATTAATGGTGCGCTTTAGTCCGCTAAAGCACACCTTGATTCGGAGAGAGAGTCATGGCCAGCGGAAAAGAGATTAAAAGCAAGATCGGCAGTATTAAAAATACTCAAAAGATCACTAGCGCAATGGAAATGGTTGCTGCGTCTAAAATGAAAAAGGCGCAAGAACGAGTGGCTTCAAGCCGTCCATACGCTGAAAAATTACGTAAAGTGATTGGTCGTGTTGCTCAAGCAAATCTTGATTTTACTCACCCGTTCTTAGAAGAGCGTGAAGTAAAACGAGTTGGTTATATTGTTATCTCTACTGACCGTGGTCTATGTGGCGGCTTAAACTCAAATGAGTTTAAGAAAGTTGCATTAGACATTAAAGCGTGGAAAGAGAAAGGCGTAGATGCTGATTTTGCTACTTTAGGTAGTAAAGCAGCTGGCTTCTTTCAACGTTTTGGTGGTCAAGTGCTTGCTAAAAAAGCAGGTCTTGGAGATAAGCCTTCAGTACAGGACGTAATTGGTCCGGTAAAAATAATGCTAGATGCATTCTCTGAAGGTAAAATTGACCGTTTATTCCTGGTATATAACAACTTTGTTAATACCATGAAGCAAGAGCCAATAGTAGATCAGTTACTCCCTTTGCCAAAAGCTGAAGAAGAAGTATCTACACATGCGTGGGATTACTTATATGAACCAAACCCAGAGGCTATTTTAGAGTCTTTGTTAGTTCGCTTCATTGAGTCTCAAGTATACCAAGGTGTAGTTGAAAACGCTGCCTCTGAACAGGCTGCCCGCATGGTTGCAATGAAAGCTGCAACTGATAATGCCGGTGACCTTATGGATGAGTTACAGCTTGTATATAACAAAGCTCGCCAAGCAGCAATCACACAAGAAATTAGTGAGATTTGTTCTGGTTCAGCAGCAGTTTAATGCTTCAGGCAAAGATTAACGAGAGGAATAGACATGAGTTTAGGTAAGGTCGTCCAAATTATCGGCGCCGTTGTGGATATCGAATTTCCACAAGACAGCGTGCCAGCCGTATATGACGCGCTAAAAGTAACAGATGGCGATTTAGCTGGTTTGACTTTAGAAGTTCAACAGCAGCTAGGTGGCGGTGTGGTACGTACTATCGCACTAGGTACTACAGATGGTTTACGTCGTGGTGCTTCAGTAGAAAACACAGGCAAAGCAATTCAAGTTCCAGTTGGTACTAAGACTCTAGGTCGTATCATGAACGTACTTGGTGAGCCAATTGATGAAGCAGGTCCAATCGGTGAAGACGAGCGTATGTCTATCCACCGTGCAGCACCTACTTACGAAGAGCAATCAAGCTCAGTTGAACTTTTAGAAACGGGTATCAAGGTAATCGACCTTGTATGTCCATTCGCTAAAGGTGGTAAAGTTGGTTTATTCGGTGGTGCCGGTGTTGGTAAAACCGTAAACATGATGGAACTTATCCGTAACATCGCAATCGAGCACAGCGGCTACTCAGTATTCGCAGGTGTTGGTGAGCGTACACGTGAGGGTAACGATTTCTACCATGAAATGAACGATTCAAACGTACTTGATAAAGTATCGCTTGTATACGGTCAGATGAACGAGCCACCGGGTAACCGTTTACGCGTAGCGTTAACAGGTCTTACTATGGCTGAGAAGTTCCGTGACGAAGGTCGCGATGTACTTTTCTTCGTAGATAACATCTACCGTTACACACTTGCGGGTACTGAAGTATCAGCACTTCTTGGTCGTATGCCATCAGCGGTAGGTTACCAGCCTACACTTGCTGAAGAAATGGGCGTACTTCAAGAGCGTATCGCATCTACTAAGACTGGTTCAATTACTTCAATCCAAGCGGTATACGTACCTGCGGATGATTTAACGGATCCATCTCCAGCAACAACGTTTGCTCACTTAGATGCAACAGTGGTACTTTCACGTGATATCGCATCACTAGGTATCTACCCAGCGGTAGACCCTCTTGATTCATCTTCACGTCAGCTTGATCCACAAGTAATCGGTGAAGAGCATTACGGTATAGCGCGCGGCGTTCAAACAGTTCTTCAGCGTTACAAAGAACTTAAAGACATCATCGCGATTCTAGGTATGGACGAGCTTTCTGACGAAGATAAGCAACTTGTATCACGTGCACGTAAAATCCAGCGTTTCCTATCTCAGCCATTCTTCGTGGCAGAGGTATTTACAGGTGCGCCAGGTAAATACGTTTCACTTAAAGACACAATTGCAGGCTTCAAAGGTATCTTAAACGGTGAGTTTGATGATATGCCAGAGCAAGCGTTCTACATGGTTGGCTCTATTGAAGAAGCTCAAGAAAAAGCCAAAAGCATGTAATTAGGAGGGTAGTATGGCAGCTATGACTGTACATCTTGATGTAGTAAGTGCTGAAGAGAAATTATTTTCTGGTTTAGTAGAATCTATTCAAGTATCTGGTAGTGAAGGTGAGTTAGGTGTTAACGCCGGTCACGCCCCACTACTAACTGCCCTTAAACCTGGTATGGTACGTTTAGTTAAGCAATTTGGTGAAGAAGAACTCATCTATATTGCTGGCGGTACACTAGAAGTTCAACCGAACATAGTGACCGTACTTGCTGATACAGCTGTTCGTGGTGAAGACCTGGACGAGAAAGCTGCAGAGCAAGCTAAACGTGACGCTGAAGCTCAAATGGCAAAAGGTGCATCTGCTGAGCTTGATTATAATCAAGCCGCAATGCAACTAGCTGAAGCAATTGCTCAGCTACGCGTTATTCAGCAATTACGTAAAAAGTAAGCCTATCTGGTTTTTAAAAGCCCACTTTACGTGGGCTTTTTTGTGCCTGAATAAAAATAATGTTTCTATCTATGCAATAGATCGCTTTTTGTACTTATATCCTTCATTGATCCCCGTTACAATAAAGCATATGAAAGCAATGTTTGATTTCAGCTAAGATTCAGTGGCAACTGCTAAGTTGTCGTTGAGTATTTGCGCATGATGTGACTTACGTAATCTTATTGAATTCACGCTCGCTTACTTATTTCAATAAAACAAAGAAAGAAGGAAATTGTTTTAATGTCACTTACAACGGTTATTTTAGCTGCGGGTAAAGGTACTCGTATGCGCTCTGCTCTGCCTAAGGTACTACATAAAGTTGCAGGTAAGCCAATGGTGCAACACGTTATCGATAACGCTAATGCACTCGGTGCCACATCAACAAACTTGGTTTATGGTCACGGCGGCGAATTATTACAACAACAACTAGCTGATAATGACGTAAACTGGGTGCTGCAAGCAGACCAGCTTGGTACTGGCCATGCCGTAGCACAAGCAAACCCTCATATTAATGATGAAGATACTGTTTTAGTTTTATACGGCGATGTACCTCTTACAAAGCAATCAACGCTTGAGCGTTTACTTGCTGCAACCCCTAGTAATGGCTTAGCCGTACTTACAGTAAACCTAGTTAACCCTAATGGTTACGGTCGTATGTTACGCGTTGATGGTAAGTTAGTAGGTATTGTTGAGCAAAAAGATGCAACACCAGAGCAGTTATTAATTACCGAGGTTAACACCGGTATTATGGCTGTGAATGGGAAGCTTTTAAAAAGCTGGTTAGGTAACTTATCAAACGAGAATGCCCAAGGTGAGTATTATCTAACAGATATCGTTGCTATGGCGCATAGTGAAGGTGTTGAAATTAGCTCAGCACAGCCTGATCACCCAATGGAAGTTGAAGGTGCAAACAACCGTGTACAACTTGCTGGCCTTGAACGTGCTTATCAAGCATGGCAGGCTGAAGAGTTAATGTTAAACGGTGCGACACTTGCTGACCCTGCTCGCATTGATGTACGCGGCGAAGTCACGACTGGTGAAGATGTATTGATTGACGTGAACGTTATTTTTGAAGGTAAAGTAACTTTAGGTAACAATGTTGAAATCGGCCCTAATTGTGTACTTAAAAATTGTACCATTGGCGACAATGTAGTTATTAAAGCCAATACATTAGTTGAAGATGCGAGTATCGCTACTAAATGTACCCTTGGTCCATATGCCCGTTTACGACCAGGTGCCGTTATGGAAGAAGACTCGCATATTGGTAACTTTGTCGAAATGAAAAAATCGCGTTTAGGCAAAGGCTCTAAAGCAAATCACTTAACCTATCTTGGCGATGCTGAAATTGGCGAAAAAGTAAATATAGGCGCAGGCACTATTACCTGTAACTATGATGGTGTGAATAAATCAAAAACCATTATTGGTGATAATTCATTTATTGGTTCTAATTCATCATTAGTTGCCCCAGTAAATATTGGAGCAACAGCCACCATCGGTGCAGGTTCGGTTATTACCAGCACAGTAGCCGATGACCAATTAGCACTAGCGCGCAGTAAACAGCGTAATTTAGATGGTTGGAAGAGACCGGTAAAAAAATAAAATAATATAGGCTGCGCTGCAGCCTTTTTTATTACTGTGGAAAAATAGGTTAATAAAGTAGCTAAAATAGCGTTTAAACCCCCTTCTTGTATGCCATTCATACAAATTAGAAATTAATTTAATAAAATTGAAATAAAGCGTTGACGGCCTCAAGAATATCCCTATAATGCGCATCCACTGACCCGGCAGGCAGCAATGAAAAGCGCTGAACAAACGGTAAGTGAGTCGAGTAAAACTTAATATTAAAATTTCTTAAAATTAAGTGTTGACAAAAAAATAGGAAAGCGTAACATGCGCAGCCCTAGCGAGATAAAGCAAAGCGCTTTAATCGCAATGTTCTTTAACAATATAAAGCAATCATCTGTGTGGGCACTCGTACAGATTGAGTTCTAACAGCCGATTCTAGTTCGCTAGATGACGCAAAAAATTTAGAGTCTCAATTGAAACTGAGTGACCAACAGAATAGTTACTTTTAGTAATTATTCAGCACAGTCAATTCAATATCGAAAGATATTAAATAAATTCAGAATTCATTGAGCTGTTCTTCACTCTTTATTGGGTGGGAACATAAAAACTTTTAATTGAAGAGTTTGATCATGGCTCAGATTGAA
>NZ_JASDCD010000038.1:0-15503 GCF_030408095.1 Pseudoalteromonas sp. APC 3893
ACTTAACTCAACTTAGCAACGACACGTTAATCATTTCTGTTGATTCATGTATTAGCTATCAGTATGTCAGCCAGCAAGCCAAACAAACCACAGTGCAAGTATTAAACGGCCCGCCAGGGGTGATCAATGGCGAAGGAGGGTATGCCTTATTAGTTCACCCTCAAGGAAACCTTACTGCAGATTTTTATGAAGGGCCACTGAGCGCGCAGTTAAGCCAAGCAAATTGCAGCAGCCAAGATAGCTACCTATTTGCAGGTGATCAATCACTAGTATGGCAAAAAAAATGGTACGCCTATACCCAAAAAATGTATAAAAAAGGTCAGCCGCTCATCGAGTGTGCAGAGCTTGCAACCGCCTTAGGCTACCAAGGAACTGCTAATTCATTAGCCGCACTAACATTGGCACAAAGCTATTTGTGCAACCCGCTTACCCGTTCGCTTAAGCAGGTATTTACTATTTTTAACGTGCCAAATGAGCAGCTAGTCAAAATTTCAAGGAGTGAAAACTAATGCCGTATATTAACGCCGCAGCAGGTAAGCAAACAGACAGTGTACAATACGATATTGACGCACTAACTGCCGATGTACGTACTGGTGGCTCTGTTACATGGCGACACAATAATCCTACTTTAATAGGTTTAAATAACAGTGCCCGCAGTCATGGCGCATTAGGTAAAGCCAACGGCATTGCTATTTTTGAAGACAAAGCCAGTGGTGACGCCGCCTTTTTAGCTGAGATTGCCAGACCAAAATACCGCGAGAAAACCCTTGGTGAAATGGTAAATATTTTTATACCCGATTACATAATTCCACCACCACAATGGGATAGCCAAAAAAACGAACCTAGGCTGCCGTGGAACGAGGCGCAAACTAATATGGATGTAAATAAACCCGTTAGTAACGCGCAGGCTTTTTTAGATTTAGTAGCTAGCCACATTGGCTGGGAATCGGGTAATCAAAAGCAGCTCATTAAAGACACTCAATCACAGGCCGCTCAAACCGCCACTGTATCAGGGCAAAATGTGCTTATAAATGGCCGCACTGCCGTTCACGTAGATAGCGGCGGAAAACTCATGACTGTAGATGTTTGCTTGACTACCGTAGGGACGAGTGTGGTACCCATACCTTATCCTAATAAAGCGCAATCAAGTGACGTAACCGACGTTGCCAGCTCAGTGAAAGTAAATGGCAATGGCAATGGCGCAGCTAACGTCAACAGTACTTTTTCACAAAGCTCAGGAGACTCTCCTGGAGATAAAAAAGGCATAGTGAGCGGCACCAATGATGGTGAAGCAGAATTTATACTAGGCTCGTTCAACGTATTAATCGAAGGCAAACCCGCCGTACGCCAAGGCGATTTAATGATTTCTAATTCTAAAAACACTCCACCCATGGCACTGATGCAATCCGGCGGCCCCGCCCCAAGAGGGTTGAGCGTGCAAGTAAGGGATTTAGGCGCAGAGAGCGAAGACCTGGCTGAGGCCGTGTATAACGTGAATGCACCGTCAAGTTCAGAGTTGTTAGGGCAAGGTCATTTTGAAGTCTCGCAAGGCGGACAAAAATCATCTCGCATGCTAAATCAAGGAGAGTAATGTGACGGTACAATATGTTCATAAGCCTAAAATTGCAGATGATAGCCAGCAGTGTGCGCTTGATTTAAAAATGCCAACTCTAGGCGGTGAAACCTGTGTGATCCCGTATGGTCAAGCTGCGACACAAAAGCAGTCTCAACCTAAACAGGTCGTAGAGTTGCCAGATTTAGTGGCTGTCGACTTACTGGTGTTTAAGGACCCAAGCCTTGATAAAAGCAAAGCAGGTAAAGCTGAGTTTATTCCAATGTTTAAAGGAAAAGATAAACTGGGAGAAGGCGAGGCTATTGGTTATTTTTATATATTCATCAATGGATATTTGTGGCGCGAAGTGGCCGCTTTACCACAAGGGGCTTTAAGTGAAGTTGATTTAAGACTATATCACGACAAAAACTTTCGTTCGTTTAATACTGCCGATGCATTTGAACTGGTCATTCCAACAAGGGCAATAGGTTTATTATCTACAAGTACCAGTGCCGATGTGCCTGATTTGCAAATTGCATTTTCAAGGGTGCAATGGTCATGGGATTATATAAACAAAATGGGCGGCATGTGGCCCAGTGACGCTCGGTTTGATAAAACGCCTCAATTATCAAAATGTGAAAATACCAATCAAGCAACGGATAACCGTGCTGCACGGATGCAATCTATCGACCTAACGAGCGCCCCAAGCTGGGCAAGTATAGAAAATATGGGAGCACCAAATAGTAAGCCGTGTATTTATGTTCATGATGTAGTGGGTATTGCGCAGTCACAAAAATTGGATGCTGACTATGAGCTACAGTTGCTCAAAGAGCATCAAGCTATTTTACAAAGTAACCCATTTTATAAATCGGCAATGCTTGCTCATCAGTTGTTTTTAAATGAGAAACTCTGGGAAACCAAGCTAACGACTCCCCCTTCAGGGAGGCAAGTTGAATACCCAACACCGGTGTTAAAAGATGAGCAAAGTGAACAAGCCCGTGATGCTGGTCGACATTTATCACCCGACGAGCTAGAAAAATACTTAGTTGGTTTAAATCCTGAGTGGGTCATTGAGCGCTTAGATAATTACATTACAGCACGTAAACATTTACAAGGCTTACATGAGTCGAAATGCAGCCAATCAGATCAATCTTTTAGTAGTATATGTTCGAGTAATTTAGTTCAGTCACCTGCTAGCTGGCAAGCCGTAATGTGTGACTTTTCCACGCTATCGCCTTGTGGTTATCCGTTTGCATTTGAGCTTTGCCATGAGCAATTAGCAAGCTTAATGTTACCTAATATACTTATACCGGCATTTATACCTGCGTTAACCAATGACACTGAAAAGCAGCGGCTATCAAGTGAGTTAAATGAGTTATTTAATAACGGTAAAGCTTATAACGAAGGATTAGTGGGTGATGACAACTCTTGGCTCAATATACAGTTTTGCCCAAATGATGAACTGTATGGTCAAAACTTAAGTGCAGCCACCGCAGATGAAGATAAAATAGGTCAAGAGCTCGGGGCTTTTGATCCGCGAAAGCTGCAGCAAGAGGTATTAAATGCTGAACTAAAACAACCAAGTATTCCAGCACTTTTTGTAGAATCTCGATTGCTCTCGGTGATTGAAAAAATCCTCTCAGAAACACTCATGTATTGGGAGCGAATTTTTAAAGAGCGAACATTTGCAGGGCGTGAGGAAAGTTTATTTTATGCCCGCGTCGGCTCATTAGCGAAAAGCTTTGGCATATCGCCACTGCACGATATTCAACTTCATGATATGGACGCCGTACCCAGTGATAGAATGATCATAAGTATGAGCTTTGTGCGTCACCCCCTCATTGAAAAAATCAAATCAACGAAAGGGCGAGCTGCGCTTAAAAATGCATTAGCCAGTATCGCCAAAGGAAAACCGGTTAATAATAACCAGCTGATCACCATTGCCCGTGAGCTCCATATGGATATAAACCCAGAAGGAGCGGCTCAATTTAAAACGCAAAGTGGTCAGCCTTATATGCTCAAGCAAGTACGCGCAGAAATATTGCAAATGCTCAATGAGGTTAATGATATTCAAGGCACGTTTAAATCGGTATCGGGTACTGTAGGTAAAGTACTTACCGCGCCCGCAAGCGATACCCCAGCCAGTATTGTGTATGAGCATAACCGCGACTTAGACCCCGCAGTGGCAGCCAGAATGGTCTCACCAAATAATTTTGGCAAAATGTGGTTTGAAACAAAACGAGGCTCATCCATTGCATTACTCGCTTTAACAGGCATAACCGCCTATTACATTTACGCAGAATATGAAAAGGAGTTTGAAGGGAAAGATTTGCTTTATAAGGGAATAAAACATATTGCTGTTATAGGTGGAGTTATCGCAGCCGTTGGCTCTGTGTGGGAGAATTACTCTAAATCAGCCAAAACGAGTTCTTTAACACAAGTACGTTTAACAACAACCGCGAATAAATTAACAGAGTCTTTAGGTAAGCTGGTTAAATTTACCTATCTTCGCTCATTTGGGGGCGCTATGGGTATACTCATGTCTGGCGTGCAAATGGCCGATGCGGTCGAAATGTGGGATAAGCATGATCGAGATGCTGCAACCGTGAACATGATAGCCGGTATGATGGGCATGACTTCGGCTATTTATGGTGCAATATTCGCAAGCATGGGCCCTATTGGCTGGGGGTTATTTTTAGGCAGTATTGTCCTCTCAATTGTAGCGGTAAGCCTAACGGATACTGAGGCCGAAAAGTGGTGTAAATTTGGCCCATTTGCAAAAAATAAAAAAGGTATTTGGCTCGGGGAACGTGATGCTGAGTATAATGATTTTTCAAACCCAGAGACTTACCATAAATTTATTATGGCAGTGCTGTTTTCACCCAAGGCGGACTATACCGAAGTCGCTAAAAATCAATACACTGTAGAGGTGAGCATTCCTAACTTTATTAAAGGGGAGTCAGAGCTTGCACTTAAATTTGGTTACAAGTTAAAAAACTTGTTAACCCCTCATAGTGTTGAGAATAAACATTATAGTTATACAGGTGTTACAGGTATAAAAGAATACCAACCAGTGCATGATGAAAAGGGGCAGCTTATTAAAGCGCTATACACCATTAATATTGCCTTTGAGAACCCAAATCACGTACTCAAAATAGCTAAAGTAAGGCCATTCCCAGAGCTGCGGTATGATAAAAACCTCACATTACCCCTAGATTTTGAGGCAATAGCAACACCTATCGAAAATCCGAGTTATCCAAACCCATGGGTTGTATAAAGGAGTAGTATGAGTATTTTTAAATATTTAGGTGGTGCTTTACCACGCAAAACAATCTTTAATAATTTTTTTCAAGAAAAAGGCGACACTAAATTATACAAAAGCTTTAATGGTTTGTGTTTGCTTGGAGACTGGCTGTATCAAGATAAGTTTGGCATAAAAAGCCAGCCTCATCGCTTTCAAAGTCATTCATGTGGTAATGACCCAATGCGAGCTTTGATATTTGGACCCATGTTTTTGGGGTTTGTTGGGAGCTGTGTTGTTGCTGTAGATATTCTGCTAATCCCATTTCATGGAGAGGACGACGCTTTTCATTGGTGGTTACTATACTTAGTACTAGGCTTGAACTTACTATTTTTAAACTTGCTACCAATTTGGAGTAAACTTTTCCCATCAAAGTTTGCCTATTTTGACCGCCAAACAGGTAAAGTGGGCTATACCTTTGATATTCCTGGCTGTGACGAGCGGGATGAATTTGGTAATTGCTGTTTTGATTGGCAGGATATGAAGTGTGTATTGGTAAACCAAAGCACCGACCAAGGAGGCTCTCGCGCCTTTTTCCCGGTGATATCGCACAAAGATAGAGATAAATACCCAAATACCAAAATGACCATAGTGGTCACTGAACTTGCACAAGACCCTATCTATTGTTTGTTATTTTGGGAGCGATTAGTGCGCTTTATGGATCACACCAAGCCATTGCCCGATATTCCAGAATACGAAGGCTATAGGCACCTTGACCCAATTACTGCTGAGTTTGATAAGCAAAACAATCGACCAGAAGTGTATTGGCGTGATATGAGCTTTAAACAACAAACCGAAATTTATGATGAGCTGTACAAAGAAGCCTGCGAAATAGACTGGTATAACGATGCACCCCAGCCCGAAATCACTAAACCATGGCAACGTTGGACACCCGAACCTGAACGAAAAGAAACACTTAATTGGAAATACAAAGCCAAGCAGTTATTTCTACAATTAACCTGTGGTATACCGTAAATAGTCATTCTTAAAATTAACTTTTTACCGCTCTTTAACAATCAGAAAAGGAATTCAAACCTAGGCGGCAGCAACTGCTGCCTAGGTTTATCGTCACGTTGGTGCTTTATAACATGTCACAAGAACCCCACTTTAATGGGCTTAAATAACAGCGCTCGAAGTCATGGTGCACTAGGTAAAGCCAATGGCATTGCTATTTTTGAAGACAGAGCAAGTGGTGACGCAGCTTTTTTAGCCGAAATTGGCCGCCCTAAATATCGTGAAAAAACCCTTGGAGAAATGGTAAATATTTTTATACCGGATTACATAATCCAGCCACCACAATGGGATAGCCAAAAAAACGAACCTATTTTACCGTGGACCGAGGCGCAAACTAATATGGATGTAAATAAACCCATAAGCAACGCGCAAGCATTCTTAGATTTGGTATCGAGTCACATTGGCTGGGAAGCTGGCAACCAAGAGCAACTTACTAAAGACACTCAATCACAAGCACCCCAAGTACAAGCAGTATCAGGGCAAAATGTGCTTATAAATGGCCGCACCGCAGTTCACGTCGATAGCGGCGGAAAACTCATGACGGTAGATGTTTGCTTGACTACCGTAGGGACGAGTGTGGTCCCCATACCTTATCCTAATAAAGCGCAATCGAGTGATGTAACCGACGTTGCCAGCTCAGTGAAAGTAAATGGCAATGGTGCTGCTAATATAAATAGTACTTTTTCACAAAGCTCAGGGGACTCTCCTGGTGATAAAAAAGGTATAGTCAGCGGCACCAATGATGGTGAAGCAGAATTTATACTAGGCTCATTTAATGTACTTATAGAAGGCAAACCCGCCGTACGCCAAGGCGATTTAATGATTTCTAATTCTAAAAACACCCCACCTGCGCCACTTATGCAATCCGGTGGCCCCGCCCCAAGAGGGTTGAATGTGCAAGTGAGGGATTTAGATACGCAAAGCGAAGACCCTGCAGAGGCAGTCTTTGACACAAAAGCAACATCAGATGAGTTGTTTTTAGGCCAAGGCACATTCAATATCTCGCAAGGTGGTTTTCAGAAAAATAAAGTGTTTGGTGAGGAGTAAGTATGTCTTCAATTCGTAATTATATTGTTAATGTTCCAGATGCTGATAGTCCTTGTTCACTCGATTTACATGTGCCAGCCTTATGCGGTGATAATTTGCTGGTGCCATTTGGTGAAGCTGAAGTTCAAACTAAGAATAACCCGAAAACAGCAGATCAAATCCCACAGAATTTAGTGATTACGCCACGCGTGTTTATTGATCCTTCTTTAGATAAAAGCATAGCAGCAGAGCCTAACTATATTGAGCAGCCAGATAATTTTGTTGAGAACACAGCATGCGGATACTTATATCTATTTGTTGATGGTTTTTTGTGGCGTGAATATGCTGCTCTTGGCTTTAATGGCTACAGTGAAATTGACCTAACGAAAGAACATAGTTTAGATGTTCGTAACTACTCAGGAGCCCATGTTAAGAACATTATAATCCCAACGGCAGCTAAAAATTTATACAATGGAAGTTCTCTTAATAAAACAAAAGTAGAGGTCGCATTTTCGAGAGTACAATGGTCATGGGATTATATTTGTACTTTAGGGGGGATGTTTGAAAGTGATAAACGGCTATCGCTCAAACCACTGCTGCAAAAATGTGATGACACTACTAAAGCTGCTGATTACAGGGCTCAAAGGTGTACCTTACTAGATTTTACTCAAGGGAAACCACCGATTTTAGACTCAGATGGAACACTGTATTTACACGATAAATTAGGTATTGCTCATCGTTTGTTTTTGCAAATGGAAATGGCTAAAGTCGTGATGCAATTTCAATATGATAAATTAAAATCTAAGCCATTTTATGATTCAGCAATACTTGCATATCAACTGTATTTAAATGAAAAACTTCATAAAAAAGTTTCAAAATATTCTCACGTAACAGGTATGAGCTATGAGCAGCCTAAAGACTTAAGCTCTGAGGCAAGCTCTCTACGCGACGTAGCTGAATACCTAGACCGAGAAGAAGTCGAAAAGTGGCTGATTTCAGACACTGCCATTAAGGCGTTAGAAGACTACTTACAATCTCGTAAGCAATTAACAGCTTTCTTTGAAGATAAGTATGAAAACGAAGCGCTGCAAACGATATGTGATAATAGCAATGTAGCACCAATACCCAACTGGAATTCGACTGTTCGTGATTTAACGTGCCTAAATAAAAACGCCTATGGTGCCGCTGTCAGCACTATTTATCAGTACTTAAATGCGACAAATGAACGTACCGCTGAATTGCCTATTTTTATAAAACCCATCACTGATAGTGCAAAGAAAAATGAACTTAAAAAGAGTTTAGCTGATGCTGAAAAAGAGGGGCAGGCACTTGCTAAAAATTTATGCAATGATTCACAAAGCTTTGTCAGAACACAACTAAGTGCTAAAGATAATGCTTATGGCCAAGATTTTAACAATGCGCAATATGCCAGTATTACATCGGATAAATCACAAGAACCCGGCACCTTTGACCCAGATAAATGGCAAATCCATTTTACAAACATTGCGCAAGCAGGTCACAGCTTGGGTAATACAGAAACCCTTATAGCCCATGTATTAAAAACATCAGATAAAATCCTCACAGAATTAATTAAATATTGGAAGCGCGCATTTGACCCAGCGGCTAATCCTAATGTGTCGAAACTTCAAATTACGGTAATTGGCGCAAGCTTAAAAGCATCAGGCATTGAGCCTTATGGCAATATAAAAATTCATAACTTTAATGACATACCAGAAGGGCATACAATTATTGGTGTTGATATAGTAGAAAACACCCTGTTTAAAGAACCTAAACTCAGGCGTGCAAGTAAAGCACTAGATAGAGTGATTAACGCGATAGATAACAATAAAAAACCAAGCGCTAAAGATATCAGTATTATTGCGGGGAATGTACCGCGTGAAGTCACGGGCGACAAAGGGGCGCATGGCACAGTGACCATCACGGATAGTAAAACAGGTAAAACAATTGGTGTACAAGCCTCTAAACACGCTGCTGCTTTTATACAAAAGGGGCTGGATACAAAAAATTTCGCTAAAGATTTATCAACACTCACGCTTGATGTTTTAACTTTGCCTACAGATCAAGTAACAAACTCGATGTTGGCAGCGCATTACAACAATTTAAACCCCATAAAAAGCACTGCAATGCGGTTACCATCAACAGCTAAATTAATGGATAACTGGATAAAATCAAACCCCGGGACCTTCTTTTTACTGGATTCAATCAGCACTATTAATACCTACAAAGAATATAAAAAGAATTTTGAAGGGAAAGGTTTTTTTTATGAGCTAGCAAAAAATATAGCGTCCATTTCTTCGGTTATTATCTCATCGGCCCAAGTATACGAGGCTTACTTTAATAGCCGCACTGCGATGTCAAAAGCGATGTATACAGAAGCTGCAAAAAAGCTTGAGATTAAAGGTGGTTACACTAAAGGCACTGTGCTGTTCACTAAGCTAAGGTTTGTAGCTGGGCTCGCAAGTGGGTTGACTTCTGCTTTATTGATATGGGATGCATACGATTTAAATAAAAAAGGGCAACATGGTGCAGCGCTTGCTAGTTTAATTGGTGGCGGTTTGGGTATTGTCAGTGCTTTACATGGTGCGGTATTTGTATCTATGGGCCCATTTGGGTGGGCGTTTTTAATTGGCAGTATAGTAAGTGGGTTAATTGTGAGTTATTTAACCCTAACGGATGCCGAAATATGGGCTAAATATGGCCCATTTTCAAAAGACTCATCTCAGCGAATACAGTTAGATAAACAGTCATCAAAAGCTACAGTGCCAGCCAATAATAAATATGAACCATTTGTAGACCCAACACTCTATATGCGGTTTATCACCTCGGTACTGTTCAGCCCACAAGTCGTAATAAAGCACCTCCAAGGCACTCACTATGTGATAGAGATAAATTTACCGCTTTATAACAACCACAATAGCGATGTGTACTTGAATGTGGGGTTAAAACGTTTTGCCAGAGGGGCGCAATCACTGAATGTTGATATTAAACCTATCAATGTGCCTAAAAATGGCCAGCCTATTTTATCCCAGACTAAATGGGGCGTTAAAGAAATAGCCTCATTACAACCACTGCAATTTCAACGTAATGACAATGGGCAAATAACCAAAGCGGTGTCGTTTGGTATGTTTGATGATAATTATGTGTTCAACGTCAGTGCTAAAGCGCGGGTTGATATTGAAGGTGTATCTTACCCACAAAAACTTATTTCATATAAAACCATTGATGAAGAAAAAGCCAACCCAGAAGACGCAACTGATTGGCAAAGCGCAGTACTTCACCTTTAAGGATATTCATGTCAATTTCATATAGATTTGCAAAACTAAATGCAAGAGTGATAGAAAACTCGCAGAACTTTAAACACTATATAGAATCACACCTTTTTGAATATAAAGGCATAATGGGTTTTTCTATAGTAGACTTGTTAATTTTTAATGGAAAAGAAAATAATAAAGTAAAACCTGAAAGTTTAGATAACAAAGGGCGCTATTTAGGTTTTCATAATGCGAGTGATTGGACGCTAGGCTTAACATTAGGGCCTATTTTTTTAGGGGTATTAGGTTCAATTTTCTCGGTTATTTTTTTTTTAGGGTGGGGTTATACTCAATTCACAGATAATCCGGAACAACTACCCGTTTGGTTTATTGTATTCGTCATTTGTTGGAACTTATTCTTTTTAAACTTTGGCCCCATTTTAGCGCGTTATATTCTACCTAAACGTGAAGTGTATTTTGACCGCCAAAACCAAACGGTGAGCTTTACCTGGTCGGTAGATAATGCCGATAAGAATGAGCACGGCCATTCGACTTTTCCGTTTACGGATATAGAAGCGTTTTATTCTAAAGCGAACCATTCTCAGGGGCATGGTGTGACCCATGCTATGTATATTGCCCATAAAGATTACGACAATCACCATGGTGCATTTAGTGAAATACGTGTAAAAGATAACCCACAAAACCCAAACTACTGCAAATACACATGGGAGCGGGTCGTGCGCTTTATGGACTTAACCAAGCCGCTCGTTGATTCACCTGAAGTAGAGCCGTTTCGTCACCTTGACCCAGTAACACACGACTTTGATAAGCAAAATAACCGCCCTGAAAAGTACTGGCGCTTAATGAGCTACAAACAGATGAAGCAAATAGAAGAAGAACTTGATGATGATATCTACCGCTTTAACTTTGACGGTGCTATCACTAACCCAAAACGCTGGGCAAATAAAGAAATTACCAAACCGTGGGAAAAGTGGCCAATAGACGAAAGCCTAAATCAACCAGACGATACACCGTATTGGAAACGACTAATAAAAACTCTTGCAATGCAAATTATTGCGGGTGTTTAAAAGTTATTGCTCTTTAATAATCAATCACAACGAGAGAGGCTATGTTTTTACCTGTCAATAAAGTAAAGCTGCATAAACAGCGTTTAACCACCTTGTTAAAGCATCGCCAAAAGCTGTTGCAACAAGGGGCATTTTCGCTTGCCCGCATTAATGTGATCGACACGCAGTTACTCAATCATTTATATACTTTAAGTGATTTAAAAAGTGATGCGCCTACAGATTATTTTGCAGGGCAAAATTTAACGCAAGTGAGTGAGCTTTCATGGCAAGGACTGTGTGAGCTTTCGCTTAATAACAGCGAGCATATTGATATTTATCGCTTAGTGGCGTGTGATTTATGTAATACACCGATTGCGGACATTACAGCGCACTTTAATGAGCTAAGAAGCACTGAGCAGTTAGCTCACTTTACGTTGTTGCAGCACAATGTTAAGCATTGGCAGCTTAGTGATTTAAAAGCGCTACGCACCAGTGTGATGGAAGGTAAAGAGCAGCCTCCAGCAATAGTTAAAACCTTACTCTTTTCGCAACCGCTTACAAGCAGTGAATTACTGGCAGCGGTATTACACGAGTATAAAGAAGGAACAGTCTTATTTATAAAGCTAAGGTTTGCAGCTGGCTTTGCAGGTGTTCTAACCTCTAGCTTATTAATATGGGATGCTTACGATTTAAATAAAAAAGGGCAACATGGCGCAGCGCTTGCCAGTTTAATAGGTAGCGGCTTGGGTATTGCCAGTGCTTTACATGGTGCTGTATTTGTATCTATGGGCCCATTTGGGTGGGCGTTTTTAATTGGCAGTATAGTAAGTGGGTTAATTGTGAGTTATTTAACCCTAACAGATGCAGAAACTTGGGCTAAATATGGGCCATTTTCAAAAGACTCATCTCAGCGAATACAGTTAGATAAACAGTCATCAAAAGCTACAGTGCCAGCCAATAATAAATATGAACCATTTGCAGACCCAAAGCTATATATGCGGTTTATCACCTCGGTACTGTTCAGCCCACAAGTCGTAATAAAGCACCTCCAAGGCACTCACTATGTGATAGAGATAAATTTACCGCTTTATAACAACCACAATAGCGATGTGTACTTGAATGTGGGGTTAAAACGTTTTGCCAGAGGGGCGCAATCACTGAATGTTGATATTAAACCTATCAATGTGCCTAAAAATGGCCAGCCTATTTTATCCCAGACTAAATGGGGCGTTAAAGAAATAGCCTCATTACAACCACTGCAATTTCAACGTAATGACAATGGGCAAATAACCAAAGCGGTGTCGTTTGGTATGTTTGATGATAATTATGTGTTCAACGTCAGTGCTAAAGCACGGGTTGATATTGAAGGTGTATCTTACCCACAAAAACTTATTTCATATAAAACCATTGATGAAGAAAAAGCCAACCCAGAAGACGCAACTGATTGGCAAAGCGCAGTACTTCACCTTTAAGGATATTCATGTCAATTTCATATAGATTTGCAAAACTAAATGCAAGAGTGATAGAAAACTCGCAAAATTTTAAACACTATATTTCCTCAAAAATGTATGAGTATAGTTCACCTAAAGGGTTAATGATTGTCCGATTTTTATTGGAGAAAGAAGATAATAAAAAAGTGAAACCACAAAGCTTAGATAATGAAGGCCGCTATTTAGGCTTTCATAATGCGGGTGATTGGACGCTCGGGTTAACATTAGGGCCTATATTTTTAGGGGCAACAGGTAGTATCGTGGTTGCTTGTATTTTTCTTATATGTCTCTACACTCAATTTACTGCTACCCCGGAACCCTTACCCGTTTGGTTTATTGTATTTGTTGTTTGCTGGAATCTATTCTTTTTAAACTTCAGCCCTATATTAGCGCGTTACATCTTACCTAAACGTGAAGTATATTTTGACCGCCAAAACCAAACAGTGAGCTTTTCGTGGTCAGTAAACAATGCAGAAAAAAATGAGCATGGCCATTCGACTTTTCCGTTTGAGGATATAGAAGCATTTTACGCTAAAGCGAACCATTCACAGGGCCACGGTGTGACCCATGCGATGTATATCGCCCATAAAGACTACGACAACCACCGTGGTGCATTTAGTGAAATACGGGTTAAAGATAATCCACAAAATCCAAACTACTGTAAGTATACATGGGAGCGCATCGTGCGCTTTATGGACGTAACCAAACCGCTCGTTGATTCACCTGAAATAGAGCCATTTCGTCACCTTGACCCAGTAACACACGATTTTGATAAGCAAAATAACCGCCCTGAAAAGTACTGGCGTTTAATGAGCTACAAGCAGATGGAGCAAATAGAAGAAGAACTTGATGATGATATTTACCGCTTTAACTTTGACGGCGCCATCACCAACCCAAAACGCTGGGCAAATAAAGAAATCACCAAACCGTGGGAAAAATGGCCAATAGATGAAAGCTTAAACCAACCAGACGACACCCCATACTGGAAACGCCTGATAAAAACCCTTGCAATGCAAATTATTGCGGGTGTTTAAAAGTTATTGCTCTTTAATAATCAATCACAACGAGAGAGGCTATGTTCGCACCTGTCAATAAAGTAAAGCTACACACACAGCGTTTAACCACCTTGTTAAAGCATCGTCAAAAATTGTTGCAACAAGGGGCGTTTTCGCATGCTCGCTTTAATGTGATCGACACGCAGTTACTCAATCATTTATATACTTTAAGTGATTTAAAAAGTGATGCGCCTACAGACTATTTTGCAGGGCAAAATTTAACACAAGTGAGTGAGCTTTCATGGCAAGGACTGTGTGAGCTTTCGCTTAATAACAGTGCGCATATTGATATTTATCGCTTAGTGGCGTGTGATTTATTTAATACACCGGAAAATGACATTACTGCACACTTTAATGAACTAAGAAGCACCCAGCAGTTAGCTCACTTTGAGCTGTTACAGCACAATGTTAAGCATTGGCAACTTAGTGATTTAAAAGCGCTACGCACCAGTGTGATGGAAGGTAAAGAGCAGCCTCCAGCAATAGTTAAAACCTTACTCTTTTCGCAACCGCTTGCAACGACTGAACTACATACAGCCACAACGCATAGCGATTTTAATATCACTTATGCGGCTTTGGTAAGCAGCTACTGTGCAGGGCATGATAATGTAAGCGATAAATTATTTAACGTGTTTGCTAAAACCGCTGATGAGCAGCAAAAAGCACAATTACTGGCCTTAGCAGGATTATTAAATGACACACGGTGGTACGAACCCTGTGCATTATTTTGTAAAGCAAACCCAGCGCACTGCTCGTTTGTATTAAGTCATTTTGTTTATAAACAAGCATTGCCATTAGTGATGGAGTTAATGGCCGTAGCCGTTACTCAACCAAGCGCTTACTCAGCGTGGTTAACGTTAACAGATAGGCCGCTTGCCAAAGCTGAAAAAATGTCAGTTGTGACGGCGAATAACGCAGCACAACCACAAAGCGGCATTAACCTTGATGATGCTGAGCATGTAAGGCAAGCTTTTGCGATGCAAACAGGTGAGCAACTTTTAATGGGTATTAGCTTTACCAAAGCTAATAGCGCACAACAACTCGCTAAACTAGCAGGCTCTATTGTACAGCGTGTCATTGCCCCACATTTTCAGCACAGTACCGCATGTGCGTTATTCCACGTGCAACAAAGTGCATCGCAGTGGCAAAGTTTGTTAAGTGAAAAAGCGGAGGGCGACCATGCTGCATAACTTTTCAGCTTGGCAAGCAAGTACCTTTTCTGGCTGGTTAGCAGACAGTACTGAAGGCCAAGTAGTACTAGTAAAACAAAGCTATGAATTCGACGAGCAAGGCAATGTTACAGCCATTGAACCAGGCCCTGATATTGTAATTGCTGATGATTATCAAGATGAACCTAATAACTCACCACTTTGTGAAGTAAACGAGCAGGTGGCTTTTAAGCACGGTTTTGAAGTGTATGGTAATTGCACAGCCTATCCACCTAAAGGTAAAGACGCGCGCGTAATTGAAGTTGAGTTGGGTCTTGATTCGCCTTCGCAACCTTTGTTTAAAAAGCGTTTACGAGTAACCGGAGCGCGTTATTGGCGACGGTCGTTACTTGGGCCCGTCGCCACAGATCCAGAAATCATTGCACCTATGGCGCTTAATTATATGCAAGCTTATGGTGGCAAAGAGCTAAATAACGACAGCAATACGTTATTAGAAAATCCAATTGGTCGTGGTTTTAAACTTAAAAATAAGCAGGCGGTTGGCCAGCAACTGCCAA
>NZ_JASDCD010000039.1:0-15025 GCF_030408095.1 Pseudoalteromonas sp. APC 3893
TGATAGCTGATAGCTGATAGCTGATAGCTGATAGCTGATAGCTGATAGCTGATAGCTGATAGCTGATAGCTGATAGCTGATAGCTGATAGCTGATAGCTGATAGCTGATAGCTGATAGCTGATAGCTAAAACAAGAAAAGGGCCATGAGGCCCTTAGTGTTGCAGCAAGTAACACATTCTTCTTATAAGCTAAAGTCTACCGCGTAAGCGACGTATGCTTTGATATCACTGTCATCCATATCTGTATCTGAAAGGCCAAAGGTGAAACCATCTTTAGAGATTGAAATGCCATAATCAATAATGTCATCGTCACCAATAAAATCACCAGAATAGTGGCCTAGGTGTAACGCCATTTCAGTACCGTTACTACCAACTGCAAAACCATAGTCTGCTGTTAGGTATAAAGAGTCACCAAAGTCTGTACCATCACCGCTCGCAGCTGAACTTGCTAGTACTGAAGCTCCAAAGCTAAAGCCACCCATACTAATGCTACCGTAAATCTCAGAGAAGTCAGCGTCAGCGCCTGATGCAGCATCAGGATAAGCATAATAAATGAAGCCTACATCGTAGCTCATATTTTCATTTATATCACCGCCAAAACCTGCGTATAAATCAAGCTCATAGGTCATTTCATCAGCCCATGATGCATTTGAAGCCCAAGTACCAGCATAGAAGCCTGACTCGTTTGCGTAATCTATGCCACCAGACACAGCTGCATCACCACCAGTTTGTTCTTGTCCACGCCATAAGTAATTAGATGTTGCAGCTGCATTAGCTGTTACTTCAGCAAGTGCGGCAGTAGATGTAAGGCCCATTAATACAAGTGCACTTAATGCAACTGATTTTTTTAGATTTAGCATGTTTCGTATCCTGTTGTTATGTTGATTTTGGTTCACAATGATTAATGAGATTGCAGTCTCTGAGATTGTGAGGCCCATGTATTGTTGTCTAACAAAAGTAACTGCACTGCTTATGCCAAGTTCAATATAAAATTTAATATTTATGCATTAATTTTTAAAAAACAGATAGATAAGTTTATCAAGAGGGGAGGTGTGAAACTATTTGGATTAATAATGTGCACTTTAATAGTGCGTAAATATAGAAGGCTGCACAAGGATCATGCAGCCCTACATTAGTTAATTACTTGATACTTTAGCCGAATATAGTGCGCATAAGGCTAATAGTTTCATTAACGCCACGACCTTTTTGCACTTCGCTGATGATAGAGTCTCGCTTGGCCCTAATATGCTCAGGTATTTCATCGCTAGAAAGGGCGCGGTCAACTAAAATCTCAGCAGACTCTTTACCACGGCGTACTGATTTAGTCGAAGTTGAAGCGCTGCGTTTAGGTTTATTTAGTAGCTTAATGTAATTTGAACTATCAGCGGTAGATTTGTCAGCATAATAAAAGAAGCATGGCAGTAAAGCTTTAATAGAAACAAGCTGCTGCTCTAGCTCATTGCTGCCCGTAGCCATCTTAAACCATGACATAGCATGTATCGTTTGTACTATATCTTGCCAATAGCGTTCAAAATCACGGTTATTCAGTTTTGTAATACCAAGGGCTGAGCAAAGCGCATCAAGTCGAGTATTATTAATTGGTGTGAAAATATCAGGACGTCGCATGGCTAATAGGCGAGTAGCGGGGGCTAATGTTGGTTTTTCATCACTGTCATTAAAAGCAAGTAAATATCCAACAACAAATTGTTGATAGTCAGCTTCACTTACTTCGCCTTCAAGCGGTATATTTACCAGTGCGTCATCAAATAGTCTCGGTAAATCAGCCATCATCTGATGAAAGCCTTTCGCGCTTTTAGTAGATGAAAACCACTCAACATCGAAATTATAAGTGCTTGGATCTAATGCTGCGGTGTGTTTACCACAAAAGGTAAGTAAATCCTCAGGGACCATTTCTCTTAACGGTTGTTCACGTAGGTTTGCAATATAATTTGTTAGTCGTAACTGCTCCTCTAAAGCGATGAGCTCCTTATGCTGCTCTACAAACATACTAACAACAGGCCAAGGTGCAACACGTAATGTTTTCAATTGTAAAAAGCTAATTGCAGATATTAGTAGGTCATGTAGCTTCTTTAAAATCGGTAATTGATTCGCTTCGAGTAAATCGTAGTTGATACGATCTTTACTAGCGCTAAGTAATTCGTAGCACCAACCTAAAAAGTCTTCAGGGTGATTTTCTATTTTTACCGCCATCAGGTTTAGACTGATTTCAGAAGCCTGTTTTAAAATATTTTGATAAATTTGACTTTCTTGTTCGCCTAACGCCATTTTTGAAGGTGAAATTAGCAATTTTTTCATGCCTGAGGATACTCCGCTTAGATACTTTTTCAGTTGTCTATTTTAGCGCAAATTAGCTAAAAGCGACAGGGCCGTGCATCATACCGAAGTATGCTGGGGATGCAATCAAGATAACGGTGAAAGTATCAAGATTGCGTTATTTTATTCAGTCAGTTTCATCAAGTGAAAAGAGACTTTCAACAGAGGTATTAAAAAATAGTGCTATCTTTAAAGCGATAATCACCGATGGTGTAAAGCGCGATGTTTCAACAGTGCTAACTGTTTTACGAGACACACTAATCGCGTCAGCGAGTTCTTGCTGCGAAAGCCCGGCTGCTTTTCGAAATTTTGCTATGTGATTTTGCACATTAACTCCTAATCACGATTTTGCCATAAAATTGAGACACCATACGCTAAACACATTACTGCTAGATAGAAGGTTGCCATCATACTGTGTGTTATATGTAAGGCGAAGTCATTCGACCCCAAATATACCGTACCCATAGTAATGAGGAGAGCTAATACCACATGCTTATACGCAATTGTGTCTATAGTGTTTAAGTATTCATCCTTGTAAGTAAGGTGGTATTTCATTTTTCGAGTGAAGCCTCCCCTAATTACAAACATAAAAAATGAGCCTAAAAAAGCACTGGCTCCTAATACTAATAAAGGTGTAGATGCTTTATTCAACATGGGGTAAACACTTATAATAAGTAAAGTCACGGCCATAAAAATTGAAAACCATGCATTCTGACCCATAAATTTTTCTTCAGCTTTAATATCCTGATTCATAATATTCGTCCTGTTATTTGACATGATACCTATAGGTATCAATACAACCTCAGGGTATCATTTGATCAAGATTTTTTTGTAACCCAAAGGTATCAAGATGTTTCAGGACTGATTCAGATACAAGTTTGTACACTTTGGGAACTTACTTTTTTCTACTCTTTGCAATGATTTTCAGCCTAACTCCCGCTATGATAAGAACATTAAATGAACATTTGAAAGGACCATCATGAAAACCATCTTTAAAGTTATAGGTGTAATATTGATATTGCTGATTGCATTAATAGTTGCTGCACCATTTTTAATTCCTACTGATGCAATTTTTAATAAAGTATCAGAACAAGTTGAGCAAACAACTGGGCGAAGTTTAATTATTCAGGGTGATAAGTCACTCTCAGTGTTTCCTTCATTAAAGCTTGAGCTTAATGATGTACATTTTGCGAATATGCAAACAGGTTCACGCCCTGATATGGCTAGCATGCAACAGTTAGCAATTCATATTCCATGGTTTTCATTATTTGGTGGTGAATTTAAACTTGAAAAGTTCGTCATTAATGAGCCAAATATTCTGTTAGAGACAGATAAAAGCGGTAAAGCAAACTGGCAGCTTTTTGATGCCGTAGCAAAGCAGCCTGAAGCTTCACCTCAAAATAGTGAGGCTGTAAAACTACCTGAGAGTTTTGATATAGAGCTAGGTGAAGTGGCGATTTATGGTGGTTCCTTCACGTACTTAGATGGTAGAACTGGTGTCCAACAACAAATAAGCGATCTTGATCTAGCAATATTATTACCTTCATTACGCAAGGAGCTTGAAATAAAAGGTGCTATTACATATATGCAAGAGCGTTTTGAGCTTGATGTAAAAGTAGATACACCAGCTAAAGTAATAGAAGGTAATACCTTTAATGTGACGAAGGTTTTATCGTCGCGTCTAGTAGATGTCGACTTTAAAGGTTCGATTGCTAAACAAGGGCAAGATATTCAAGGCCAACTATCACTTAGTGGCGATTCAGTTAAAAGTATTGCGAACTGGCAAGGCATAGAACTAAATGCAAAAGAGAATGCGTTCAATGCTTTTAATGTGAAAGGTAAAATGCACTTGCAGGGTGAAAAGTTCACTTTAACTGAGTTGCTAGCTACACTTGATGCATTACAGATCAAAGGTAGTAGTGATATCAACCTAGGTAAGCGTTTAGCTGTAAACGCAGATATCGACTTAGGTATGCTTGATCTAAATCCATACTTACCAGAAGCAGTGGCTAAAAACGAAGATGAGGTTGAGCCAGCTGCTGATGCACCTGCGCAACCTATAGTGTGGGATGATACAAAAATTGATATGAGTGGATTAAATTCACTTGATGCAAATATAGTTATCCGCTCAAGTGGGCTTAAAGCGAACGATATAACACTGGGAGCTAACCAGTTTACAGTGAACCTTAAAGATGCAGTAGCGAATCTAAGTCTTGATAAATTTGCTGCTTATGAAGGTAATGGTAAAGGTAAGGTAACGATAAATGCAAAACAAACCCCATATAAAATAACGACCGACTTTTCTTTAGATGCAATCGATGCACAACCTCTGCTAACTGATGCTGCAGGCTTTGATAAGCTAATGGGTAAGGGATCACTAAATTGGGATTTAACCACAAGTGGCTATAGCCAAAAAAGCTTCATCAATGCATTACAAGGAAAGCTAGCATTTGAGTTTGCAGATGGCGCAGTGAAAGGTGCAAATATTGCTGAGATGGTTCGTAAAGGTAAAGAGTTGATAAAAGGTAATCTAGGTGCTGTGTCAGAAGGACTTGATACTGGTTTTGATAATTCAGAGCAAACAGATTTCTCAGCCTTAACAGGTAGCTTTAATTTTAGAAATGGGATTGGTAAAAACAAGGACTTATCTATGTTAAGCCCATTAATTAGAATTAGTGGTGAAGGTGATGTTGATTTACCAATGACCACTGTTAATTATCGGTTAGTGACAGGAATTGTAGATTCACTTGAAGGGCAAGGCACAACAGATGATAGTACTGGTTTTAAAATCCCTATTAGAATCGAAGGCCCTTTTCATGATGTTGGTATCAGTCTAGATGTAAGTAAAGCGGCTGAAGACAAAGTGAAAGAAAAAGCAAAAGATAAAATTAAAGATAAATTAAAAGGCTTGTTTGGCTAATACAGCAATAATAAGCCGAATAAAAATCAATCAGGGTATAATTATGCCCTGATTGATTTATAAGCAGCTGTTAAACAGCAAATTATTATCTAGCGTTAAATTAACGAGCACTAGAATTATAAATTAATTAAAAAATAACCTACCACTACCCCCTCAATGCTGATACAATTGCCCGCCCTTAAGAGACAACTTAGTTGTTTTTTGGTGGGTATTTAATCTAAATGTCTTGATTTTAAACGATTTAAGGCAAGTTGTAATAACTACACCGGAGGTCATTAACATGATCCAAATGCAAACTCAGCTGGAAGTTGCTGATAACAGCGGCGCTCGCAAAGTGCAGTGTATTAAAGTCTTAGGCGGTTCGCACCGTCGTTATGCAGCGATTGGTGACATCATTAAAGTTTCTGTAAAAGAAGCGATTCCTCGCGGTAAAGTGAAGAAAGGTGATGTTAAAAACGCGGTAGTTGTGCGTACTAAGAAAGGCGTTCGTCGTCCTGACGGTTCTTTGATCCGTTTCGACAGCAATGCGGCTGTTATCTTAAATGATAACTTGCAGCCAATTGGTACACGTATTTTCGGCCCTGTGACTCGTGAGCTTCGTAATGACAAGTTCATGAAAATCGTTTCACTAGCCCCAGAAGTACTGTAAGGAGTCAATCATGGCAGCAAAAATCCGTCGTGATGACGAAGTAATCGTTCTAGCAGGTAAAGACAAAGGTAAGCGCGGCAAAGTGCTTTCAGTTGTTACCGAGTCTGGTCGAGTATTTGTCGAAGGCATAAACTTAATCAAGAAACACCAAAAGCCGGTTCCACAATTGAACCAAGCTGGCGGCATTGTTGAAAAAGAAGCGTCTATCGACGTATCAAACGTTGCGATCTTCAACTCGGAAACGAGTAAAGCAGATCGTGTAGGTTTCAAGATTGAAGATGGTAAGAAATTACGTATCTTTAAATCTACTGGTAAAACTATCTAATAGTTGGAGTAGAATGATGGCGAAACTGCATGAAGTATATAAAGACAAAGTAGTTGCTGAGCTTCAAGAGAAGTTTGGTTTCAGCTCTGTCATGCAAGTCCCTCAGATCGAAAAGATCACATTAAATATGGGCGTGGGCGAAGCCCTAGCTGACAAGAAAATTTTAGATAACGCTGTTGCGGATCTAGAAGCTATCTCTGGTCAGAAACCTTTAATCACTAAAGCACGCAAATCTGTTGCTGGCTTTAAAGTGCGTGAAGGCTACCCAATTGGCTGTAAAGTAACCTTACGCGGCGAGCGTATGTGGGACTTTTTTGAGCGTTTGGTTTCAATCGCTATCCCACGTATCCGTGACTTCCGTGGTGTAAGTGCTAAGTCTTTCGATGGACGTGGTAACTACAGCATGGGCGTACGTGAACAAATCATCTTCCCAGAAATTGATTATGATAAAGTAGACCGTGTACGCGGTATGGATATCACAATCACTACATCTGCGAAAACAGATGAGGAAGGCCGTGCGTTGTTAGAAGCGTTTAACTTCCCATTCAAGAAATAAGGGTAGGGTTATGGCAAAGAATTCTATGAAAGCGCGCGAAGCAAAGCGCACAAAATTAGTTGCTCAGTACGCTGAAAAGCGCGCAGCACTAAAAGCTATCATCAGCGATGTGAAAACATCTGACGATGATCGTTGGGACGCGGTACTTAAGCTACAAGCTTTACCACGTGATTCTAGCCCTGCACGTCAACGTAATCGTTGTAACATTACGGGCCGCCCACATGGTTACCTTCGCAAATTCGGCATGAGCCGTATTAAAGTTCGCGAAGCAGCTATGCGCGGTGAAATTCCTGGCCTTAAAAAGGCTAGCTGGTAATAGAATCACGGGAGTAAGACTATGAGCTTGCAAGATCCTATCGCGGATTTGTTCACACGTATCCGTAACGGTCAATCAGCGAAGAAAGTATCAGTAACGATGCCAACTTCAAAGCTGAAAGTAGCGGTAGCTAAAGTATTAAAAGACGAAGGTTACATCACTGATTTCGCAGTAAACGGCGATGTTAAACCTGAGCTTTCTATCGAGTTGAAATACTTCGAAGGCAAAGCTGTTATTGAAAACATCCAGCGTGTTAGCCGCCCTGGTCTACGTATCTATAAGAGACGTGACGAATTACCTAAGGTAATGGGTGGTCTAGGTATCGCTATCGTATCAACTTCTAAAGGCCTAATGACAGACCGCGCCGCACGTAGTGCTGGTGTTGGTGGTGAAATCATTGGTTTTGTAGCTTAATCGGAGGGGAACTATGTCTCGCATAGCAAAGGCACCAATAAACGTTCCTGCCGGTGTAGAAGTTACATTAAAAGGCCAGGAAATCACAGTTAAAGGCAAAAACGGTGAATTAACACGTACTATCAACTCAGCTGTTGAAGTACAAGTTAATGATAACGTTATTACAACTTTACCTCGTGAAGGCGTAGCCAATGCATGGGCACAAGCAGGTACTGCTCGCGCTCTTATCAATAACATGGTTGTTGGTACGCATACAGGTTACGAGAAGAAACTTCAGTTAGTAGGCGTTGGTTATCGTGCAGCTGCTAAGGGTAAAACATTAGATTTAACTCTTGGTTTCTCGCACCCAGTTAATTTCGCGGTTCCTGAAGGAATTACGATTGAAACTCCAAGCCAAACAGAAGTTCTAGTTAAGGGCGTAGATAAGCAGTTAGTTGGTCAAACAGCTGCTAACATTCGTGCATACCGTAAACCAGAGCCTTATAAAGGTAAAGGTGTTCGTTACGCAGATGAGAATGTACGCCGTAAAGAGGCTAAGAAGAAGTAAGGTAAGACGATGGATAAAAAAACAGCTCGTCTACGTCGTGCTAAACGCACTCGTAGAAATTATATTGAACAAGGCACAACGCGTCTTGTTATCCACCGCACGCCACGTCACATTTACGCTCAAGTAGTTAATGCTGAGGGTAGTGTACTGGCTGCTGCTTCTACTGTTGAGAAAGCTATTAGCGAAACAGTTAAAGGCACAGGCAACATTGCAGCTGCACAAGCAGTTGGCAAATTTGTTGCAGAACGTGCGGCTGACAAAGGCATCGAAAAGATTGCTTTTGATCGCAGTGGCTTTAAATATCACGGCCGTGTGAAGGCGCTAGCAGATGCTGCGCGTGAAGCCGGTTTGCAATTCTAGGAGTAGACAATGGCTAACGTAGAAGCAAAGCAACAACAGCCTGATTTAGCTGAAAAGCTAATCGCGGTAAACCGTGTGTCTAAAGTAGTTAAAGGTGGTCGTATCTTTAGCTTCACTGCACTAACAGTAGTTGGTGACGGCGCAGGTAAAGTAGGTTTCGGTTATGGTAAAGCTCGTGAAGTTCCAGCTGCTATTCAAAAAGCAATGGAAAAAGCACGTCGTAACATGATCAATGTAGACCTAAATGGCAACACATTACAGCACCCTGTTAAAGGGCGTCATGCTGGCTCACAAGTGTTCATGAAACCGGCATCTGAAGGTACTGGTATCATTGCAGGTGGCGCTATGCGTGCAGTACTTGAAGTGACTGGTGTGCAGAACGTACTTTCTAAATGTTACGGTTCTACTAACCCGATCAACGTTGTACGTGCAACGATCTCAGCTCTTGAGAATATGAATTCTCCTCAGTCGATCGCTGCTAAACGTGGTCTTCGAGTAGATGAGATTCTGGGGTAAACCATGGCTAATAAAACTGTAAAAGTAACACAAGTAAAGAGCTCTATCGGTCGTTTACCGAAGCATAAAGCTACATTACGCGGTCTTGGTTTACGTCGTATCAATCACACTGTTGAGTTAGAAGACACAGCATGTGTACGTGGTATGATCAACCGAGTTTCATACATGGTTAAGGTTGAGGGGTAATTCGAATGCATTTGAATACACTTTCTCCTGCTGCAGGATCAAAATCTGCTGGTAAACGTGTTGGTCGTGGTATCGGTTCTGGTCTTGGTAAGACTGGTGGCCGTGGTCACAAAGGTCAAAAATCACGTTCTGGCGGTAAAGTACGCGTTGGTTTTGAAGGCGGTCAAATGCCTATGCAACGTCGTCTACCTAAGTTCGGTTTCACTTCTCGCAAATCTTTAGTATCTGCAGAAATTAACCTATACGAAATCGCTAAAGTTGAAGGCGATGTGGTAGACCTAGGTACGTTACAAGCAGCTGGTCTAGTTAAAAAGAACGTTCAGTTCGTTAAAGTTGTTAAATCTGGCGAAGTTTCACGCGCAGTTACCGTTAAAGGCCTTAAGGCTTCTAAAGGTGCTCGCGAGGCTATCGAAGCTGCCGGAGGCAAGGTAGAAGACTAAGGAAGTACTAATGGCTAAACCAGGTCAAGATATGCAAAGTGCACAAGGTGGACTTTCGGAATTGAAACGTCGATTACTATTCGTATTGGGCGCTATCATTATTTACCGTCTAGGTTCATTTGTGCCGATCCCTGGGATTGACGCCGCTGTACTTGCCGATTTCTTCGAGCAACAAAAGGGCACCATTGTTGAAATGTTTAACATGTTCAGCGGTGGTGCACTTGAGCGAGCTTCAGTGTTAGCACTGGGTATTATGCCTTACATTACAGCTTCGATTATTACGCAACTATTAACGCATATGTATCCGCCGTTTATAGAGCTTAAGAAAGAAGGTGAACAAGGGCGTAAGAAAATTAGCCAGTACACACGCTATGGCACGCTTTTGCTTGCTACTATCCAATCAATCGGTATTGCTACAAGCTTACCGGGCATGATGGACGGGTTAGTTGTTAACCCAGGTTTAGGTTTCTATTTCACCGCTGTGGTGAGTTTAGTAACTGGTACTATGTTCCTTATGTGGTTGGGCGAGCAAATTACTGAGCGCGGTATCGGTAACGGTATCTCTGTTCTAATATTTGTTGGTATAGTAGCAAACTTGCCGTCTGCTATTGGTTCGACAGCCGAAATGGCGCGCCAAGGTGATCTGAATATTCTAGTACTGTTGATGGTTGCTGTAATTGTATTCGCTGTAACTTATCTTGTAGTATTCTTTGAACGTGGTCAACGACGTATCGTTGTTAACTACGCAAAGCGTCAGCAAGGTCGTCAAGTATTTGCTGCTCAAAGCACGCATTTACCACTAAAAGTTAATATGGCGGGTGTTATTCCACCAATCTTTGCTAGCAGTATTATTCTGTTCCCTGGTACTATTGCCAGCTGGTTCGGCCAGGGTGAAGGTCCGGTCGCTGATGTGCTACAAGCCATTGCTACAACGTTGACTCCAGGTCAACCATTGTATGCATTAGTTTTAGCTGCGGCTATAATCTTCTTCTGCTTTTTCTATACAGCGTTGGTGTTTAACCCGCGTGAAACAGCAGATAACCTGAAAAAATCTGGCGCATTTATCCCAGGTATTCGTCCAGGTGAGCAGACATCGAAATACATTGATAAAGTGATGACACGCCTGACATTGGCAGGTGCTTTGTATATAACCTTTATCTGTCTGGTGCCCGAATTCATGACCATGGCATGGCAAACGCCATTCTACTTCGGCGGTACATCAATTTTGATTATCGTTGTTGTGATCATGGACTTTATGGCACAAGTACAGACTCATATGATGTCACATCAATATGATTCTGTGCTGAAAAAAGCGAACCTTAAAGGCTACGGTCGATAAGGTCAGTTTACGGAGTTGAGCAATGAAAGTACGTGCTTCCGTTAAGAAAATATGCCGTAACTGTAAAGTTATTAAACGTGCCGGTGTTGTACGTGTAATTTGCAGTGAGCCAAAGCATAAGCAAAGGCAAGGCTAATTAAATAAGTCGTGCAGGCTGAGATTTCTTGGCCTGTGTTTTCAATTGTGATTTGGTCTTCGTTTGAGTATCCTTACGGGCTCTTCAAACAGATGATAACCAAATTCAAATATAGGAGATGTGTTAGTGGCCCGTATCGCTGGCATTAACGTCCCTGATCATAAACATGCAGTTATTGGTTTAACAGCTATTTATGGCATAGGTAAGACTCGCTCTAAGGCTATCTTAGTAGCGACTGGTATCGCCGAGACCACAAAAATCGGTGAACTTTCAGACGAAACACTTGACGTACTTCGTGAAGAAGTTGGCAAGTACACTGTAGAAGGTGATCTTCGTCGTGAAGTTACTTTGAATATCAAGCGCCTTATGGACCTTGGTTGTTTCCGTGGCCTACGTCACCGTCGCTCTTTACCACTACGTGGTCAAAGAACTAAGACTAACGCGCGTACCCGTAAGGGTCCTCGTAAGCCTATTAAGCGATAAGGGGATAGTATTATGGCTAAGACACCAATTCGTCGTAAAAAGGTTAAAAAGCAAGTTGCTGATGGTATGGCTCATGTTCATGCTTCTTTCAACAACACTATTGTTACAATTACCGACCGTCAAGGTAATGCACTATCATGGGCTACTGCCGGTGGTTCAGGTTTCCGTGGTTCACGTAAATCTACACCATTCGCTGCTCAGGTTGCTGCAGAGCGTGCAGGTACTGCTGCTCAAGAATACGGTTTAAAAAATCTAGAAGTTTTCATCAAAGGTCCAGGTCCAGGTCGTGAATCTGCTGTACGTGCTTTGAATGCTGCTGGTTACCGTATCACCAACATCACTGACGTGACGCCAATACCACATAATGGTTGTCGTCCACCGAAGAAACGTCGCGTTTAACAATAGGTTAGGAGAAATAACATGGCAAGATATTTGGGCCCTAAGCTCAAGCTGAGTCGTCGTGAAGGTACTGACCTGTTCCTTAAGAGCGGCGTAAGAGCTATCGACTCTAAGTGTAAACTTGAGACTGCACCTGGTCAGCACGGCGCTCGTAAAGGTCGCTTATCTGATTACGGTTTACAATTACGTGAAAAGCAAAAAGTTCGTCGTATGTACGGTGTACTTGAAAAGCAATTCAGTAACTACTACAAAGAAGCTGCTCGCCTTAAAGGCAACACAGGTGAAAACTTGTTACAGCTTTTAGAGCAACGTTTAGACAATGTTGTATACCGCATGGGTTTTGCAAGCACACGTGCTGAAGCACGTCAGTTAGTAAGCCACAAAGCGGTTTTAGTTAATGGTCGTGTTGTGAACATTCCTTCATTCGTAATTACTCCAGAAGATGTAGTAGTTATTCGTGAAAAGTCTAAGACACAAGCGCGTATCATCGCTGCTCTAGAACTAGCCGAGCAACGTGAAAAGCCGACTTGGGTTGAAGTTGACGGTAAGAAAATGGAAGGTAATTTCAAACGCCTACCTGAGCGTTCAGACCTGTCTGCGGACATTAATGAACAACTAATCGTCGAACTTTACTCTAAGTAAAGTTAAGAGTTAAGAGAGGATAAAATGCAGGGTTCTGTTACAGAATTTCTAAAACCAAGGTTAGTCGATATCGACGCTATCAACCCAACACGTTCTAAAGTTGTTTTAGAACCATTAGAGCGTGGCTTTGGCCACACGTTGGGAAATGCCTTACGCCGTATACTTCTTTCGTCTATGCCTGGATGTGCAGTAACCGAAGTTGAAATCGACGGTGTGTTGCATGAATACAGCGCGAAAGAAGGCGTACAAGAAGACATCATTGAAATTCTGTTAAATCTTAAAGGTCTAGCAGTAACTTTAGAAGGTAAAGATGAAGTTTTTCTGACCCTGACTAAGTCTGGTGTAGGCCCTGTGACTGCGGCAGATATTCAGCACGATGGCGATGTAACAATTGCTAACCCAGATCACGTTATTTGTCACTTAACGACAGATAGCAGCGATATCAGCATGCGTATTCGTGTTGAACGCGGTCGCGGTTATGTGCCGGCGTCTAGCCGTTTATCCTCTGATGACGATGAGCGTCCAATTGGTCGATTGTTGCTTGATGCATCATTTAGCCCAGTTGAACGTATTGCGTACTCGGTTGAATCAGCACGTGTTGAACAACGTACAGACTTAGACAAGTTAATCATTGATATGGAAACAAACGGCACTTTAGATCCTGAAGAAGCGATCCGCCGTGCGTCTACTATCTTAGCTGAACAATTAGATGCATTCGTAGATTTACGTGATGTAACTGAACCAGAAGAGAAAGAAGAGAAGCCTGAATTCGATCCTATTCTACTTCGTCCAGTTGATGATCTTGAACTAACAGTGCGTTCTGCAAACTGTTTGAAAGCCGAGCAAATTCAATATATCGGTGATTTAGTTCAGCGCACAGAAGTTGAGCTTCTTAAAACGCCTAACTTAGGTAAGAAGTCTCTAACTGAAATTAAAGACGTGCTAGCTTCACGTGGTCTTTCTCTGGGCATGCGCCTAGAAAATTGGCCGCCTGCAAGCCTAGCTGAATAATCTAAATCACTATATTAGTTTAGTTAGAAGGATAGGGTCATGCGCCATCGTAAGAGTGGTCGTCAATTAAACCGTAACAGCAGCCATCGTAAAGCGATGTTCAGCAATATGGCAGGTTCTTTGGTGAAACACGAAATCATCAAAACTACTTTGCCTAAAGCGAAAGAGTTACGCCGTGTAATTGAACCTTTAATCACACTGGCTAAGACTGACAGTGTAGCAAATCGCCGTTTAGCGTTTGCTCGCACGCGTGATAATGAAGTAGTTGGTAAATTGTTCAGCGAAATCGGTCCTCGTAATGCGGATCGTCCAGGTGGTTACACTCGTATTCTTAAGTGTGGCTTCCGTGCTGGTGATAATGCACCAATGGCTTATATTGAACTAGTAGGTCGCACATCTGCAACCGAAGAAGTTCAAGAAGACGCGCAGTCTGCTGAGTAAGTCTTAAAGACACCAAAAAGCCGAGCTTATGCTCGGCTTTTTAATGCCTATAATTCTATTCCTAATCTACTTCATCTATTCTCTATTTATCTTTAATGTATCTTCTTGGCATATAATTATTGATAAACCTATTTCTGAGCAAATATCTTCCTCTATAAAACAACCTACCATTTACTTAATATATAAGATCCCAGTGTTGATCTTACTTAATTAAGATCGTGTATTAAGGTTTATTAATTAAATTTCTAGTTTAAAGCACTATAAATAGACTTTATTACCCTAGATTAGCTCTGTTTTCATACGTTTTGTTCAAATACTCAGCGAACAGTACTTTATTTTGAGTTTTCTTCAAATAAAGGTTGATCTGTTTTCGGAACTCCCTATAATGCGACCCCACTGAGACGGCAGAGCAGGCAACGCTTAGCGAGGCAAGCAAGTCACTTAGTAAGTCGAGTAAAACTTGAGTTTAAATTTTTAATAAAGTTTAAAATTAAGTGTTGACAAAAAAATAGGAAAGCGTAACATGCGCAGACCTAGCGAGATAAAGCAACGCGCTTTAATCGCAACGTTCTTTAACAATATAAAGCAATCATCTGTGTGGGCACTCGTACAGATTGAGTTCTAACAGCAGATTCTAGTTCGCTAGATGACGCAAAAAATTAGAGTCTCAATTGAAACTGAGTGACCAACAGAATAGTTACTTTGGTAATTATTCAGCACAGTCAATTCAATATCGAAAGATATTAAATAAATTCAGAATTCATTGAGCATGTCCGCTCCCTTTATGGGAAGGACAGAAAAAACTTTTAATTGAAGAGTTTGATCATGGCTCAGATTGAACGCTGGCGGCAGGCCTAACACATGCAAGTCGAGCGGTAACAGAAAGTAGCTTGCTACTTTGCTGACGAGCGGCGGACGGGTGAGTAATGCTTGGGAACATGCCTTTAGGTGGGGGACAACAGTTGGAAACGACTGCTAATACCGCATAATGTCTACGGACCAAAGGGGGCT
>NZ_JASDCD010000004.1:0-231380 GCF_030408095.1 Pseudoalteromonas sp. APC 3893
AGTTATGACGATATTGTGGAGCAAGTAAGTAGGGCGTGGAATACATTTCGCTCAGATATTGATAACGTTAAGCGTATCTGTTCGAGAAAATGGATAAATTTGATCACTTAATAAAAAGTATTGGTATTATCTACAAATGGCCTCAACTGCTCTCAACTATCATGTTAGAATTTTATCTTTATCGACATAGAAAGTGAGAGCGATATTGGTTAATTCTGATTACCAACAAGTGTTAAATGAGATTGCGGCACAGGTGCAGCCATTACTTTCTCAAGGGAAGGTGGCTGATTATATTCCTGCTCTAGCTGTGGTTGATGCAGAACAATTTTCAATTGCAATATACACCACAGATGGCCAGACCTTCTGCGCTGGAGATTGTTCTAAGCGCTTTACGATACAATCAGTATCAAAGGTAATGACACTAACACTTGCGCTACAACGTTACGGTGATGAGCTGTGGCATCGTGTAGGTAAAGAGCCATCAGGCACTGCTTTTAACTCTCTTACGCAGCTTGAGTTTGAAAAAGGTTTACCCCGTAACCCGTTTATTAATGCGGGTGCTATTGTTACTTGTGATGCTTTATATAGCCGTTTATCGGCACCGATGCACTCCATGCTTGAAACGTTTCGTGCTCTGTCAGGAAATGACACCATTGTTATTGATAAAAAAGTTGCTAACTCAGAGTATGAATTTCGCCACCGTAATGCAGCTATGGGTCACTTAATGAAGTCGTTTGGCAACTTTCATAATGAGGTCGATGATGTGCTATGGGCGTACTTTAATTTTTGCGCGATTGAACTTAATTGCGTGGAACTTGCAAAAGCTTATAACTTTCTTGCAAATAAAGGGGTTGATAATATCTCTGGCAAGGAAGTCCTTTCTAGTTTGCAAAACAAACAATTGAATTCGTTACTCTTTACTAGTGGTCTATATGATGCTGCGGGAGATTTTGGCTATCGAGTTGGTATGCCAGGAAAGTCTGGGGTATCAGGTACTATTTTAGCTGTATTACCTAATAAATTTACCGTTGCAGTGTGGTCGCCTGGATTAAATAGCTTTGGTAATTCTGTGGCAGGAATAGCAGCTCTGGAGCTGCTATCTAAAAAGCTCGATATTTCTATTTTCTAGTCACAAGTTTACTGCTCCCAGTAAACTTGCTCTAGGCAGTCTTCTCGTTCTGGCAAGCCGCGTGAAAGGCGAGGAGAGTGTTGCACTAATACTTCATAGCTGGCACGGTTAGCGTACTTACTAATTTGCGCTAGTGATGAATATGTCATGGCGGGCTGCTGATGTTTAGCTGAGTTACCCACATTAAGCTTATGATACACATTAGCTGATAAATCATGAAGCACGGCAGCTAGTGCACAATCACCCGCACCATTGGTATTTTTAATGCTATCAGGACCGCCCATAAATGGGGCTGTATGGCTGTAAGCTCGCATTGGATTTTCACAGTCAATTTTGCGCATCGCGCGTGAAAACTCATAACGATTGAAGTCTGCTATTGCACCTGGTAAAAGTGGATATTCAGTTTCTCGCTTGAACTTGTCGTCAACGTGGCCGGCCATAAATAGGCCTTTTTCTCCTGCTGTACAAATAACAAGATCAACCCAATCAAGGGCTTTATCTGCAGCTAGGAGTGGATCTTCAAATCCGGTGATCGCAAAGCCTTCTTCTTCATTCATGGCAAGAATATCAACATGTTCAGCAACAAAGTTAGCCCACCAAGTTGGATCTTGTTCAATTAAAAATTTAGTACCAAGAGTTAGTACGACTGGTACATCAGCGTCGTTTGCGTATTTAACCGCTTGTATGGTAGCTTCGGTCATTGTTTCGCTACCTTGAGTACGCATTAAGTATGCGCTGATAACAAGAGCAGATGAGTTTTCTATTAGCTCTTTATCGATAGATTCTGGGCGTAAGTGATTCATCAACCCTGCACTGATTGCAAAGGTACGCTCACCGCTGTCATCAATTAAGGTGAAACAGCGGCCGATTGGGCCATCAACAGGTTGCAAGTAATCAAGGTCTACACGACTTGATGTGTTGCATAAAAAGCGATAGGCGTAACTACCAATCTTAATATTTTCGCTCATGACACCCAGTAGCACAGAGCGGTCATCAGCAAGCACTGAATAGTTGTGCATAGTGTTACCAATTGTACCTCCGGCAAACTCATAATCAATCATGTCGTTGAGCTTTAAGCGGTCATAAAGTGCGTTGGTGATTTCACTATCAATTACTTGCGACATACCTCGGCGCAGCTGAAACTCATCGAGGAAAGCTTGATCAACTTTTGCTTCGATATCAACTACAATTTGATCAATACCTGTGATGTAGCTGCGCTGCAACTTATCACTGGCGTTGAGTTGATTCGTTAGTGGATCTTTGGCTTCCACCGGAAAATAATGTTTATGCCTGCGGCGTCCAGGAAATTTCATTTGCTACCCGTGTGTTGTGAGCTAAATAAAAAAAGCGGGAGATTATAGCGCAAATCACACAGGCTGAGCCATGGTTAAGCGGTTTTAATTTGTTTTATTTTTGTCATTAATCAGCTTGGTAGTCATTTTTGTGTTCTAAGTGAGTATAATAAAACAATAATTAGTGAAAGATTAAATAAAATGAACGAGCAATTTAGTGATCAGTATTGGATGGAAAAAGCGTTAGAGTACGCAAAAGAGGCTGAAAAACTCAACGAAATCCCTGTTGGAGCTGTACTTGTTAAAGGTAACGAACTCATTGGGGCTGGCTATAACCGTTCGATCACAGATAATGATCCCTCTGCCCATGCTGAAATGATCGCAATACGTGAAGCAGGTAAAGCACTGCAGAATTATCGCTTAATTGATTGCACGCTTTATGTAACCTTAGAGCCATGTTCAATGTGTGCGGGGCTTTTGGTACATAGCCGAATAAAAAGACTGGTGTTTGGGGCTTTTGATGCGAAAACAGGATCTGCGGGTTCCATTATGAACTTATTGCAAGAACCTAAATTAAATCATCAAGTAGAGCTAACCTCAGGAGTATTAGCTGATAAGTGTGGAGAGACTATTTCTGCGTTTTTTAAACGCCGCCGTCAGGAGATAAAAGCCCTAAAGCAAGCAAAGCGAGAGCAACAATCCTAACTTGACGGTGTTGAATCACTCTGCTCTGACATCCGCTGCATAGCGAACATACGGCGTCGCCAAATAACTTTTTTATGCAAATTTCGTAGCATAATTCTACGGCGGGTCGCGGTTGAAAAAAAGACGTTACGTTTAAATGAATGTGTGCGCCTACGCTTAAGCATGTTTTCTCCTGAATACGTGAAAGCAAGAAATAGTTAATTTAGATAATTTGTTGATACCACACATTAGTGATCAATTGATGACAAGTAAATAGATATTTTACCTGTTTTATGTTTGCTTTTGGCTGTGTGTTTTATCAGTCGCTTTATCTTTGGCCTTACCTATAGGGGTTTGCTGCTGTGTTACAGAAGCCGGTCCCATATCGCTATTTTCTTTAGGCGACTCAGGTTCACTGATAGCATTATTTTCATCAAGCCATACTAGCGCGTCATAGTAACGACGAATGTTATCAACGTATTTCACGGCGACATCACCACGAGAATAGCCATATTTTGTTTTTCGATAATAACGCTTTTTGATTAACAGGGGTAAACGCTTTTTCACATCAGCCCATTTATCGGGACTGGCACCTTGCTGTTCTGTAATAATACGTGCGTCGTTCACGTGGCCCCAACCAATATTATAAGATGCCAACGCAAGCCAAGTTCTATCGGGCTGTGGAACACGCTCAGGAATACGTTTAACCAGTTTTTCTAAATATTCAGCTCCCCCTTTAATGTTTTGCTCAGGTGCCAGGCGGTTAGTAACACCTACTTGTTTTGCCGTACCGCGTGTAAGCATCATGATCCCGCGTACGCCTGTGGGGGATTTTGCTGTTGGGTTCCACATCGACTCTTGGTAACTTAACGCTGCAAGTAAGCGCCAATCCAAACTGCCAGCATACTGTTCAAACCAAGGCTGATATTTAGGTAAAGTCTCTTTTATTGCTTCAATATAGGCAAGGGTGTTTACATAATTGAATTGACGCACATGACCAAAGTACTTTTCTTCGAGCACATAGAGTTGGTTATTTTGTTTTACATCGCCAAAAAAAGGCACCATTAGCGCATATAAGGAGTCATCTCCATCTTTTCGCATCAGCCAAGCAATTGGATCGTTGCGAGTAACTGAAAATCCAATACTTAAATTTGGATGGTAGCGGCGAAATAGCGATAAAGTGTGCGAATCGGCGAGTGTATAATCAATCTCACCATCAATCACAGCTTGTAATAATTCTTCTTCATCAAGGTCTTCGGTTTCTTGCCAATTTAAATTTGGGTGAGTTTGTTTTATTTGTTGTAGCGCTAAAGAATGACTACTTTTTGACAAAACGGTTAAATTACCTGTTAAGTCATCAAAGTCTCTTGGGCGAATTCGACCTTGCTTATACACAAGTTTTTGGCTGATCGTGCGATAAGTTGGTCCGAACCGATAGCGCTGAGCACGAGTTTTATCGTAAGTTAAACCTGAAGCAATTAAATCTAAATCGCCGTTATCTAGTCGAGAAAACATGTCAGATAAATTAAAAAAAGGCACCATCTCAAGTTCAACACCAAGATGATCGGCGAACTCTTGCGCCAACTCATACTCAAACCCTTGCTCGCCTTGAACAGCCTGATAATAGTTGCTTGCACCAGCTAGAGTACCTACTCTGATTTTGTTCTGAGTTTTTATTTGGCTTAACTGAGATGGCTGTTGTTGCATATCACAGGCACACAAAAGCATAACTAACGTAATGATTGTTATTAACTTTTGTTTGATCATAGTGCGCCCCTGTAATGCCCTGATACCCTTATATCAAAACTTTTGCATCGCGTCACTTGTCGATTAGTTTTATTGTGTTTATTCATGTTCATGGATACAAGAAAAGATAATTTTACGAAAAGCGTAATTTTGAGTTAAATCTAAGCGCCATTTGCACTATAATAGCCACCTAAAATATCGTTCAATCCCTAACCCCGGATGAAAATACCTATGTTGATCCTTCGTGGTGCACCAGCACTTTCCGATTTTAGAGTTCAGAAAATTTTAGCCCGTTGCCAACAGGCGCAACTTCCAGTCACCAACGTGTACGCCGAGTATGCTCACTTTGCTGATTTAACAGCAGAACTTTCAAGTGATGAGCAAACTAAGCTTGAGAAGTTACTTACCTATGGCCCAACGATCGCAGAACATACACCAGCAGGCACTTTGGTGTTAGTAACGCCGCGTCCTGGCACTATCTCGCCATGGGCTTCAAAAGCAACGGATATTGCGCACAACTGTGGTTTAACGCAAATTCACCGTGTAGAGCGTGGTATTGCTTACTATGTTGAAGGTGATTTGAACGCTGAGCAAGTTAGTCAGGTTGCAGCTCTGCTGCACGATCGTATGACAGAAGCGACGCATAACTCGCTAGAAGCTGCAGCACAGTTATTCCGCACTGATGCACCGAGTGAAATGTCATCTGTTGACATTCTAGGTGGTGGTCGTGAGGCACTTGCCAGTGCAAATGTTGAGCAAGGCTTTGCATTAGCGGATGATGAAATTGACTACTTGGTAGAAAACTTCCAAAAGTTAGGACGTAACCCGAACGACATCGAATTATTTATGTTTGCACAAGCAAACTCAGAGCATTGTCGTCATAAAATATTTAATGCTGATTGGACAATTGATGGCGTAGAGCAGCCAAAATCATTGTTCAAAATGATCAAAAATACCTACGAGAAAAACCCTGAAAATGTGTTATCAGCTTATAAAGATAACGCAGCAGTAATGACGGGCTCAAAAGCAGGCCGTTTCTTCCCCAATGCTGAAGGTGAATATACTTACCATCAAGAAAACATTGAAATCTTGATGAAGGTTGAAACCCATAATCACCCAACTGCAATTGCGCCATTCTCTGGTGCGGCGACTGGGTCGGGTGGTGAGATTCGTGATGAAGGTGCAACAGGCCGTGGTTCTAAACCTAAAGCTGGCTTAGTTGGTTTTACAGTATCTAACTTACGTATTCCTGGTTATGAACAACCTTGGGAAACCGATTTTGGTAAGCCAGCTCGTATTGTTAATGCCCTTGATATTATGACAGAAGGCCCATTAGGTGGTGCTGCATTCAATAACGAGTTTGGTCGTCCAAACTTAGTGGGTTATTTCCGTACTTATGAAGAGCAAGTAACTAGCCATAATGGATTTGAAGTACGTGGTTACCACAAGCCAATTATGCTTGCCGGTGGTTTAGGTAATATTCGTACCGACCATGTGCAAAAAGGGGATATTCCAGTTGGTGCTAAGTTAATCGCTTTAGGTGGCCCTGCAATGAACATTGGTTTAGGTGGCGGCGCCGCTTCATCAATGGCATCAGGTCAATCTAATGAAGATTTAGATTTTGCCTCAGTACAACGTGAAAACCCAGAGATGGAACGTCGTTGCCAAGAAGTTATCGATAAATGCTGGCAACTAGGTGATGCTAACCCCATTGCATTTATCCACGATGTTGGGGCTGGCGGTTTATCAAATGCATTCCCTGAGCTTGTAAATGATGGTGGCCGTGGTGGTAAATTCCAACTACGCGATATTCCAAATGATGAGCCAGGCATGGCACCACACGAAATTTGGTGTAATGAATCACAAGAGCGTTATGTGCTTGCTGTAGCTGTTGAAGATTTTGACCGTTTTGAAGCGATTTGTAAGCGTGAACGTGCGCAGTACGCTGTAATCGGTGAAGCGACAGAAGAGCGTCACTTAACGGTTGCTGATAGTCACTTTGATAACAGCCCAGTTGATTTACCGCTAGATGTGTTATTAGGTAAAGCGCCTAAAATGCACCGTGAAGCGAACACGCAAAAAGCTGTAAGCGAAGCGCTTGATACTAGCAAAATTGACGTAGCTGAAGCAGCAAATCGTTTATTACGTTTGCCTACGATTGCAGAAAAAACCTTCTTAATCACCATTGGTGACCGCTCGGTAACAGGCCTTGTTGCCCGCGACCAAATGGTTGGCCCTTGGCAGGTGCCCGTTGCTAACTGTGCCGTTACAGCAGCAACTTATGATACTTACCACGGTGAAGCAATGTCGCTTGGTGAGCGTACACCTGCTGCACTACTTAACTATGGCGCATCAGCACGCTTAGCTGTGGCTGAGTCATTAACTAATATTGCGTGTGCTAATATTGGTGGCCTTGAGAATATTAAGTTATCTGCAAACTGGATGGCTGCAGCAGGTCACCCAGGTGAAGATGCGGGCCTTTATGAAGCCGTTAAAGCAGTAGGCGAAGAGCTTTGCCCAGCGCTAGGCTTAACTATTCCAGTGGGTAAAGACTCAATGTCGATGAAAACTCAGTGGGATGAAAATGGCGAGCAAAAATCAGTCACCGCGCCGTTATCTTTGATCATCACTGCGTTTGGTCGCGTTGATGATGTACGTAAAACTGTGACTCCACAATTACGTACTGACAAAGGTGAAACATCACTTATTTTAGTTGACTTAGGTGCTGGCAAAAACCGCATGGGCGCGTCAAGCTTAGCGCAAGTTTACAAGCAACTTGGTGATGTAACCCCTGATGTTGACAGCCCTGAGTTATTAAAAGGCTTTTACAATGCAATGCAGGCACTTGTCGCTGATAATAAGCTACTTGCTTATCATGACCGTTCAGACGGTGGTTTATTTACCACAATAGCTGAAATGGCGTTTGCAGGTCACACGGGTGTAACTGTTGACCTTGATGGTTTAACTGGTTCAGATATCGAAGCACTTTATAACGAAGAGCTCGGTGCTGTTATCCAAGTTGCTAATAGCGATTTAGAGGCTGTGAATGCGGTATTTGCTGAGCACGGTATTGCTGCTATTAGCCATGAAATTGGTACACTTAATAGTGATGATACTGTGGTATTTAACCGTGCAGGTAAAGCTGTACTGAATAATACACGTATTGAGCTTCGTACAATTTGGGCAGAAACAACATATCAAATGCAAGCGCGTCGTGATAACCCAGATTGTGCTAAGCAAGAGTTTGATGCTAAGTTTGATGCGAAAGACCCAGGTCTTAACGTTAAACTTAACTTTGACTTAAACGAAGATGTAGCTGCACCATACATTGCCACTGGCGCTAAGCCTAAGATGGCTATCTTGCGTGAGCAAGGTGTTAACTCGCACCTAGAAATGGCTGCGGCGTTTAACCGTGCAGGTTTTGCTGCGGTTGATGTACACATGAGCGATATTCTTGAAGGGCGCTTGAGCCTTGAAGAATTTAAAGGTTTAGTTGCATGTGGTGGTTTCTCTTACGGTGACGTATTAGGCGCGGGTGAAGGTTGGGCTAAATCAATCTTGTTCAATGATATGGCGCGTGACCAATTCCAAAGCTTCTTTGAACGTCAAGATTCATTTAGTTTAGGTGTGTGTAATGGTTGTCAGATGTTATCAACATTAAAAGAGTTGATCCCTGGCACTGAGCATTGGCCACGTTTTGTGACCAATAAATCAGAGCGCTTTGAAGCACGCTTTAGCTTAGTAGAAGTACAAGAGAGTCCATCTGTATTCTTCAAAGGCATGGCGGGTTCTCGTATGCCAATCGCGGTTTCTCACGGTGAAGGCCATGCAGAGTTTGCCAATGATGCAGCTGTTAAAGCAGCCGTTGATTCAGGCACTGTAGCGGTTAAGTTTGTTGATAACCATGGTAACCCAACAACGCAGTACCCTAATAACCCGAATGGTTCGCCTGAAGGTATTACCGGTATTACATCTGCGGATGGTCGTGCAACAGTTATGATGCCACACCCTGAACGTGTATTCCGTGCAGTTGCTAACTCTTGGCACCCAGATGAGTGGAAAGAGGATAGCCCATGGATGCGTATGTTTAGAAATGCGCGTAAAAATGTAGGTTAAGCTACATTTATACACACTAGATTCAGAATCTAGTTGTAAAATAAAAGGCTGCATTGTGCAGCCTTTTTTGTCTACACTGTTCAAGGTTCAAGGTTCAAGGTTCAAGGTTCAAGGTTCAAGGTTCAAGGTTCAAGGTTCAAGGTTCAAGGTTCAAGGTTCAAGGTTCAAGGTTCAAGGTTCAAGGTTCAAGTTAAGGATAGTATGATCAAACGCATCGCATGGGGAATCGTGTTTTTATTGCTGAGTGTTTTAACACTTGGTTATGTATTTCGTATGCCTATCACTCAATGGGCTATAGCCCCGTCTTTGAGCCAATCAGGCGTTGAATTACATTGTTTAGATTGGTCACTCAATTCAAATATTAGCTTAAGCGTAAATCGATTATGTCTGACTTATCAAGGTCATCAAATTGAGCTTGGCGGCATAATAGCTGATACTAAAAAAATAACCGTTGGTCGCGCTAACCTTCGCTTAAATGATAGCGAGAGTGACTCATCAAGTAATGAACCCTTCAAAAAGCTGGCACTTAACTTACCCAAAGAGCGACCTAAAATTGAGATCAAAAGGCTGCTAATTACCCATCCACAACTTCATGATGAACTGACGGTTAGCATTGATGAGGAAAGGCTAAATACATTTGTGGTTTCAGGTGATGTTACAGCTGAGGTCGTAGTTAACAATCATAAAGTTGCTGGTCGTTTTAATCTAGCTGATGGGTTACTTACAAAGATAAAACCGTTACCCGCGCTTACATTAAACAGTGTGCATGCATTCACCTTTGACGGATTGTCCGTTGATATAAAATCAGATATAGATGCTGAGTTTACTCAAGAGTTTAGTCAGTGCCCTGTGATGCTAAATGCTTTTGGTGATGTAAATACTCACTACCATTTAAATGATAATAAAGTTTCGTTAGATGCGCAGCAATTAACGAGTTGGGTAGCGTTTGATAGTGCTTGTTTGGCGCTAATAAACAATCAATCACAGCGTGAATTTATATTTAAGCAGCTGCCTTTAAAGTGGCAAATTATGCTAAGTGATACAATTAAGTTTGAAAATGAACAACTTGTTATGCCGTCAATGTTATTAAACGCTAAAAATAGTGACGCGAAGCTCAGCCTGACAAACCTAGCAATTAATCTTCAGCAGCCATTAGAGCAAGCCAAAGGCGATATCAAGTTGTTATTTATCAGTGAGGATATTGAACAAGTAGAAGTAAATGCAGCTTTGAATAACTTGGCTATAAATGGCGATTACCAATTAAGCATCGATGAACTCCCTAATTTTTTGCCCGCATCAGCTAAAAAGATAGCAAGCAGGGGGCAATTTAAAATAGAGAATGTTTTACAACTTCAACAAAATGCGAATATAACCAGCGAGTTTACTTTTGCTGAGCTTAAGTTTGATAAATTAACAGCAAAGGATTACAAAGCCCAGTTCACGACTAAACTTGATGATAAACAAAATATACATGCAAGTTTAAATAGTCAATTACGCTCAGTGACTTATGAGCAATATCAATTGCTTGGTGTAAATAATCAATTATCAGCATCATCTAGCCTAGCCGTTGGTGAATTATTTGTGGATTTAAACAGTGAAACTAAACTTGCCCAATTTAACAGTGATTTTTTAAACCTGAGTAATATTCGTATAAGCTCTAAAGGCTTGCAAAGCAGAGCGTTGCAAGCCTCACATCACGTTTTTATTGATGAAATTGAATTAGTCGCCAGTCACCATGTATCTGCTGTGGAGCATCCATTTGAGATAACAATTGCAGAGCAAGCCGCGACTAAACTTAACCCTGTTTTACAGCAGTTTGAGCCATTAGCAACGCTGACCGACGGTAGCTTTAATGGCGTTGTTCGCGGAGATGTTAATTTACAGCAGGCTGAGTTTACATTACAAGTAGAGCAGCTAAGTGGCTTATATAACGATTATTTAGCGAAGCATTTTAGCAGCCGGCTAACGGGAAATTATAATTCAGGTCAGCTTAATGTGGCTCCCACTACATTTGAACTAAACGAGTTACGTGCGGGTGCTGTTGTGAGTAACATGGCAGGTAATTTAAGCATTGATAACTCTGTTGCACGCGCTTACCAGTTAACCGGTGATGTACTGGGGGGTCGCTTCGCTTTAGATAGCTATAAAATGACTAAAGAGGCTCAGCAGTCTCTGGTGATATTTGAAAATATTGATGCCAGTAAATTAATTACCTTAGATGATAAATCAGGCATTACATTAACAGGTCAAGTGAATGGGCGTTTACCTGTTTACTTTGATCAACAAGGTATATCGGTAAAGTCGGGTGAGTTATCAAACCAAGGAACAGGTAAACTAATTATTACTGATAATGCTGCTTTTGATGCAGTTAAAGCACAGCAACAGGAGTTGAGCCCAATTTTAAGCTTATTGGAAGATTTAGACATTCAAGGCTTAAAAAGCAGTGTTGATTTAAATTCTGATGGTTGGCTTTATTTAGGTGTAAACCTAAAAGGTTACAATGAAGAGCAGGCACAGCAGGTTAACTTTAATTACAACCATGAAGAAAATGTATTTACACTCTTAAGAGCACTACGCTTAAGTGATGAGATTACTCAAAAGGTTGAACAAGAATATTCAACAAAAGGAACTAAAAATGACTAAATGGCTGGTAATACTTACGGCGCTGGGTTTACTTAGTGCATGTACGCACCGTGTTGAAGTGGCGGCGAAAGAACCTATCACCATTAACTTAAATGTTAAGGTTGATCATGAAATTCGTGTGAAAGTTGATAAAGAGCTAGATGATCTATTTGGCGATGACAGTGAGTTATTCTAAGGAGCAATTATGAATTTATTAAAAAATAAAAAGTTAAATGTGATTACACTTTTAAGTGCCGTTTTTTTGTCATTTTCTGCTTGGGCAATAACGTTAGATGATGCAAAAAATCAAGGGCTTGTTGGTGAAGACAGCTCAGGTTATTTAGGTTTGGTCGTACAAAATGCAGAGGCGAAAGCGGTTGTTGATGAAATTAACGCTAAGCGTAAAGCACAGTATTTAAAACTTGCGAAAAAGAACAATTTGTCACTTGCTCAAGTAGAAGCGCTGGCAGCAGCGAAAACCATAGAAAAAACCCAAGCAGGGCACTTTGTTGAAGTAAATGGTGAGTGGGTTAAAAAATAAACTCAGCGCATTACTCAAGGGCATTAAAAACCGAGCTTACATGCTCGGTTTTTTACAGTTCTCTAATAAGGCTTGCCAAAAATCGATGCCTTTACGGCGTGCTAAATTGATATTGTGTTCAGGGATTGACTCTGGCTCATTATATTCATCTAACGCCGCGCTCATGCTTGCTTCACGTATTAAATGCAACGTGGGAAAAGGAGCTCGGTTAGTATAATTAGCGGCATCGCTTTCATCGCTATCAGCGAATACATAATCAGGGTGAAAATTCGCTATTTGGTATTTACCTTCAAATCCCTGTGCAACGAGTAAAGCATTAGCTAAATCTACTAAATCTAAAAACTCTTCAAAATCGCTAAAGCCTTGTTCAAACATGATAAGTGCTGTTTCACGTTCAGCTAAGCAATTAAGTTGATTGCACTGTTCAAGCATTTCCATTACCGCATCATCGATGCTAATACTTTGGCTGGTAAAATAATGAATACAGTTATTCTCGACCTCTTTACGAGCAAACGGGCAGAAGTTGTATTTGACGATAACATTTGAGACCCACTGACGAGTTTGTAGTTCTGCTAACGTGACGGTTTGATTGTTCATGATTTAATATACTGATTAATTATGGTGAGTGTATTTGCAATAGCGCCTTGGTTACTCATTAGGCATTTATTGGCCTGTATACCGAGTGCTTCACATAATTGAGGTTTGTTTGCATATAAGCAAAGTTGTTTATAGAGTTCGTCGCTACTTTTAACTTGTATGCAGCCGCCAAGTGCTATTAACTCTGGGTAAACATGGTTAAAATTATAGGTATGCGGGCCGGCTATTGCTCCAACAGAAAATGCAGCTGCTTCGAGCGGGTTATGACCACCACGCTCAATTAAACTGCCTCCAATATAACTTACTTTAGCCATCCCGTAGAGGCACTGCAATTCACCTAAGGTATCCGCTAATAATACTTGCTCATTAGCATAATTACCTTCGCTCCTGCGGCTAAATGTAAGAGAGGAGTCAGTTAATAGGTCGGCAACTTTATTAAATTGTTCTGGATGGCGTGGAGCAATAACCAATAATGCATCAGGGAACTGCGTTAGTAAATGTGAGTGAACTTGTAAAATTAGCCCATGCTCAATTGGGTGAGTAGAGCCTGCGACCCAGATAAAGCGTTGCTGATTATAAAGTGCCTTCAATTCAGATACAGTTTTAAGTTGCTCTGTGTTTGGTTGAATATCAAATTTAATTGAGCCAGTTACGACTACTTTATCAGGTGTTAGGCCGAGCTCAATAAAGCGCTGTGCATCTTGTTGGTTATGACTTGCAAGGCGTGTTATTGAGCTCATTATTACTCGGGTTAGTGGCTTTATTTTATTATAACCTTGCTGTGATTTTGCCGATAAACGCGCGTTTAATACTAATACTGGAATATCTTTATTTAGGCACTGCGCCATTAAGTTTGGCCAAAGTTCAGTTTCTAAAATACACAGTGCTTGCGGTTGTATATTCTTTAAAAAACGGGCTGTTGCCAATGGTAAGTCAAGTGGCAAGTAAAGTGCTTGTACGGAGTCTTTAAAGTTATTTTTTATCTGCTCACGACCTGTAGGCGTATTACAGGTGATAATAATTGCTAACTCTGGGTGCTGCGATTGTAGTTGCTTTATTAAAGGTGTCGCAGCAAGCACTTCACCCACCGAGGCACAGTGAATGAGCAAAGGAGAAGCCTTGTTAGCTTTTACAAACCCAAAGCGCTCAGTAAATTGATGGCGATAGGCCTGATTTTTTTTACCCCTTATTGCATATAGATAAAAAATAATTAGTGGGCTTAATAGATAAAGAATAAGCGAATAACAAAAGCGTGCCATTTTTAAGCCTCAAATAATAAAGGGTCATAATAACGTGGATACCTAATAAGCTAAATATGAAATTGTTAAAAAGCGTTATTTGAGAGAGTTTTGAGTGTTTAGTTTGCCCTAATTTGGTAATATTTGGCCACTTATTAGAAAATGTGTGATGTTATGGAATTCAAATTTATCAAAGCTGCAGTCGTAGCCAGTTTTTTAGCTGGTGCGTTTCCAACTATTGCTAGCCCCACGGCTTATTTACCAATTGGCATGGATGCGCAGCTTGATCACCAACTAGATACCTTATTTGCATTAACATCGGGCACGCCGATGGCTAAGCCATATCGTCTTACAGAAGTTGAGGCTGCGTTAAGTAAATTACAAGCTACACAGCCGGCTTTAGTAAGTGCAATTCGTGCTAAAATAAAGCCTTACCAAGGCACTGATAATATCACCCGTGTCGGTGTAAAACTCACAGTGGATGGTGATAAAACAGTAAAACTTGCCAATCAACGTGGAGTTAGCTCTGATGAATGGGGGCAGGTATTTTTTGAAGGTATTTGGCGACCGAACGATTACATGCTAATGCAAGTTGGCGCCGATTACCGCGCCAAACAGAATAAATTTACCAACTATAATAGTTTTATTAGTTTTGCAGGTGACGACTTACAGCTAAATATTGGCTATAAGGAACATTGGTTTTCACCGTTTAAGCAATCAGCGCAAATAATCTCAACCAATGCCCGTACCTCGCCATCAATTTCATTAGGTATGGTGGCGCCAGCGCATAATTGGTGGAACTTTGATTTTGAGCTTTATTACTCTGAGCTTGAGCATGTTGAAAAAGGTATTTTATATCAAGGTGAACTACATGATGGCACGCCAAAACTAGCTGGTACACATATTAGTATTGAACCTGTAAGCGGTTGGAAAATAGGTTTAAACCGTATGATGCAGTTTGGTGGCGGCCCAAGAGAAGTTGATTTTAGTGACGTAGTTAAAGCCTTTTTTGATCCTGCAGGCAATGATAATGCTGGTTTGGTCGAGGGTGGACGAGATAACGAGCTGGGTGATCAGTATGTCACAATCACCAGCAGTATTAATTTTGACTGGGGCATGCCAACAGAGTTTTACTTTGAATATGGTGGCGAAGATACTAAAAACCATAAAAATTACCAGTTTGGTAATACGGTCGCTAACGTTGGTTTATTTTTACCTCAACTCACCAAAGAATTATCATTTAGGTACGAATACACAAATATGCATAGTCTTTGGTATGTGAATCAAGTGTATCCTGTTTATGGAAATACTAAAGATGGTTTTAGTACAGGGCATTTTGCAGCAGACCAACGCTACCTAGAACAACACGCGGGCAGTTCTTCGGTTTACGCTGATGCACCTCCGACACAAGTTCACTCACTTGAGCTTGTGTATAATGATAATTACAATTCTTTTTGGCGTGCAAAGCTGACTACTATTGAAAATAAGAGCAACTATTTAAATGAGTTTGGCCAAACAACGGCGGATTATGATAAAGCCATTGAACTACAACTTAGTAATAACCGACAATGGCAAGACTATAATATTGAAACTACGCTAACGTATGGCGAAGATGTATTCGGTGATGACTATACATGGTTATCGGTGGCACTTTTTTGGTAATTAATAGTCTTAATTGTTTTTAAGTAATTAAAATACCGCAATAAATTTGAGAGAAATAATTATGTCTAACACTGACTCAGTTGCAGATAGCTATCTTGAAAGCTTAACTCGTCATCAAGCCTTGTTTGAGACAATGGAGACGTATCACCCACAAGTAATGCAGTTACTTGAAGTATGCCACAGCGTGTTACAAGCGGGCGGCAAAGTAGTCTGGTTTGGTAATGGTGGTAGTGCCGCTGATGCACAGCATTTAGCCGCAGAATTTGTGGTACGTTATAAATTAGAGCGTGGCCCTTTGGCATCCATTGCACTTACAACAGATACTTCGATTTTGACGGCGCATAGCAACGACTATCATTTTGATACCGTGTTTGAACGCCAAGTACAAGCACTCTGCAAGCCTGAAGATTTAGTCATTGGTTTAACAACGTCAGGTACCAGCGCTAATATTAATTTGGCATTGGCAGCAGCAAATGAAATAGGTGCTTACACTGTTGCATTGACAGGTCGTGATGGTGGCAAAGTTAAAGATATCGCAAAATTGCCAATTATTATAAAAGATGATGAAACAGCTCGCATCCAAGAAGCGCATATGTTTATTGGTCATTGGTTATGTGAAGCCATCGATATGGTTGTTGCGGGGCAAGAGTAATGGATTTAGGGTTACTTAAAAATTTATCTAACGCAAAGGTATTGGTGGTTGGCGATGTCATGTTGGACCGCTATTGGCATGGTGATTCAGGGCGTATATCGCCAGAAGCCCCGGTGCCGATTGTTAGGGTGAGTAAGTTTGAAGACAAAGCCGGTGGCGCAGCCAATGTGGCTAAAAATATTGCTCGGCTAGACGGTAAAGTTGGTTTGCTTGGTTTAATTGGCGAGGATGAAAGTGGTCAAATCCTCGAAAGCATTTTAAATGATGAACGTATTGATTCGCAGCTAGTCAGTGTGTGTGATTTACCCACTATTTCTAAAATGCGTGTTATTAGTCGCCACCAACAAGTCGTTCGATTAGATTTAGAAGAAAAATTTACCGAGCAGCACAGTCAATTATTGTTAAATCGCTTAGAACTTGTTTTAGAACAGTATGATTTTGTGCTTTTTTCAGATTACGATAAAGGCTCGTTGAGCTTAATTCAAAAAATGATTCAAGTGGTTAAAGCGGCAGGTAAAACGGTTCTTATTGACCCTAAATCATCAGATTTAAATCAGTACCGTGGTGCTGACTATATTACACCAAACTTAAATGAGTTTAAGCTCGCTGGTGGCCAAACTGATTCAGAGCAAAGTTTAACCGACAGCGCGCGCCAACTAATAAAAGATGCCGGTGTTGCAGCTATGCTCCTTACTCGTTCAGAGCAAGGTATGTCACTGATAAGCGCAAATGAAAAGTACGATTATTCGGCGCAGCAGCTTGAAGTCAGTGATGTAACAGGCGCTGGCGATACGGTTATCGCAACACTTGCGGTAATGCTTGGAGCGGGTATGCAGCCAAAAGATGCGGTTGAAGTTGCTAACCTTGCAGCAGGCATTGCTGTTAGTAAGCTTGGCGCCGCAACAGTTTCCCCTGAAGAGTTGAGTCGTAAACTTGGTCAGTACTTACAAAAAAATGGTGAGCATTACCAAACACCATTTGATGATGTATTGCAGCATATTGAATTTGCAAAACAAAATGGTGAAACAATTGTGTTTACCAATGGCTGTTTTGATATTTTACATGCAGGTCATGTCCGTTACTTGGCGCAAGCAAAAGCTCGAGGCGATCGTTTAGTGGTTGGTTTAAATAATGACGAGTCTATTGCACGTTTGAAAGGTCCACAAAGACCTATTACCCCGCTTGATGAGCGTGCAATGGTACTGAGTGCATTAGCATCAGTTGATTGGGTCATTCCGTTTGGCAGCATTGATGAAGATGACACGCCGGCAAAATTAATCGAAAAGATCAGCCCTGATATTTTGGTTAAAGGCGGGGATTACACCGTAGAGCAAATCGCGGGTGCTGAACACGTATTACGCCATGGTGGTAAGGTCGAAGTGCTGGAGTTTTTAGACGGTTGCTCAACCTCTAAAGTGATCAGTAAAATTAAATCTTAGGCTTAAGGGATGACTGGTACGCAGTACTTAATTGCTGCCAGTCGCTTTGTTGCCAATGCATTACCTGGTTACGGCCATGCTCTTTTTCAAACGAGCGTAGTAAACGCGATATATTCGCTTGCTGCCACTGCTTTTGAACAGGTTTTATCTCACCTCTATCGAAATCAATAATATACACAGCGCCCGTATTGTCGAATAAGATGTTATTAATGTTTAAATCTGCATGATAAACACCTAAGTTATGGAACTGTGCGATGGTGTTGCCAATCATTGTTAACTCATCAGCTGTTAAAGCACGCTTTTTTAATACATCTAGTAAGCTTTGTGCACCCTCTATTGCTTGAGTGATAATATCGCCGCGGTAGATTAAACCGTGCTGAGTAATTTTTGCAGTAATGGGTTTTGGTACGTTGAGGCCCATTTCACAAAGCTTCATCATCAAAGCAAACTCTTGATAAACGCGGGTCTTTTCAAGGCCAAGGTACAAGTATTGATCGCTTAAAACTTTACCTACTAAACCGCCGCGCCAATAGTGTCTTAGCACGGCTGTTAATTCTTTATGACAAAAAAACCATGCGGTAGCTCGGCCTTTTTTACTGCCGACTATCTTTTCTTGCTGTTGCCAATATTCTGCATCAAACCAATTTAGGCTAATTTGAGCGCTGTACTCTGGGTGGCTCAGAATAATGTGTTGGTTGATTACTTGTTGATTAAACATGGCAAATATACTTTGTAGCAGGCAATAACGGTATCTTAACGCGTTTTAATGCCAAGCATAAGTACTTGCAATAGTGAGTGGTTAATTTAAGATCAAGCTCTCGTTAATAATAAAGTGAACAATGCCTGTGAGCCAGACTGCAAACTATTCAGATATCTGTATTTTACGACTTTCAGCAATTGGTGATGTATGCCATGCGGTTTCTGCGGTCCAAGCAATTCAAAAAGCACATCCTAATGCTAAAATTACCTGGGTGATGGGTAAAATAGAAGCCATGCTGTTGGCTGATTTACCAGGCGTAGAGCTTGTTGTGTTTGATAAAAAACAGGGCAAGCAAGCATTTGAGCAGTTAAAGCAGCAATTTAAAGGCCGCAAATTTGATGTGCTCTTACACATGCAAGTCGCTTTACGCGCAAACCTCGTCGCACGCTGTATTCCGGCAAAGATTAAAGTTGGGTTTGACTGGGCCCGTGCTAAAGAGCTCCATAGCTTATTTATAAACAAACGTATAGAGGCAGAGCCACAAGCACATGTACTTGAAGGTTTTAAAGGGTTTGCTAAAGCGATAGGTGTACCTGACTACCAACCTAGCTGGGCTATGCCAGTGACAGAACAAGATCAAATCGTCGCTGATGAGTTACTCGGGGCAGAGCGTCTTGCCAGCCCTATTTTTGTGATATCGCCAGCTGCGAGTAAAAAAGAACGTAATTGGTTACCTGAGCGATATGCAGCTCTTGCAGAACATGCTGATCGCCAAGGGTTTCAAGTTGTGATCTCGGGTGGTCCAACTGAGCTTGAAATCGAACTGAGCGAGCAAATAATTAGCTACACTAACGCACCTATATTAAATTTAGTCGGCAAAACAAAACTCAAACAATTACTCTGTGTTCTTAAGCGTGCTGCATTGGTGCTCGCGCCTGATACCGGGCCTGCTCATATGGCTGTCACCGTTGGTACGCCTGTTATTGGTTTATATGCCCATTCAAACCCAAAACGTACAGGACCATATTTGTACCAAAATTATGTGGTTGAGGTTTATCATCAAAATTTATTACAGCAAACGGGTAAAACCGCTGAGCAAGTTGCTTGGGGTACACGGGTTAAAGGGAGTGATTTAATGGCCCAGATAACCGTTGAAGACGTAACATTAATGTTTGATCTAGTCGTTAAAAAAGAGCAGTTGCTCGCAACTAAGGTTTGCTAATGTTAAATAAAGCGCTTTTTTTAGACCGTGATGGTGTTGTTAATGTTGATCATGGTTATGTGTATGAACCTGAGAAGTTTGAATTTGTCGACGGCGTATTTTCTGCCTGTAAGGCGTTTGTTGATGCAGGCTATAAATTAATTATTGTGACCAATCAATCAGGAATAGGGCGAGGTTATTATACAGAGGCTGATTTTCATGCGTTAAGCAACTGGGTCGTAGCGCAATTTGCAGAGCATGATGTCACTGTCAGTGGGATTTATTTTTGCCCTCATCACCCAAAAAAAGCACTTGCTGAATATCTAAAAGAATGTCATTGCCGCAAGCCTGCACCTGGGATGTTGCTACAAGGTATTGATGATCATCATATTGATTCTAAGCAAAGTATTATGGTGGGTGATAAGCTCAGTGATATGCAAGCCGCAAGTAATGCGAATATTGCAACTAAAGTACTTGTACGTTCAGGCCAAGCATTTGATGCCTGTGCTATAGCAGCGGCAGATCATATCTGTGACTCTTTAGCTGATTTACCCGCATTACTGTTGTAGCTAAATATAAACTGGCAGCTTAAGTTGTCAGTCTCAATTTATGCGATGAACTACAAACAGTGCATTTAGTTGGCTAAACTTTTACAATAGCCACAATTCGTGATCGGCGATTAAATTTACGCTTGATTACCCGTTCAATTATTTGGAGATTTCAGATGAGAGCATCTGCATTTTTTAGCCAACTTCAGCAACAAATTGATGAAGTAAAAGCCGAAGGTCTGTATAAAAGTGAGCGAGTGATCACCTCGCAACAACAAGCACAAATTCAAGTTGCCTCTGGTGATAAAGTTATTAACTTTTGTGCCAATAATTACTTAGGCTTAGCTAATAACCCTGAGCTAATTGCAGCCGCACAACATGGTCTTGATGAGCATGGTTTTGGTGTTGCGTCAGTACGTTTTATTTGTGGTACTCAAGATATTCACAAAACATTGGAACAAAAAATTAGTGAGTTTTTAGAAACTGAAGATACAATTTTATATTCATCATGTTTTGATGCGAATGCTGGCTTATTTGAAACTATTTTAGGCCCAGATGATGCCATCATCTCAGATTCTTTAAATCATGCCTCTATCATTGATGGTGTGCGTTTATGTAAAGCAAAACGTTTCCGTTATGCGAATAACGATATGGACGACCTTGAAAAGCAATTAATTGCAGCAGATGAAGCGGGTGCTAAAACCAAGCTTATCGCGACAGATGGCGTATTCTCAATGGATGGCGTTATTTGTAATTTAGAAGCCGTATGTGATTTAGCGGATAAATATGATGCACTAGTGATGGTTGATGACTCGCACGCTGTGGGCTTTGTCGGTGAAAACGGTAAGGGCACACCAGAATACTGCAACGTGTTAGATCGTGTTGATATAATTACAGGTACTTTAGGTAAAGCCCTTGGTGGTGCATCAGGTGGTTATACTTCGGGTAAAAAAGAAATTGTTGAGTGGTTACGTCAACGTTCGCGCCCTTACTTGTTCTCAAATTCACTTGCGCCGTCAATTGTGACAGCCTCAATTAAAGTGCTTGAAATGCTAGCTGATGGCAGTGAGCTGCGTGCTAAATTGTGGTCAAACGCTAAGTACTTCCGTGAACAAATGGAAGCGGTAGGCTTTACCTGTGCAGGTAAAGATCACGCGATTATTCCTGTTATGCTAGGGGACGCAAAAGTTGCATCAGCCATGGCTGATAAACTCCTTGCTGAGGGTATTTACGTAACTGGTTTCTCATTCCCTGTTGTGCCAAAAGGTCAGGCTCGTATTCGTACGCAAATCTCAGCTGCACACAGCATTGAACAGCTAGATACAGCAATTTCAGCCTTTACCCGCATTGGTAAAGAAATGGGTGTTATTTAATTAATTATTAAACCGCGGCATGTCCGCGGTTTTTGTTGAGTGTGTGATCATGAAAGCATTATCAAAATTAAAGGCAGAACCGGGCATTTGGATGACAGATGCACCAAAGCCAGAAGTAGGCCATAACGATTTATTAATCAAAATACGTAAAACGGCCATTTGTGGTACAGACGTACATATTTATAAATGGGATGAGTGGGCGCAAAATACCATTCCAACGCCTATGGTTGTGGGTCATGAATATGTTGGTGAAGTGGTCGATATGGGCCAAGAAGTACGTGGTTTTAGCGTAGGTGATCGGGTTTCAGGTGAAGGGCATATTACTTGTGGTCATTGTCGTAACTGTCGTGCTGGGCGCGTACACTTATGCCGTAACACAACCGGTGTTGGTGTGAACAGAGAAGGCTCATTTGCTGAGTACTTAGTGATCCCTGCATTCAATGCGTTTAAAATTCCCGATAACATTAGCGACGAGCTGGCATCAATTTTCGACCCGTTTGGCAATGCTGTTCACACGGCACTGTCGTTCGATTTAGTGGGTGAAGACGTACTTATAACTGGTGCAGGTCCAATTGGTATCATGGCGGCTGCTGTTGCTAAGCACGTAGGTGCTCGCCACGTAGTAATCACCGATGTAAATGAGTACCGCTTAGACTTAGCCCGTAAAATGGGCGCAACGCGTGCAGTTAATGTTGCAAGCGAAAAGCTAGAAGATGTAATGACTGACCTTGGTATGACCGAAGGGTTTGATATTGGTCTTGAAATGTCAGGTGTGCCATCGGCATTTAACGCTATGCTAAATAACATGAATCATGGTGGTAAAATTGCCATGCTCGGTATCCCACCGTCAGATATGGCGGTTGATTGGAACCAAGTTATTTTCAAAGGCTTAGTAATAAAAGGTATTTACGGTCGTGAAATGTTTGAGACCTGGTATAAAATGGCCAGCCTTATTCAATCAGGCTTAGACCTAAACCCAATCATTACTCATCAGTATTCAGTTGATGACTTCCAAGCTGGCTTTGATATGATGATTTCAGGCCAGTCAGGTAAAGTTATCCTTAATTGGGATTAATTTTAATCTCATTTTAGTTAGTTTAAATAAAGGTGGCGATTAAAGCCGCCTTTTTTATTGATTTATTTAATTTTTAAGAGGCAGCAATGGCATTTAAACATATTTCAATTGCCCAAACTCAAGAACTACTTAATAAAGAAGACGTGGTGATTGCAGATATTCGAGATCCTAATTCATATCAAGCAGGCCACATTCCCGGCTCTGAGCATTTATCAAATACGAATATTGGCGAATTTATGATGAACAAAGAGTTTGATCAGCCAATTATTATTGTTTGCTATCATGGTATGAGTTCGCAAGGTGCTGCTAATTACTTATCAGAGCAGGGGTTTGAAGACGTGTATAGTATGGATGGCGGCTTTACACAGTGGGAAGTACAGTTACCGGAGCTAGTTGAAAAATGATAGAGCTTGGCAGTATTAATAATCCTCGTGCTGCGCAAGGCTTTATCGACTATATAAAAAGCCAAGGGCTTAGCGGCGAATTGCGCTCAAGTGATGGCCAAAATGTGATTATTTGTATTGCCCCTGAGCACTTTCATCAAGCTCAACCATTATGGCAAGCGTTTGTTGAAAATCCTAACCATGTACGTTATCAAGATGCATCGTGGCAAGTTGGTAATACGCAATCTCCTCTTAATTACCAAGGTCAGTCACTTAACTTAAAAGAGCGCTTTAAAGCACTTAGCTGGCTAAACCAAACCGTCACCTTATTATGTGTAGGAATTTATATCGCCTTCTTACTCGGTGGTTTTGAGTCAATTTATGGTGTTTTACAATTTAACCCTAATCAACCTTTAACTTGGTTGACGCCTGCGATAGTGCACTTTAGCGCGATTCATCTAATTTTTAATATTATCTGGTGGATCTCACTGGGAGATGGTATCGAAAAGCTTGCTGGTAAAAGCACTTTAATAGGTTTGTTTTTAACCACAGCCTTGTTTAGTAATTGGGCTGAGTATTTAATGGTAGGCCCTAACTTTGGTGGTTTGAGTGGTGTAGTTTATGGTTTGCTGGGTTACTGTTGGATTCACAGAGCCCTCAACCCACAGCAGCCTGCTCTGGTGAGTAACACGGTGATTGGTTTTATGCTTATTTGGGTTGTTTTAGGGTTTGGCAATATGCTGCCTGTTAATATGGCTAATTGGGCGCACTTAGGTGGCTTACTTAGCGGTATGGCTTACGCTTATACCGCACAGTTTTTTAAAGCTAGTGATAAAGGTATTTAGTAAATAATACTTCGCGAATAATTTCTTGCCCTGTTTCTTGTTTAAGCAGGGTTTTTAATCGCTCAGCACAGCGTTTACGAATTTCTTCACGCCCTGTGAGTGACTTTATATTTTCTTCAGGCTCTTTCGATAAAATTTCTACCAGTGCGTCGCGTAGCAGTGGTGTATGGTGTTCAACAACTGCAATATTTGCCATATCTGTTAGCATTAAGTCTACAGTTACGCGGACATACCCTAACTTTTTGTTATTTTGCGCGATGTAATTGGCGATTATATCTGGTTCAAAACCAAAGTAGCCCACGGTAGACTCTGCGCGACTGCTAAAGCTTGCTAATAAACTAAATGACAATGCAACTATTAAGATGCCTGAGTAAAGCGCTTTTTTCATAGGTAAGTGAGGTGATTCATATTTCATGTTAACAGTTTATACGTAATACTGATTAATATACAGGCTGAATCAGTTATTTGTTATTGAATATCTTCAATTACTTTTTCCATAGCTTAGGCAGTGTTATCATTTACTCGGTTTTTATTAAATAGAGCTATTGTGATTACATTTCCTCTTTCCCTAACAGCTAATTGGCAACGTGGTAATACGGTTACCTCACTTTCACAGCAAGAACAAAACTGGCTGCTTGAGCCAAATTCTCTGACGGCTAAACTTAAAAGCCATGGTCGTGATTTCTCTGTTCAGGTATTGAGTGAAAAACAATTCACTTTAAACAAGCACCAACAGCAATTACTTGATTGTCATTTATCGCAAGGTATTAACCGTGAAGTGTTACTTTGGTGTAATGGTCACCCTATGGTTTATGCACAAAGTTGGTTACCTGTTTCTCAAGATATGCAACAACAACAGTTACTTGAGCTTGGGGATAAACCATTAGGTGATGTGATTTTTCGACACCCTGATTTAAAACGCACGGAGATTGAAATTGCATGTTTTGATCAGGATCACCCAGTACAACAGCTGGCTGAGCAGCCTCTTGATTGTGTAAGTCCATTATGGGGGCGGCGTAGTATATTTTCTTTAGCGCAAAGTCGCTTTTTAGTGTGTGAAATATTTTTACCTAAGGCGTTTATTTACCAATGACATTAGCTGCATTAAAAACTGCGAACATTGCACACTACAAACAACTAATGCGCACCGATAAGCCAATTGGCACGCTTTTGTTGTTGTGGCCAACTTACTGGGCTTTATGGCTTGCCAGTGGTGGTATACCAAGTTTATTAAACTTTATAGTGTTTAGCTTGGGGGTTTTTGTGATGCGCAGTGCAGGGTGTGTGATCAATGATTATGCCGATCGTAAAATTGACGGTTCTGTCAAACGTACTGCCCAGCGCCCTTTGGCTGCAGGGCTTGTTACTAGTGGAGAAGCACTTAGCCTATTTGTCCTTTTGATATTAATTGCATTTGGACTTGTGTTATTACTCAGCTGGCAAACCATCGTGCTATCTGTCGGTGCGCTGTTTTTAGCTTTTAGTTACCCTTTTATGAAGCGTTTTACTAATTTACCACAGGTGGTATTAGGTGCTGCGTTTAGTTGGGCTATTCCAATGGCATATATGGCTGCAAGCGGTCATGTGCCTGCCTCTGCCTGGTTGCTGTTTATGGCCAATGTTATTTGGACTGTGGCTTACGATACGATGTATGCCATGGTTGATAGAGATGACGATTTAAAAATCGGGGTAAAGTCAACAGCAGTTTTGTTTGGTCAAGCAGATAGAGCAATCATCTTGTGTCTTAATGGCAGTTTTATAGCTTTACTTTGTTACATCGGTTGGAGTGAGCAACTTGATACACCATATTGGCTTAGTATGCTGGTGGCATCAGGGTTCTTAGTTTATCAGCAAATATTAATTCATTCTCGTGATAGAGAGCGGTGCTTCAAAGCATTTTTAAATAACCACTACGTAGGTTTAGTTGTATTTGTTGGCTTAGTGGCGTCCTTGCCACTTAATTTGTAAGCTTCATCGCTTGCTCGGTTAGTTTACTAGCGCGGTGGATCAATCACGCCGCTAATTGAGGCATTCATCCTGAACCAACCCGCAATGGAATAGCGCTCATCACCTGCAGGTAACACTTCATGCATAAAGCGCTCGCTTTCAAATATAACAAGTGTGCCAGCCAGTGGCTTAATGCACACTTCGACTTGTTTACTCTTGGGTTTGTATATTATTAATTCACCACCAGAATCTGGAGTATTTAAGTAAAGCACTGTGGTAAAGACGCGGTTAGAGCGGCCTTTAAAGGCATCATAGTGTTTTTTATAAAAATCACCTTGTTGGTATTTGGCGTAATGGCATTCGTAATCAAATAAACCTAAAAAGAAACTCCGGTTGAGTACGACTCTCATCTTTGCCATTAATGCTAAATAACCTAGTTGTGCTTGGCTACTGCCATCAAACTAAAATGTTTTGTCTTTGCGAACAGTTTTATTGACGTGTAAGTCATGTTTACGGCCAATGCCAGCGACACTAAATTCGGGGTTAATGCGATAGCAATCAAGCATCAATTTTGCAGTTAAACTTTTAGATAGAGCATTATTTATAATGGTATAGCCACGGCTTTCAATATCATCTAAATAGATTTCAGAAATGAAATGAGCGTTCATTTTATATACTAAGTATAGGGAGGTGCGCTAGTTTAGCTTAATATTTATTTAAAGCGAGCTTTTTATTTCGGACTTAAAACAAAAAAAGCCTGAATAAATCAGGCTTTCAATATCAATCTTACTCACTAACCGACAGCGCTGTCTTTTCTATTAAGGACAAGAGCTGGTTTATGTGCTCCCCAGGGGATACTTGCTGACTAGTTTGCACAATCAGCTGCTCATGAGCTAAGTCTTTATTTGTTTTTAACTGCACGAGATCTGAATGCTCAGCAACTGTATTTGCATGTTCAATGCTTGCAATGGCAAAGTGGTTCGATTTGCACAAGCCGTCCATTACTTGTTCAATACTACCAACTTTAATACTTGAAGCTTTATTTAAACCATCAATTGCTTCGTTAAGCATAGTTTGAATTTGCTTTGATTGCGAAAAACAGCCATATATTGGGAAGTCGATAAGGTCTTGCTTGCTGATATCACTTTTTTTGGCTAATGGATGGCTTTTAGCCACAAATAAAATTAGTTGATCAGGTAGGTGTATATCAGTACCAATACTATTTACAGCTTGTGAGCAAACACTAATATCAATTTCACCTAGTTGCAACTTACGAAGTAACTCACTTTGTTCTTGTAACTGCATTTCTATTTTTACATGCGGGTATTGTGCTAAAAATTGGCCACATGATACAGGTACAATTGCGCTTGCCTTAGTCGTATAACCAATTATCAACTTCTCGCTTGAGCAGCCGTTGAATGATTGAAATAAGCTTTTTTTGGTCGCTTCTAAAGCTGATAGGGTATTTTGTGCATAATCTAAAAATAATTCACCCTCGGCAGTAAGTTTAACTGAGCGAGTAGAGCGTTTAACTAATTGATAGCCAACTTCATCTTCAAGGGTTTGAATGCTACGTGTTAGCGCTGAAGTGCTTATTTTAGTGGTTTCGGCCGCTTGGCGAAAGTGTCTAAGTTGGCCTAATGCAACAAACTGTTCTAATTGTTCAAATCTCACTTTTATAGTCCTTTGTATAAGTAAGTCGCACGAGTGCGAGCATAGTTGAAATTATCTTAACAGATAGTAATGTATTGTACCTAATTTGAAAAGTCTCTTTTTACAAAAATATTACAACTTTAGTCAGGTTAACGTTGATTAAACTCAAAAAAAAGTGCTAAGTTGTTGATGGATATATCAACAATTTTAGGGGAAAGCTGCTTTGTGCGTTGCTCTTTTATCAATGAAAGCACGATAATAACGATCACTGATTCAGCCATCGAAGATACTTTAATGATTATTGCTGTCATCGCGATTAAACTTTTTCAGAGCGAGTCCAGCATGGTTTTTTTCATCACAACATCAATTAACCCGAGAGATGTCATTATGTTGTTGTAATAGTTCTTTTACTTTTTAGGTTTGGTGAAAGCGAAGTGGTCCGCTTTCAAATTTAAAACCAGATAAAACTGACTTGGTGACTTGGTGGCTATACTTGCACCATTGTCGACAATAAGAATATGCCAAAATGACTGTTGCGTATTCACTTTGTGGCTCAATTACAGTCTCGTCTGAAAATAAAAAGTCTGTCGCATAAATCCCCTTCGTTTAATACTTCACCAAAAGGGTTATTGCCTGATAGTTAGTCTGCTTTATCACTTAATGGTTTTTTTTCAATGTTTTTGAGTTCAATTTCTATGGCATCGCATGATATGTGTATTTCATATAAAGAAGTTAAAAGCGATAAAGCTAAACAACCTAGACTAATACCAAATAAAATAACGCCTGTGGTTTTAAACTCAATAAATAATGCAAACATTGAAATAGTACACATTAAAAATGATGCTACGCCATATACTTGCATGGTTCTAATGAGCTTTATACGCTTTCTTAGGTTGGTGATCTGCGCAACAACAAGTGGTCGTATAGTTTCACCCTCTCGCGCATTTAATTCCCGAATTAATTGCGCTAATACTAAAAATCGGTTTGTATAAGCCAATAGTAATAATGAGATAGCAGGAAAAAGTAAGCCTGGGGTGGTTAGTGTCATGATTATTCCTAAATAACAAATACTTCGCTTAGAATAGATTAGGGGAGTTTAATTACAAAGTAAAAGAGTTCATTCATATAATAAATAGGAAATGAAATTATGAACAATGAACCATTTCGTTGGATAACGGTTTATAGCGCTGCAGATGCTGTTGAAGCAAATATAGTGAAAGGGCTGCTAATAGGGAACGAAATAAACTGCCAATTGTTAGGCGAGTCATTACAAAGCGCAGTAGGTGAAATTCCCATTGCTCAAACAGAAGTTCGTGTACAGGTTTATGCGATAAAAGAGCGCCATGCGCGCGAAATATTGTTAAACTATAGCCAAGAACAGCAATCTGCTCTGGATTGGGTATGCCCCAACTGTAATGAGCATAATGGGCCAACATTTGAAATTTGTTGGTCTTGTAGGACTCCTAAGAATGACAAAAGCGAATAATTTTCAGCGTATTCGAGAGCTTAATTATTTACAACAAGCCGTATTAGCGGCTGCATTAATTGAGCGCATGCTACCAAACTATGGTTTGTTTAGTGAAGCGACTGGGTTTGGTGATGAAGCGACGCTTCGTAGTGCACTGAATGTGTGCTGGGAAAAAATTCTGCTCCCTAAAAGTAAAATTGATTTAGAAAAACAAATCGAAAAAATTGAACCTAATGTCCCCGAACTTGCCGATTTTGATATGTTTGGTACATATCCCGCGATCGATGCGGCAACGGCTTTACTTGGGTTAATGCACGGTTTAATTGCCCAAAATGATAGTGAATTTGTCAGTATAAGCAAGATATCACAAGCAACCGTTGCTCGTTTTATTGAATATCAACTGACAGTTGAGGGGGTAGTTGCCGATAATAAAACAGTACGCGAACACCCTTTAATGCAATATGAAATTGAAGTGCTTAGTGAAATGATCGATTTTGTCGAGCAAATGGGCCGTGTCACATCACAGAGTGTTAAAGAACTGAAACTACATGCTATTGCAGATGGTCAAACAAATATTGGTTTAGCGCTATAACACGAATTTATCGGTAGGAGAAAAAGCAGTGCGAATTTTAGGCATTGAGTCATCATGTGATGAAACAGGTATTGCAATCTATGATGACGAACAAGGATTGCTGGCGCACCAGTTGTATAGTCAGGTAAAAGTGCACGCTGATTATGGTGGGGTGGTTCCTGAACTTGCGTCACGCGATCATGTTCGTAAAACCCTACCATTGATTGATGCTGCATTTGCACAAGCGGGCTGTACTGCAGATGATATTGATGGGATAGCCTACACAGCAGGGCCTGGGCTGGTAGGGGCTCTGTTGGTTGGCACTTCTATTGGACGTTCACTTGCTTATGGTTGGAATATTCCTGCTGTCGCAGTGCATCATATGGAAGGGCATTTACTGGCGCCAATGCTAGAAGAAGATGTACCAGACTTTCCATTTATCGCGTTGTTAGTCTCAGGTGGTCATACCATGATGGTGAAAGTCGAAGGCATAGGTCAATATGAAGTGCTTGGTGAGTCTGTTGATGATGCCGCAGGTGAAGCATTTGATAAAACAGCAAAACTTCTAGGCTTGGATTACCCTGGTGGTCCTCGTTTAGCTAAACTGGCGGAGCAAGGCGAGCCTAAACGATTTATTTTCCCACGCCCAATGACTGACAAGCCTGGCCTTGATTTTAGCTTTAGTGGTTTAAAAACGGCTGCTGCTATCACGATTCGTGATAATGATAGCGATGAGCAAACCAAAGCTGATATTGCCCATGCATTTCAAACCGCTGTGATTGACACGTTAGTGATCAAATGTAAACGTGCGCTGAAACAAACAGGAATTAAGCGTCTTGTGATCGCAGGTGGTGTAAGCGCAAACGTGGAGCTACGCGCACAGCTTGAGCGGGTAATGCAAGGTATGAAGGGGCGAGTATATTATCCACGTACAGAGTTTTGTACTGATAACGGTGCGATGATAGCTTATGCCGGTATGCAGCGCTTAAAAGCTGGACAATTTGCTAGTCTCGATATGAAAACAAAACCGCGTTGGCCTATAGATAGCTTAGAAGCGATTTAACTAGTGCTATTGTTATCCTGAGTTGGTGGTTTCTTTTTATCACCAACTTTTGGTTCATCTCCACTGAAAAGACGTTTTATATTACCATGATGGCGAATAATTATAAGTACAGTTAAAAATGTCACAGGCAAGGTATAGAGTGGCTTAATCCACCATGTGTACAAAGGCGCTAAGGAAACTGCAATCAGCGCTCCGAGCGACGAGTAGCGAGTAATTGCAACAACTGCCACCCAAGTCGATATTAGCAGCCCACCTAAAGAAAGGCCAATTGGTAACAAAGTTCCAAATGCAGTGGCAACGGCTTTACCGCCTTTAAAACGAAAAAACACCGGGAACATATGGCCTAAACAAGCACTTACACCTATCAAACCTAGCATAAGCGGGTCAAGTTTTAAAAAGTATGCGGCCCATACAGGTATAGTGCCTTTAAGAATATCGAATACTAGGACTAAACAAGCGGGAAAACTACCGCCTAAACGGTAGACATTGGTAGCGCCAGGGTTATTTGAACCATTAGTGCGTGGATCTGGTAGTTTAAACAGCCGTGAGACTAGAATAGCCGATGAAATCGACCCTAGTAAGTAGGCTAAAACTAACATTAAAACAGCTATCACACGCTTCCTTATTTTTTAATCGCGCTTTTTCGGCTATCATTGGCCGCAAATATCGAGGGCAAAATAACATTGCATACTTTTATGTTCAACAATAGAGCAGTTGTTTTTGTACCCACTGACTATTGTATGGTTAATTTTTACATAATAAAACATAGTTAAAGTGTATAAACACTATAAAAGTTAATTATAGTGGGTAAAACTCGTCAATTGAGTTTAAATTTTTCAAGTTGGAGCAGTTATGGATAAAGTTTTTATATCGCAACTACATGTTGAGACTATCATTGGCGTGTACGATTTTGAAAAAGAAACCAAACAGAGTTTATATTTCGATATAGAAATGCTCTGCGATATAAAACCTGCAGCTCAAAGTGATGATATCAATTTAGCCTTAGATTATGCCAAAGTAAGCGATCGAGTTATTGCGCATACAACAGCAAAGCCTGTAGAGCTTTTAGAAACGCTAGTCGAGCAACTTGCAGTCATTATTTTAGCCGAGTTCAATACCTCAGAGGTTACAATAAAAGTGAGCAAGCCAGCTGCGGTAGCCCAAGCACACACTGTTGGTGTGCAAATTACGCGAGAAAAGGCCACTAACTAGCATGGCACAGATTTATATTAGCCTTGGCTCTAACGTGAATAAAGAGCATTATTTTCGCCAAGCACTTACCACCTTAAAAGAGCACTTTACCGAGCTTGAGCATTCAAGTGTATTTGAAAGTGAAGCTGTTGGCTTTTCAGGTAGTAACTTTTATAATTCTGTTGTTGGTACTCAAACAGAAATGCCGCTTGAACAGTTGTGTTTGTTATTGAAAAAAATTGAACGAGATAATGGTCGCAAGCTCAACGATAAAAAGTTTAGCCCGCGCACCTTAGATCTTGATTTATTATTTTATAATGATGTAATTTGCGACTCGCCAGCACAGTTACCTCGAGATGAAATAACAAAAAATGCATTTGTGCTACAACCATTGGCAGAAATAGCCCCTCATTTTATTCACCCAGTCGCAAAGAAGACGATTGCGCAGCTATGGAATGAATATAATAACCCTAATCAAAAACTATGGAAGGTGGAGTTTACTAACCCATGAGTATTATAGAAATTATTGTTTTAGCCCTGATCCAAGGATTGACTGAGTTTTTACCTATTTCAAGTTCAGCCCACTTAATTCTTCCTTCACAAATCTTAGGCTGGCAAGATCAAGGTTTGGCATTTGATGTCGCAGTACACGTTGGTACATTAATCGCTGTTGTCATTTATTTTAGAAAAGAAGTTGTCGATATACTTGGTGCGTGGTTTAAATCGTTTGGAGCACAAGGTGCAACAGATGACAGTAAACTAGGCTGGTGGATTATTGCAGCGACTATTCCAGCGCTTGTTATTGGTTATTTCTTTAAAGACTTTGTAGAAAGTTATTCTCGAAATGCATGGGTAATAGCCACTTCTACGATCGTATTTGGTTTATTACTTTGGTATGCAGATGTAAAAGCAAAACAGGTAAAGAACATCTATCAACTCAATTTAGTGAGCGCGTTATTATTAGGTTTTTCACAAGTTATTGCGATGGTTTTTCCTGGTACATCACGCTCAGGGATAACAATAACGGTTGGTTTATTATTAGGGCTAAATAAGCAAAGTGCAGCACGCTTTTCATTTCTAATGTCTATCCCTGTTATTGCTGCTGCTGGCTCTTACTATACCTACAAACTGTTCACAGCAGGTGAAGCTATTGACTGGCAAGCAATTTTGTTAGGTGCAGGTTTATCTTTTGTATCTGCGTATGCCTGTATTTACTTTTTCTTGAAAATCATTGAACGCATGGGCATGATGCCATTTGTCATTTACCGTTTATTATTAGGCGCTGGATTGATTCTTTTCTTGAGTCTCTGAAATAAATTTTAAATTATATGAGAAAAAAATAGTTAAATTACGTAGTAACGTTTATTTATTATGTGATTGGGTTTCAAGATTATCCTGTCGGATTTTCTTGAAGCCTTTATTTAATTAGTTCTCCAGCTGTATTTAGTTAAAAAATTTCACGTAAGCCTCCTTATTCCATTTCTTTTTTCTTCGTTCAGTTAGCGTTAAGATAAAAGCGTTGCTGTTTTTATTATTTTTTCCAGCTATGATTATTAGGATTTTAAAAATAATAATTTGATTAAAAGGGACAAAGATGGAATTTAAACAATCAATTCTAGCGTTAAGTGTACTTACGGTTTTAGCCGGTTGCGGTGGTTCTTCAGATGATAATAGTGAAGTTACCAATCCCCCTGTAGTCACAGATCCAGAAACACCGACGGTCAGTGAGGCACAAATTAATGGGGTGGCATCTAAAGGCACATTAAAAAATGCACAGCTTACTTTCTATAAGTACGTAGAAGGCAGTGCTGTTGAGTTAACTGATGAAGAATTAGGGGATTCAAGCTTAGTTACTGATGAAAACGGACAATACCTAGTTACGCTTAATGATATTCAGGGCGTTGTTAAGGTTGAACTGTCTGTAAGTAGCGATGCAGACTCGCCGACAATTATGGTGTGTGATGCACCAACAGGTTGTGGGGTTGGTGCTGATGACGTTGCTATTAAATTCGGTGAAAACGTTAATCTTACACTACAAGATCCTGAGTTTTCGTTAACCAGTATCTTATCTGTTAGCAGTGACTCAGCTGATACCCAAGATACAGCAAATATAACACCATTAACTCATATGGCAACTGCGTTAGCTGAAAGCCGTGGTGATGTATCAGAACAAACAATTTCAGATGCACAATCAGAGATAGCAAATACTTTTGGATTGGTTGGAGCCTTGAACTCACTTACGCCAGGTGCAATTGAAACGCCTTCTTCTTTATTTGATCAAGAAAATACAAACGCAATGCGTTATGCCTTAATCAACGCTGGTATTGCTCATGCTTTATACATTGAAGAGCCTGATCTTTCTCTGAGTGCTAAATTAAAGTTCGCGATAGATGATATGGTTGCAGCAAATGGCGGAATGTTAGTTTCTGCTGATGCAGATGATGACGATGAGTTTGAACTTTCAATTGAAGATGTTCTCAACGGCTCTGAGCAGGCATTAACGCAGCTTATAGAAGTCATTGCAGAGGACCCTTCGCTAGTTGAACACTTAGATGATTTAGAGCAAATTGCAACGAATATAGCTAATGAAATTCAAGTTAAGCTTACTCAGGCTGATGATGAAGGGCGAATTAAAGGTAGTGTAAGTGATGAAACCCAAGGCGACGCGATAGCAAAAGCCAGTGCGATGGTGAATGATATTCGCTTATTTGCTAATTTATTTGATGTAACAAATTCATCGGGAGAACACTTTGAGTCGCAAGGGGAGCAGTTTGTAAATCTCGTTGAAGCTGCTGGTGACATGGTTGCAGAGCAAGGTGATAGCTTTGCTCTATTAAGTGATGTTATCGAAGCTGTTACAGATATTCACCAACAACTTGAAAACGAAGAAGTAACAGGCACAGTATTTGATTTAGCAGATTATTTAAGCACAGCAGGTACAGGTAGTGTAACTATCGATGAAGAAAACCTTGTATTTAGTGTTGATGCGCAAGCTGGAGCCGAAAAGTTAACCCTTGATGTTGCTATTAACGCCTTAGCAGAAAATACGCAGTATCAATTGTTGTTATCAGGTATGGCTGAGAATGACGCTGTAGCATTAACAATTGGAGAAGGTAGTCACGCAACACTGAGCTTGGATAGTGCTGTTACGCGAAGCCAAATTGAAAGTGGTGATGTTAATGCAGAGCCAACCAAAGGGGAGCTAAAGCTGAGTGTGACACTTGCGCAAAAGGCGACTGACACGGTGGCAAACCCGGTAAGTTTTACAGGTAACCTAACTGCTGAATTATTGCCACTAAGAGTTTATAGTACGGAGTCATTAAATGGTTGGGAACAAACAGCTTGGGATTACACGCTTGAGCAAGATACGCTTGTGCTACCTAAAATGGCGAGCTTAAGTGGTGAGTTTTCGTCACTAGATGGTGAGTTTGTAAAAGCCACTGCAACCGTTAATATTAAAGATCTTGAATCATATGTACCGCCGGAGCTTAAAGGGTTTGGTGAAATGTATGAAGGTATTGCTGAAATCACTATAAATGAAGCCAATACAGCGTTAAATCTATCAGTGAATGACGATGAAACAGTGACTGCTTATACATTTGTAAAGACTGCGCCAGATGCTGGAAACTGGAAAGTGTCTGCGAATCGAACTACTGATATTGAAGGGTACTTTCAAGGGAGTTTTACAAGAGAAGCGTTTACTTATCAAGGTGTGCAATTTTATTTATACAACTACTATAACGAGGTAAATGATGATTATTATGGCTATGTTGAATTCATTGAACAAGTAGAGTTTGATGAATATTATCAACCATTTGTAGTTAAAAGGCATTATCAGTATTTTAAAGAATATAATGATGGTGTGCTTATTACTGAGGACGGAAGCAGTATAGCTGTACTTGATATCATGTTTAATAATTATGGTGAGTACCATGATTATTATGATGCGTTAAATGGGTTGAATATTGGGATTCAAACGCCAGTTGAGCAAATCTCCACAATTACTGATTATTTTGACGACGCATTCGCGAATGACTTTAGTGTTGCTGTTGGTGATAAAGGCTCTTATCGTTTAATCTTTGACGATAATGATACATCACTTGCAGCTGGCCTCAATATAGATCTGGATGGCTACTTAGTTTCACCAATTTTAGAAGATATGCTGACTATTACAGTTAGTGATGAAGCCGCAACTTTACAAGCATCCGTTCAAGATGGGGAAGTGCAGACGATTAATGTTGCAAAGTCTTCCGAAACTAATTTCTCAGTAGATAATGTTACAGTCTCTAAGAGTGGTGACTTTGTCCAAAGTGAAACGCTTAGCGTAATAACTCAAGGTGAAGGTCTAGCGCAAACTACAACCGTTGAGTTTTTTGATCGGTACCTTGATGGTAGTTGGGGTCGTTATGAAAAATTGACAGCAATTGATAATGATGACGATCAAATAGCGGACTCTCTCGATTGTATTAACTTTGATTTTCATAGCAAAACAGCAGATGGTCTGTATTACGATTATGATGGGAACTTAATTGATATTAACGAGCAAAGTGGTGATTGCGGTCATTTTGCTAACTTTACAGAATTTGCTGCTTATAGTTGGCAGTTTTCTCGTTTTGGTATAAATGGGGAAAACCTTGCTAATTTTACCGCCGTAGATACATTTAAGAGCCGTTTATATAGTATTAATCCTCCATCAATCTCTGGCGAAGAGCCAACATTTGAACCTGTTTATTATCGTAGTTTTGTGAGTGGTTTAGGTGAAATAAGAGCTGATTTTACGCAACCTGAACACATGCAATGGTCTGCTGATGGTACTTATACGATAGATATGTATTTAACCCAACCAGAACTTGGCACTAATGTTGAAAATGAAGAAACCTTTTTAGATGTTAATGCCGCACTCAATGTACAAGTTAAGGTTGGGGAATATAACCTTGAGCTAAATTTAACGGGAGAACGGACTGAGCTAGAACAAGGTAAGCTTGCGCTAGATGTTAAATATCAACTGCCAGAGAGTGATAAGCTACGCAGCTTTATTGTAAGCTATGACACTAAACTTGAAACTTTATCAGCGACGAATGCTGAAAACGTTAAGCTAATTTTAGCTGATTCAGATGATGAACAAGCAGAGCAGCAAGTGCTCGGCACAATTATGGTCGGTGATGAAAAAGCAGCTGAAATTGTTAAGCGTGATTCGTTGGTGCTCATTGTTTATGAAAATGGAACTGTTGAAACATTATAATTTTGCATGAAGTTCAAGGCCTGCTCTTGCAGGCCTTTTTTATAAAAGAAATAATAAATGATAAAAAATACACTCCTAAGCTGCTTAGGTTTAATGGCATTACATTGTAATGCTCAGCAAAAAGTGTCTGTATATGCTGATTCTAATAGTTTTAGTAATATCTCACCGGTGTTGGCGGTAGTCGATGATGACTGGCAGAGTCCACCTCAGCCAGATGCTGATAAGGGCTTCTCGCAAACAAAGCTAGGCATAAGCTATCAACACTCAAGTCTAGAAGGCTTTACATTTCATATCGAACAGCGCCTAGATTATTTTGTTAAAAGTCATGCTGATACTGCTTTAGGCTATTATCAAGAACAGAATAATATTCCATTACTAGATAAAGAGAACTACAAGGTGAAGCTTGATTACTTTGCTAATAGGAGCAAAGGGTTTGCTGCGGGCTATAGCTATGAGTTTAGTGATGCTTTATTGATTGGCATTAAAGGCAGCTATTGGCGAGTTAATTATTTTCGTCACTCTGTTGTTTCGGGTAATGTGCAAGGAAGGGCTGATAATAGTTTATTAGGCGACCTTAATTATGAAGAGTACTACACGCATAACAACTTTTTAAAACGCCCTAATGAAGGTAATTGGGATAGTAAAGGCAAGGGTTATTCAGTCGACTTATTTGCTGAAATGAATGTATTAGATAACCTAACTGTACGTGCTGATCTGATAGATATTTACAATCGCTTTAGTGTTGATAATGTAGGTTATACATCAGCAGATATAAACACCAAGGGTAGCTTTATTGATAATCAAGGATTTAATAGCTTTAGACCTTTGCTCAAAGGGTTTGAGGGGCAAAGCAAGCATAAATTTAAAATACCAGAACAAATAGCTTTAGCGTTTACCTACCATCATGAAAAAATTGACTATGCGTTAAACTTATCACGCCAAGGTGATATTAACTTTATGCAGATAGGTGCTCAGTTTGCTTACAAAAAAGGCAAGTTTGCGTTAATGCTTGATCCAATTAATTTAACGCCTCAGTTAGGTTATGAAATTGATTTTTTTAAACTTGAGATGGCGATGGATAAGTTGAACCCAAACAAAGCGATGCAATTATCGTTAAATATGCAGGTAAATTGGCTGTTCTAGTCGCTGGTTAAAAATAAACGGCTCAGTTCAATGAACTGAGCCGTTTTATAAGCAATTAAATACAAGCTTTATTAGAAAGTATATTTAGCGCCTAACGATAAGCGACGGCCTTTAACATCAAAGAACTCACCATCGTCGTAAGTGAACGGGTTACGTGGCGGCTCACGGTCGAATATGTTGTTAACACCAACACGTAACTGTAGCTCATCCATTAGATAAGTTTTGTACATGAAATCAAATGTTGTGTAAGACGGGATATCATTGTAGTTATTGTCTTCAATGGTCCAGTCGTTGTCATTAACAGTTGCATGGCGATAATTCATTGTTAATACATAAGCAGAGTCATCCTGTGAATAAACAGCATTAAAGCGGCCCTTCAAGCGAGGTGAAGCTGTTTCGCCTACATCACTTCTAAAGTCTTCAGCACGACCTGTAGAGTTATTATTGTCCTCTATTAAATAGGTTGCTGTTAGTTTTAATGCCAAATCACCAGAGAACAACTCTGTACGGTATGCAGATTCAACATCGATACCTTTAATTGCTACAGTTGCGGCATTGATAGGTCGATTGTAGAAGTTTGTTATCTCTCCTGTTTGAGGGTCTCGCTCCACGTTGTTACAGAATAGATTGTCTAGTGATGTTGATTCATAACAAAGCTTAACATTATCTCGGCCATAATATTCAATAGCATCATCAATTTCAAATGACCAATAATCAAGAGTTAAATCTAATCCTTCAATAAACTCTGGAGTGTAAATAACACCGATTGTGTAATCGTTTGACGTTTCATTTTTAAGGTCTTGGTTACCTTGAATATAACCCGGTAAACTACCTCCTGCTAACCACTCTTCAGAAGGCATCCAACCTTGAGGCAGTCCTGCAGCTTGACAGTTTTTGATTACGTTATCTTTATATTTGCTGCCTGACTCAGCGATAGAATCAGCTCTACATACATCAGCACGTCCTGAGCTGAACGTTTTTGAGTTAGGAGTAAATAAATCACCTAAGTTAGGAGCGCGTACTGATTTTGAACGATTTAAACGTACGCGTAACTCATCAGTGACGCCCCAATTTAAAGCTATCTTCCAAGCATTATCTTCACCTGTAACCGAATAATCCATATAACGGAACGCTGTTTCAAGGGTTAAATCTGTTGTTAGGAAGGTTTCTTCTAATAATGGAATTGAAATTTCAGCTGAAAGTTCGTTTACATCTATTTCGCCGTCCATCGGTGAACTTGAGTTACCAAAGATAAGGCCTTTTTCCATGTTTTCAGATGGCCTAGTGATCGCTGATTCTCTGCGGTGTTCAGCAGTGAAGGCCGCAGCAACATATCCTGCTGGTAGTTCAAATAAGGCGCCATCTACAGTAACAGCAAACACGGCTTGGTCGTGCTTAGCAAAACGTGTTGCATCAGTCGCTATATAGTCTAACTGTGCTTGTGTTGCTGACGTCGCGCCCATTGTGTTAAATGGTGTACAACCTTCAATAGCACCTATAACATCGCCGTTTTCATTACGCTTGGCACACACTACATTACCTTGGTATTCAACGGCATCAATAGAGTTAGCTAAGTTTTGTGTTAATACTTCGCCAGTCCAAAGAGTGTTTTGCTCGATGCGGCCAAATTGTGCGTAAGCAGAGTAGCCCCAGTCATCGTTTAAAATACCTTCAGCGCCGATTGAGGTGCGAAATACCTCACGCTCTTGGTTATATGCACGGTCGCCCCATAAGTTTTCATTAGCTTGGCGAAGTGTTACCTCTGTAAGCTCATTGTCGTCCATTACTTTAGCCATATCGTTTTTAATAAACGCATTGTCGCGACGTATCGTATGGCGAAAGAAAGAAGGTGAGCTCTCTGTTGTGGCTTCTGTATTTGAATAGGTGAAATCAAAGGTTAAAGCGTGGTCGTCATTGAGTTCATATGTGCCGTACGCAGAAGCAATTATTCTTTCTAATGGCGTTTGAAAGTAATCTTTATAGCCGTGGCCAAAAACACCATCGCCTTGATTTTGATTATCTTGAAAGTAGTTTGACGCATCGCTTCCAACACCTGGATTAGGAATGCGCCCCAAGCCATAGTCAAACGGTTTTAGGTTGCCATTTGCATCAAAGGTGTAGTGATGATTGTCGTAACCATTATCTTTAAGTGAGTCTTTAGCGAAGAAGTCGCCACCCTCTGAGTAATAAGCAAGGCCTGTCGGCTGACCTAAAACAACCCGTGAAGGGATGCCATCACTACCACTTTTATTTGCCGGGTTTGCGTATGAGTTTACAGGGTTGCGGTAGAAATCACGGCTCAGCTTGCCATAACTTTTGTTTTCAGTGTAATTAAATGAGGCAATAAAAGAGAGTTTATCGCCTTCCATACCGCCAGTAATTGAGAAGTTGTTTTGCTCGCCACCACTTTGCTCTGGACGTACGGTAGAGACATCAAGTTCAATCCCATCCATTGATTTTTTAGTAATTATATTTACCACACCAGCTACTGCATCTGCGCCGTAAACGGCTGCTGCACCACCTGTAGCTATCTCGATACGTTCAATCATTGTGGTAGGAATGTTGTTTAAATCAACTGCTGTATCACCCACAGAACCAGGTACAAAACGGCGCCCATTTACAAGCACTAAAGTTCGCTCTGAACCTAAACCACGAAGGTCCGTAGTGTTAAGGCCTGACGCATAAATAGTGTTAGTTGTTGTTTCCGGAGAAAGGCCAACTGTTGCCTGTGGCATTTCTGCAAGTAAATCATTGACGTTAGTTATACCTTGGTTTTCCATCTCAACACCACTGATCACAGTAACAGGGGTTGGAGACGTTAGGTTAAAGCGTTTTATTTTTGAGCCGGTAACTTGAATGCGTTCAACGGGTTTCGTTTCAGTCGTTGACTGTGCAAATGTATTTAATGCACTAAATGCAGTTGTCACTAAAACTGCGTTTACGGCTGTTGCGATAAGATTTAATTTTTTCAACATAACACCTTTAATTTCGACAAGCTTCAACTAGGAGTTAAAGCATGATTGAACTAACTAGTTATCAAGGTAGGCACTTTTAACTTAAGAAGTTAAATAAATGGCAGACAATGTAACCAGATGTAATTTAGCGCTACGTTTTAACATAGTACCTAATAAGAGTCTTAAAAAATGGTAATGTGTATGTTGTTTCAATAATGTGTGCTTTGTTTTTGTTTTGAATATATATTGGTATCAATATGATATTTAAGGTGAAATTATGTAAGCATATATTTACAACGTCCTGTTTAGATTGTTTTTTAGTGTTTTTTTATTCCTGTTATTAACTTTATTTAAATTAAATATAAATATTTTAGTGGTTTAAATCGGCACTAATGTTAATTTTGTATAAAAAGTGGTGTTTGTTTTGTCACCAGTTAGACAAGTGGCATGGAACTTTTTGCAATAAGCTGCTTAATTAGCTGATTTTTTGCAAAACTGTAATGCGATATGGCAATGGCAACTAGCTGCTAATTTTGGCATTATGGCAGGTAATAAAAACAATGCTGCTTATAACTAGTGCAGCAAAGGAATAGACATGCATATTCATATTTTAGGTATTTGCGGCACTTTTATGGGTGGCATTGCCGCGATAGCTAAATCATTAGGTCACACAGTTACTGGCTCAGATCAAAACGTATATCCCCCAATGAGTACCCAGCTTGAAGAGCTTGGTATCACACTTACTCAAGGCTATGGGATTTCTCAACTAGAGCCTGCGCCAGATATGGTTGTCATAGGGAACGCGATGAGTCGTGGTAATCCGTGTGTAGAGTATGTGTTAGATAAAGGCTTACCTTATACATCAGGTCCAGAGTGGTTAAAACATAACTTACTACAAGATTCATGGGTGTTAGCTGTAGCGGGGACTCATGGTAAAACCACAACAGCAAGTATGCTTGCTTGGATACTCGAATATGCCGGTTTGAAACCAGGGTTTTTAATAGGTGGAATTGTACAAAATTTTGGAATGTCAGCCCGAGTCGGTGACACCCCGTTTTTTGTTATTGAAGCAGATGAATACGACACTGCATTTTTTGATAAACGCAGTAAGTTTGTACATTACCTGCCGCGTACACTGATTTTGAATAATTTAGAATTTGATCACGCTGACATATTCGACGATTTGAATGCAATAATAAAACAATTTCATCATTTGATGCGTACACTACCAAGTACAGGTAAAGTAATTTGGCCCAATGATGAACAGGCTTTAACTGAGGTCATTAATCAAGGCTGTTGGAGCGAAAGTGAAACGCTTGGTAGTGATTGGAATTATAACTTACTTAAGTCTGATGGCAGTGAGTTTAGCGTTTTGCTTAATGGCGAGTCTGTAGGGACTGTTAAGTGGCAAGTAATTGGTGTGCATAATGTTAAAAATGCCATTATGGCTATTGCTGCGGCGCGTCACGTGGGCATTGCAATGGAGCACAGTATTGCAGCTTTAGCACAGTTTATTAGTCCAAAAAGGCGAATGGAACTTAAAGCGGATATTGCTGATATTAAGGTTTATGATGATTTTGCCCACCACCCAACGGCAATTAAAACCACGCTTGCGGGCCTGCGTGCTAAAGTAGGTAATGATAAGATTATCGCTATTTTAGAGCCGCGCTCTAACACAATGAAAATGGGCGTTCATCAACATACATTATTAGCATCATTAGTTGATGCCGATGAGGTTTATTTATTTGAACCTGACAATCTGAGCTGGTCTTTGAATGAGCAAGCGCAGCAAGCGGGAATGAACTGCTTATCCAGTACTGACGAAATAGTGACTCAAGTGGTTGATAAAGTGCGCCCGCATCAGCATATTTTAATTATGAGTAATGGTGGGTTTAATGGTTTACACGAGCTATTGATTAGCCATTTAACTGATAAGTTTAATTAAATTTAAAGAGAGAGCCACAGTGCAATATAAAGAAACCATCACTCTTGCGTTTAGCGGGGCGTCAGGTGCCCCTTATGGCTTACGGTTGCTTGAAGTGCTTTTAGCACAACAATTTAGAGTGTATGTATTGATATCAAGTGCAGCACGTGTGGTGCTTGATACTGAGTCAAATATTAAGCTCTCAGCTAATGAAGACAAAGCCACCGAGCAATTATGCACACTTTTTAATGCGCAACCTGAGCAACTACAAGTATTTGGTAAAGATAACTGGTTTAGCCCGGTTGCGTCAGGCTCTGCGGCACCGAAAAAAATGATTGTTTGCCCATGTAGCGCAGGCTCGGTTTCAGCGATTGCAGTAGGTGCATCTGATAATTTACTAGAGCGTGCTGCTGATGTGGTTATTAAAGAGCGTGGACAGCTTATTTTAGTGCCACGAGAAACCCCATTTAGTGAAATTCATTTAGAGAATCTGCTTAAACTTGCTCGGTTAGGGGTTACAATTATGCCAGCAGCGCCGGGTTTTTATCATCAACCGGAGTCAATAAGTGACTTAGTTGATTTTATGGTGGCACGGATTTTAGATCATTTAAACATTGAGCATACCCTCACTAAACGCTGGGGTTATGGGGAAGGTAAAAAGTGAGCAAACAGACAATAGCGTTAAACATTAAAGGCCTGAATAAGGTTTATAAAAATGGTGTAGAAGCAGTAAAAAACATTGATTTAGAAGTACAAAAAGGCGATTTTTTTGCACTGCTTGGTCCCAATGGCGCTGGTAAATCAACAACAATAGGGGTTATTTCTTCATTAGTAAATAAAACCGCAGGTGAAGTTGAAGTATTTGGTCATAATATTGATACCCATTTAGAAGCGGCTAAATCAGAGCTAGGTTTAGTGCCACAAGAGTTTAATTTTAGCCAATTTGAAACTCTGACTCAAATATTGGTAAATCAAGCAGGTTATTACGGTGTTCCTCGTAAATTAGCCCATGAGCGAGCCGATAAATACCTGACGCAGCTGGGCTTACTTGATAAAAAAGATAAACAAGCGCGCACATTATCGGGTGGAATGAAACGTCGCTTAATGATTGCTCGCGCACTAATGCACGAACCTAAGTTACTTATTTTAGATGAACCAACGGCTGGTGTTGATATTGAACTTCGCCGCTCCATGTGGGATTTTTTAAGGCAAATTAACGAGCAAGGGGTGACGATTATACTGACTACTCATTACCTTGAAGAAGCTGAATTATTGTGTAAAAACATCGCAATTATTGACTCGGGAATCATCGTTGAAAATACTACAATTAAAGCTTTGTTAGCCAAACTGGATAAAGAAACCTTTATTCTGGACTTAAAGCAGCCTGTGCAGGCGGTGACCCTAGATGGCTATCAGTTCTCTATGGTTGATGATCATACAATTGAAGTTGAAGTTGCGAAAGCACAAGGCTTAAATGCCGTATTTTCAGCACTTACTGAGCAAGGTAATACAGTATTAAGTATGCGAAATAAGGCAAATAGGTTAGAAGAATTGTTTGTTGGTTTACTAGAGCAAGGGCGGGAGAAGTAGATGTTTAAATACGGCGTAGCCTTAAAGAGTTTATGGATAAAAGAATGTATCCGCTTTTTGCGTATTTGGGTTCAAACACTCGTACCACCTGCTATTACAATGAGTTTGTATTTTGTTATTTTTGGTAACTTAATCGGCTCTCGTATTGGTGATATGGGTGGGTTTAGTTATATGGAGTTCATTGTACCTGGCCTTATTATGATGTCGGTGATCACTAATTCATATTCTAATGTGGCATCCAGCTTTTACTCTACAAAATTTCAAAAAAGTATTGAAGAGCTACTCGTTGCACCTGTACCTAATTATATTATTGTACTTGGTTATATGGGTGGCGGGATGACGCGAGGCATGTTGGTAGGCTTAATTGTTACTTGTGTATCCTTGTTGTTTGTTGATATTCAAATTCATAACATTTTTGTTATTATCGCGACTGTGACTTTAACCTCGGCAGTGTTTGCATTAGGTGGATTAATAAATGCAATTTATGCAAATAGCTTTGATGATATAAGCATTATTCCTACGTTTATTTTAACGCCACTGACCTACTTGGGAGGGGTGTTTTATTCAATTACTTTGTTGCCTGATTTTTGGCAAGGTGTATCGCAGGTTAATCCAATAATTTACATGGTTAATGCCTTTAGGTATGGTTTTTTAGGTGTGTCAGATGTTGATTTATCAGTTGCATTTGGTGTGTTATTTTTATTTATTACAGCCTTATTTACATTAGCATTGACGTTAATTAAAAAAGGTGTGGGGCTTAGACACTGATGAGTGATGCAAATTCACGTAGTATTGTATCAAACCAAGATGGCTTACATGATAAGCTGGATGAAATAGTCAATAAGCATTTAACAGCGCAGTTTAAAAAACCTATTGCAGCACATACACAAACAGCATTTGATCAAGTAAATGAAAAGGTACAGGCTTTTACAGGCCCGCTTATTTTAGATTCTTGTTGTGGGGTGGGTGAGAGTACAGCTAACTTAGCTAAGCGTCACCCTGATGCGTTAGTTATCGGTATAGACAAATCATCACATCGTTTGGATAAACATGAAGTTGAATACAAGCAGACTGACTCAGGCCACTATATTTTAGTGCAGGCTGACTTAAACGATTTTTGGCGTTTAGCTGTGGCAGCTAATTGGCAGCCAACACATCACTATTTACTTTATCCAAACCCTTGGCCTAAAGCGAAGCATATTCAGCGTCGTTGGCATGGCGCTGCAATATTTCCATTTATTGTTAAATTAGGTGGCCGGTTAGAAGTGCGCAGTAATTGGGATATATATGTCAAAGAATTCGCTCATGCTCTTTATTTGGCAGGCCAAGAGACACAGGTTGAACTGTATGAAAGCGAAGAAGCAATCACTCCGTTTGAGCGTAAATATTGGGCGAGTGGTCAACAGAGTCACCGGCTAGTAATCGATTTGGATTAACGATCTGCGTGTGGGGAGATATCTGCGGAGCCGCACAGGCAAAGTAGTGTCCTTGCATTAAGTTTACCTTTGCTTTTATTAGTGCGTTGACTATCGGCTTACTTTCAACGCACTCTGCAATAACATGTAAATTTAGTTGTTTTGCGAAACTAGCAATATGTTCAATATAAAGGTAAATATCTTGGTCGTTAATAATTTGTCGTATTAAAGAACCATCTAACTTTATACCGTCTACGTCGAGCTTTAAAACATTGGAGATATTAGAGTAACCAGTACCAAAATCATCAATGATCACTTTTACACCACGCTGTTTAACCATACTTATAAATGTTTTCACTTCGGAGAAGTTCGCGATTGCTTCGGTTTCTAATAATTCGAGAGTAATATTGCTTGGCTGTGGGTAGCGTTTAAGCTCGTCTGCTAAGAACTCTGTTAAGCTTGGATCTAGCATGTCTTGTGCTGTGATATTTATACTCCAGCAGATACTTGTTTTTCTAAATCGCTCAAAGCATTGATTAAGCATGGTTCTGGTTAACATACCATCCATACGAGAGCGGTTTACTACATTTAAAAATGCATCGGGCAGTAATATCTCGCCATGACAAGTGATCATACGTGCTAGGCATTCGTATTGTATAATTGAGTTGTTTTCATAGTCATAAACAGGTTGAAAATAAGGCACTATGCGATTATTTTCAAACGCTTCTCGCACATCCTTTGCCATTTCTACATTATATTGGTATTGATTTTTAACATCATGTAATGCGATTGAGTAGTTCACAACATTGAATCGGCCTTGCTTAGCTTGTAGCGCAGCAATGTGCGCATTCTCAAGAAGCATGGCTTTATTACCACTGGCTATACCTGCACATAATGTAATGTAAATAAAGGGGTCGGTTAGTAATGGAGTGCTACAATTATAATTTTGAATAAGATCGCTAAACCCCGTGTGTTCTTCATCAAAAGGGGCAATCAAGACTATTTTATTCGTTGCTAAGCGAAAGATTTTACTGCTAGCTGGGCGACGTAATGCAAAGTGTTCTAGGAGGCATTTCATTACTTTGTCACCCACTTCTGTACCATAAAAACTATTAATGTCTTCTATTTCATTTACCCAAATAACTGCAACTTGCATGTGAGAGGTCGATGATTGTTTTATATAGTAATCAAGTGCTATGTGATTTGCGTAACCGCTGCTGCTATCAGTAGATAAAGCACGTTTAAGTAAATAGATATAAATGCCTGCTACCAGCAACGCAATAAAAAAGAAGAAGCTAGCAAGGGCTGCCGCTTTAGAAACACTCTCGCTCAGTTGCTCGTTTAAATCGTAGATTGTGATATCAGCACCGGTTAAATAGGTATGACCGTTTTTATCAACGTACGGCACGAATATACTTTTGAAATGACCCCATTGATCTTTGGATGTTTCAAACACCGGTTCGGTGGAATAAAAAGCGCTTATATTAGCTTTGGTGGCTTCTGGGTATAAATCAAGGAACTGTGTTACTTTGCCGCTGTTTTGGTCTTCTTGTGTATAGCTAGACGCGCTGAAGTGTACATTGGAATCTTTTAATACCATTGAATACACATAGGCAACATCCAGTGCGTTGGCAAACTCAGACAACTGGCGACTTTTTAGTTGATACATTGAATGAGGGATTAAAACCCCTGCGTTTATTTGGTCGTGGTACTCATTTCCTAATATGTGCTTTACGCTGACTGCAGCATTGAGTAAACGGGCATCAACTTGGCGCATGATATCTGCACGCGTAGTATGATAAGTATAATAAACATAGCTAAGCAAACTAATTAGAAAAACCAAAAAGCCCGCAATTATCCAGTTTGTCCTCAAACTTGCACTTATCATGTTAGTCCCTTATATATTGACGTGGACATTATACAAAAAAATTTGACGGCGACTATATATAATTAGTCTTTAGCGAGGTAAATAATTAATCAATTTATCATTAATCTGTCATGCAATTGTTGGCTTTTATGGCTTAATACGAGACATTTATACTATATTGCAGTAAAGTTAGCGCATTTCGTAGCAACACTGCAGTTTGCCTTACTTATCGAATGTTAGTCTATTTGGGTATTAAGATTGTGAAAAACTGCATTTACTGGGTATCAAGATGGATCAAAAGCGTAGTGCCGTCGCCTCTAAAGAAACGCTGATGCGTATATTTACTGTACCAGAAGCCCCTGACTCAACATTGAGTAAAATCGAGCTTGAGATTTCGAGTAACTTGGCTGGCTTTTTGAATGAAAATATAGCGGCAATAGAAAAGCCATTGCATGAAATTGAAAAAGATTTTCAATCGGCAGTGATCCCTGAAGATCCCACGTTTGTTTCTGCTTATGCGCAGGACATTATGGATCAACTTGTTGCTCATTCGGTGCATACTGCTGCGCCTAGCTTTATCGGGCATATGACGTCTGCTTTACCACACTTTGTATTACCGCTATCAAAGCTCATGGTTGGCCTTAACCAAAACCTAGTAAAAATAGAAACGTCAAAAGCATTCACCCCATTAGAGCGCCAAGTACTTGGCATGATGCATCATCTTGCGTATGGCCAAAATGATGCTTTTTATAGTAAGTGGATGCACAGTGCTAAAACGTCATTGGGCGCGTTTTGCTCTGGTGGTACGGTTGCGAATATTACTGCTTTATGGATTGCTCGAAATCGACTGTTGAAGGCCGACGGTGAGTTTAAAGGTATTGGTGCACAAGGCTTAATAAGTGCCATGCTACATTATGGCTATAAAGGACTTGCTGTACTGGTTTCTGAACGTGGCCATTATTCGTTAGGGAAATCAGCTGATTTACTGGGGATAGGTCGTGACAACTTTATCGCTATTAAAACAGCCAGTAATAATAAAGTTGATATCGGGGCAATGCGCGACAAAGCAAATGAGCTTGAAGCACAAGGTATTAAAGTGATGGCGATTGTCGGCGTAGCAGGCACAACTGAAACTGGCAGCATTGATCCGCTCGATGATATGGCTGATTTAAGTCAAGAACTTGGTTGCCACTTTCATGTTGATGCTGCGTGGGGCGGAGCCACTTTATTATCTGATACGTACCGTCCTTTACTAAAAGGGATTGAACGGGCAGATTCAATCACCATCGATGCCCATAAACAAATGTATGTGCCAATGGGCGCCGGACTGGTTTTATTTAAAGATCCAGCGGCAACCGATGCAATTGAGCATCATGCAGAATACATCTTACGTAAAGGCTCAAAAGACTTAGGCAGTCACACACTCGAAGGTAGCCGGCCAGGTATGGCGATGTTAGTACATGCCTGCTTACGTGTTATTGGCCGTAAAGGCTACGAGATATTGATAGATAAAGGGATTGAAAAAGCACGTTACTTTGCTGATCTAGTAAATGCTGATGAAGATTTTGAGTTAATATCAGCGCCTGAACTGTGTTTGCTGACATACCGTTACGTACCTAAGCAAATTCAGCAAAAGATCGCACAAGCTGATGAACAGACTCGCTTAGAAATTTATGCCTCGTTAAATCGATTTACTGCGAGTATGCAAAAACGTCAACGTGAAGCCGGACGCTCTTTTGTATCACGTACTCGCCTTACTCCTGCAAAGTACGACCACCAACCAACTGTGGTATTTCGTGTAGTGCTGGCAAACCCATTGACCTCAGAAGCCATTTTAAAAGAGATTTTAGCCGAGCAAAAAGAGCTCGCTAAAACAGACCCCGTATTTAAAAAGTTCTTAGCTAAATATATGGATTAGTAGCTTAGTGGTGTTACTTTACTAAAAAGAAACACCACAGCTTTTTACTGTTCAGCTAAAACAACTCGCTTTAATCATCTCACTGATAATATGTTGTGATGACTTAATTTTTTCCATTGCTAAAAACTCATCTGGCTGGTGGGCTTGGTTAATTGAACCAGGTCCCATCACGATCGTTTCACAACCAAGTTGTTGAATAAACGGCGCTTCGGTACAGTAATTTACAGCTACAGCTTGTTCGCCTGAGATTTTTTCGGCTAGTTTGACGAGCGCCGAATCAGTACTACCTGTAAACGCTGGAATAGGTTCATGCATATCAACTACACTGACTGCATCAGGGTATTGGTTATTTATATCTGCCGCGATTGTTAGCAGCATAGCTTGTAATTCTTGTACACTTAAACCCGGTAATGGTCGCATATCAATATGCATTTCACAGCAACCACAAATGCGATTAGCATTGTCACCACCATGGATATGGCCAAGGTTAAGAGTAGGGTAAGGGATAACAAAATGCTCTACTGAATATTTATTCTTTAATTCTTGCTTTAATACTAACAGCCTTGAAGTGACTTGATGCATGACTTCAATGGCATTTAAACCACGCTCAGGATCTGAGCTATGACCTGAGCGGCCTATTACTCTGATTGCTGTGCTCATGTGCCCCTTGTGAGTAAATACGGGAGTCATATCTGTTGGTTCACCAATAATACAGCGTGCTGGTTTTAAATTGGGGTGTTTGCATATTTGTTGCGCCCCTGCCATTGTGGTTTCTTCATCTGCGGTCGCTAAAATTAATATAGGTTGGCTCTGCTGATTTTCATCTAGCTCGCTAATCGCTTGCAATACGAAAGCGAAAAAACCTTTCATATCAATGCTACCTAAACCATAAAGTTTGTTGTCATGTTCGCTTAACTTAAATGGGTCATAATTCCAGCGGCTGTCGTCAAAAGGAACTGTGTCGGTGTGGCCTGCGAGCATTAAACCACCATCGCCTTCGCCACGCTTTGCTAATAAGTTAAAGCGACCCTTAGGCCCAGAAAGTTCAGTTATTTCACAGTCAAAGCCTAACTCTTTGCACCAGTTTGCGAGTAAGTCGATAACGCCTTTATTACTCATAGACAAAGACTCGTCCATAGCACTAATTGAAGGCGCAGCAATCAATTGCTGATACATAGATAAAAACGACGGTAAAGGCATAAAAAAATCCAAAATAATTATTCAATCTAATTGCATAACAATATAAAAGTATTTATGATGAATATCAATTCACTTTTTAAGCATAAATATATTTAAGTAGAGCTATGTTCATTATACGACGATAACGAAATTTCATTCCTAATTAATAGTGCATTGTTCTGCACTGAACACCTATATGAATAACAGTATTAACGATTAAAAGAGTAACGAATGAAAGTAGTCATTATTGGCGCAAGTGGTTATAGCGGTGCTGAGTTAGCCAGCTTAATAGTTAAGCATCCTCAATTAACCTTAACAGGTTGTTATGTATCTGAGCAAAGCTTAGATAAAGGCAAGTTGTTGAGTGATTTATATCCAGAGCATTTAGGTTTACTGGACACACCTTTATTACCGCTAAGCGAAATTGCTTTCGACGAGATAGAGACGAGCGCTGACTTTGTCTGTTTATGTACAGATCACAAAGTGAGTGTTGAGTTAGCGCCTCGTTTTTTAGCTATGGGTAAAAAGGTGTTTGATTTATCCGGTGGTTACCGTTTAAGTAGCAATGACGACTACCAAACTTATTATGGCTTTGAACACCAGCACACAGACTTATTAGCCCAAGCGGCTTATGGCTTAGCTGAGTGGAATGGCGAAACAATTAAAGCGGCGCAACTTGTTGCGGTTGCGGGTTGCTACCCAACGGCGGCATTGAATGCATTAAAGCCATTACAACAAGCGGGTTTATTAGCTGATCAGCCTGTGATTATAAATGCGGTATCGGGTGTTACCGGCGCTGGGCGTAAAGCAAGTGTTGGTACCCACTTTTGTGAAGTGTCACTTGCACCTTATGGTTTATTTAATCACAGGCACAGCCCTGAGATAGAATTACACTTGGGCCATGAGGTTTTATTTACACCGCATTTAGGTAATTTTCCTCGCGGTATTTTAGAAACTATCTACGTCCAATTAAAGACAGACGTAACGCCAGAGCAAGTAACAGATGCTTATCAGGTCTTAGCCGACGAGCCGCTAATTCGTTTGCTTGGTAGTAAGATCCCGTCCATCAAAGGGGTTGCAAAACAGCCTTATGTCGACATTGCGTGGCAACAGCAAGGTGAGCAACTGATTGTTATGGCTGCTATTGATAACTTATTAAAAGGCGCTGCTGGTCAAGCGCTACAATGTATTAATTTAGTTATGGGATTACCTCATAGCACAGGTTTAAAAGGGTAGTTAAGTAATGCAAACATGGGTAATTAAGTTAGGTGGGGCAGTACTTAATACTGAAGATGCCGCAAAAGCATTGTTTGCTGCGCTTGCCTCACAAACCCAAGCGCAATATGTGATTGTGCATGGTGGTGGGGCTTTAGTGGATAGCTGGTTAAAAGAGGCTGGTTTTGCCAGTGCTAAGCACCAAGGATTACGCATTAGCCCTAAAGAGCAAATGCCTTACATTGTCGGCGCGCTAGCAGGTTGTGCAAATAAGCAGCTAATGAGCCAAGCTATTGTTGCAGGTCATAAACCTGTAGGTCTTAGCTTGTATGAAGCCGGTATTATTGCTACGCAAAAACTAAAAGCATTAGGTCAGGTTGGTCAATGTCAAAGCGGTGTTCAAAGTGTATTGCCTGCGCTTTTAAAACAGGGTCGTTTACCGCTCGTCAGTTCAATAGGATTTGGTGAGGACGGTCTTTGGTATAACGTAAATGCAGATGAAGCAGCCGCAGCGATAGCTAAAGAGCTCGATGCTGAAATTATTTTTATGACCGATGTAGAAGCGGTACTTGATGCAAATAAACAGCCGTTACATCAACTTGACACAAATCAGATCAATACTTTAATTGAAGAAGGAGTAATTGTGGGCGGGATGGAGGTCAAAGTTAAGACCAGTCTTCACGCTGCCCAACATTTACGACGAGGTGTGTATATTTCGAGCTGGCAAAAGCCAGATAACTTAATTGCTTTACTTAACGGTGAGCACGTCGGAACAAAAATTACACCATAGGTTTTTACATGTTTAATCATTTTTTATCTGGTCTTGAATTAGACCAAAAAGGCGCACTTAAATTACTTAATCTTGCGCAAAAAATAAAAGCAAATCCCGCTGATTTTAGCCAAGCGCTCGCGGGTAAATCAGTTGTCACGTTATTTGAAAAGCCAAGTTTGCGCACTCGCTTATCGTTTGATATTGGTATTAACAAATTAGGCGGCCATGCGGTTTATTTGGATTCGCAAAATGGCGCTATGGGCGCCCGTGAGTCAGTAAAAGATTTTGCATTAAATATAGCTAGCTGGGCAGACGGAATTGTCGCACGTGTTAATCAGCATAAAACACTGACCACACTGGCTGAGTTTTCCAGTGTGCCAGTGGTAAATAGCTTGTGTGATTTATATCACCCATGCCAAGCCTTGGCTGACTTTTTAACGCTGCAAGAAGTGTATGGTGATGTAAGCCAGCTCAAACTTGCTTATTTAGGTGAAGGCAACAATGTAACGCATTCACTGATGTTATTGGCGGCAACATTGGGTACTGATTTTGTTGCGGTTTGTCCGAAGGGAAGTTCACCGGATTCGCAAATTTTAAAGCAAGCAGAGCAAATAGCCGCAATGAATGGTGCATCCGTAATGGTGAGCGACCGTGTTGAAGCTGCGGTAGGTGCTAATGTTGTTTATGCCGATACCTGGGTATCAATGGGTGATGACACACCGCTTGAACAAGTTAAAGAAAAGTACATGCCGTATCAATTAAATGCAGCATTACTTGAGCAAACAGGGGCTGATACTGTACTACATTGCCAGCCAGCACACCGTGAATTTGAAATTACCTCTGAGGTAATGGATGGTCCGGCGTCAAAAATTATACAGCAAGCAGAAAACCGTATGCACGCGCAAAACGCACTGCTTGTTACATTATTAAATCCAAATTTTGTTTAAGGTATACCAATGAGTTCAATTAAAAAAGTCGTATTAGCCTATTCTGGTGGTTTAGATACATCGGCTATCGTGCCATGGTTAAAAGAAAACTACGGTTGTGAAGTTATCGCGTTTGTGGCTGATGTAGGTCAAGGCGCTGAAGAACTTGAAGGCGTAGAAGAAAAAGCTATCGCATCAGGCGCATCAGAATGTTATGTAGTTGATTTAAAAGATGAGATGGTAAGTGATTACATTTACCCAACGTTAAAAACTGGCTCAATCTACGAAGGTACTTATTTATTAGGTACTTCGATGGCACGCCCAATCATTGCTAAAGCACAAGTTGAAATTGCGCGTAAAGTAGGTGCAGATGCGCTTTCTCATGGTTGTACAGGTAAAGGTAATGACCAGGTTCGTTTTGAATCGTGCTTTGCAGCTTTAGCGCCGGACTTAACAGTGATTGCTCCATGGCGTGAGTGGGACTTATCAAGCCGTGAATCGCTATTAGATTACTTAGCCGAGCGTGATATTCCTTGTTCAGCGTCTGCAACCAAAATTTATAGTCGCGATGCTAACGCATGGCATATTTCTCACGAAGGTGGCGAGCTTGAAGATCCATGGTGCCAACCAAGTGATCAAGTATGGACATGGACGAACTCTCCTGAGCAAGCGCCTAATGAGCCAGAGTTAGTTACCTTAAATGTTGTTGAAGGTGAAGTGGTTGCCGTAAATGGTGAGCAATTAAAACCGTATGACTGTTTAGTGAAGCTTAATGATATTGCATCGCCTCATGGTGTTGGTCGTGTTGATATTGTGGAAAATCGTTTAGTCGGTATGAAATCACGTGGTTGTTATGAAACACCAGGTGGTACGGTGATCATGGCAGCATTACAAGCAATTGACGAGCTTGTACTTGATAAATCAAGCCGTAAATGGAAAGAAGTATTGGGCGGTGAGTTCTCACACCTAGTGTATGACGGTCGCTGGTTTACACCTTTGAAAGATTCAATCTTAGCGGGTGCAGAAGCATTATCAACACTGGCAACGGGTGAAGTAGTATTAAAACTTTACAAAGGCCAAGTAACAGCTGTGCAGAAAAAATCACCAAACAGCTTATATAGCGAAGATTTCGCAACCTTTGGTGAAGACGATGTGTATGACCAATCGCATGCTGAAGGGTTTATTCGTTTATTCTCGCTTTCAAGCAGAATTTCGGCATTAGCGAAGAAGTAATTTAATACGCCCCGTTAAACGGGGCAGTTTCAGGGTTTGGAGATATTTCATGGCATTATGGGGCGGACGTTTTTCTACGGGTCCAGATGAAGCGTTTAAACAATTTAACGACTCACTTCCCTTTGATTATCAATTAGCAGAGCAAGACATTATTGGCTCTGTGGCATGGGCGGGTGCCCTAAAGCAAGTTGATGTACTAACGAGTAGCGAGCATGAAACGCTTGTTGCAGCATTATATGAATTACTCGATGAAGTTAAAGCGAACCCACAAGCTGTGGCGACGTCGGGCGCTGAAGATATTCATTCACATGTTGAAGCTGCACTGATAGAAAAAGTCGGTGACTTGGCGAAAAAGCTACACACAGGACGTAGCCGTAATGACCAAGTAGCGACAGATTTTAGATTGTGGTGTCGTGATACTGCCGATCACTTACTTGAAGCATTAGGGCAATTAAAAGGTGAGTTTATTGCTTTAGCAGAGCGTGAACTAGGTACTATTTTACCTGGCTACACGCACTTACAACGTGCGCAGCCACTGTTATTTAGTCACTGGTGTATGGCATATGTTGAAATGCTTGAGCGTGATGAAAGTCGTTTAAGTGATGCCAAAGCGCGGATGAACTTTTGCCCATTAGGCAGCGGTGCACTTGCGGGGACGGCGTACCCAATAGATAGGCAAACACTTGCCACGGGGCTAGGTTTTACCGCTGCGACTAAAAATAGCTTAGACTCGGTATCGGATCGTGATTTTGTGGTAGAGCTATTAAGTTGCGCGTCTATTTCAATGATTCACTTATCGCGGATGGCAGAAGACTTGATCTTTTATAACTCAGGTGAAGCAGGGTTTATTGAGTTGGCTGATAACGTGACATCTGGCTCATCTTTAATGCCGCAAAAGAAAAACCCAGATGCACTTGAGCTTATTCGTGGTAAAACTGGTCGTGTGTTTGGCTCATTCAGTGCGATGATGATGACCCTTAAAGCCTTGCCACTTGCTTATAATAAAGATATGCAAGAAGACAAAGAAGGCTTGTTTGATGCAATGCCTACTTGGCTTGCCTGCATTCATATGGCACAAGCGTGTATTAAAGGTGTAAAAGTAAATGGCGAACGTACCCTCGCTGCAGCAAAGGGTGGACACTCAAATGCGACCGAACTTGCTGATTATTTAGTTGCCAAAGGGATCCCATTTAGAGAAGGTCACCACATTGTAGGTGTGCTGGTACAAATGGCTATTGCACAAGGTAATAACTTAGAAGATTTAAGTTTAGAACAATTTAAGTCAGTACATAGTATTTTTGAACAAGATGTATATCCTGTATTAGAAATAGACGCTTGTATTAAAGCGCGTCAAGCACTCGGTGGCACATCATTAGAGCAAGTAACCAATGCTGTGAAAGATGCCAAAAAAAAACAGCAAATAACGGTACGTGATGCAAACCTAGATGATGTTGAGTCTATTGCTAAGCTTATTCAGCACTGGGCAACAGTAGGTGAAAACTTACCGCGAGCTAAAAGCGATATGGTGCATTCAATCAATGAGTTTGCAGTCACTGAGGTGAACTCAACGGTTGCAGGCTGTGCCTCTTTGTATATTTATGATACTGGACTTGCCGAAATACGCTCACTAGGAATAGACCCTGAAACTGGCGTAACAGGGCAAGGGCGGCAACTTGTTGAGCATTTACTTGGCAAAGCCAAAAAATTGGCACTCAATCGCATCATTGTATTGACGCGAGTACCTGATTTTTTTGAAAAGCAAGGTTTTACATTCTGTACTAAAGAAAGCTTACCTGAAAAGGTAATGAAAGACTGTGAACTTTGTTTACGCAAAGACAATTGTGACGAAGTCGCAATGGAATTTATTTTGAAGCCAAGTCGAAACACGGAGATCCCGTGTAAAAACGTAGCTTAAAATCCCTGGATGTAAAAGACGTACGGTTACCCCTGTGCGTTTTTTTATGTTCCAGCACATCTGGTATGACCTCCTTCGTCTTTTTCTTCCTTGGAATATTACTAAAAATAGTAAAAAGATCATAAATAGATCAGAATTCATTAAAAGTTGGATCGCTATTTGCTTTGTATTAATTAGATGTTTCTGTAAGGGTACATCTTTGCAATACGCCAAAAAAATATCATAGCGTTTTGCAATAACAACTTAAATTGCTTAAGCAATCAATTCAACAATTAATGAAAGGAACACTCTCATGCAAGTTACAGGTAACAGCCAACTGCAAATGCAAGCATACAACTCTATGCAACAATCAAAGCCAGCTTTAGAACAAAGCGCTAGCAATAAAACCCTACAATCTGATACAGTGTCTATATCACAAGAAGCACTAGCGGCAGCTGGCGGTGCAGAAATTCAACGCGGTGGCGGGATTATCATTGATCCAGATAAGCGACCTCAATAGCTATTGGAATATGAATGTACTTGACTGAACATTTTGGTTTATCCTTAGGAGCCCTAGTTATATGGGGCTTCATGATGGCCTTTTTCTTTAATATATTTCTTTACTTTGCGACACCTAAAAAAAATTTAACTTTATTACTTAGTTCATTTATTCTTTTTTTATCTTATTTTAGTAGTGACTATTTTTTTTCTTGGTTTTCGACTACTGAAACTTATCTTCACTGGGCTGTATGGGATCTAGTGACAGTCGCAATTTTAATGGGAATTTGGAAATTTTCAAACACAGCTACGCCTTCTTCGTTTTTATACCTCTGTACTGGTTTAATAATCAATTGTTCATTATTTCTGTTAATTTATTATGATATCTACATATTGTATAATAAAGAGCCATGGATTCTCTGGGATATATATTCTTTCGGTGTGAATATTATCGACTTCACAATGATCGTTGCGTTGATTGTTGATAGAGATATTTTAGGGTTAATTAAGCTTAAAAACGGAATTAAAGCATTATTTAAAACACGTAATCTTAGCCACTCACTGTAGTAGTTATGTACATAAATGATGTAATAGGCCCTTATATCGGTGTGCTTATCGAGTGGGGCTTTTTGATGGCTTTCCTTTTTAAATTAGTTTCACAGCTAAATAACCCTGATAAATCAACAGTCCAACTATGTTTTTGCATGGCTTTTTCGTACATACTTAGTGATATTGTTCGTTTGTCATCAAGTAATTATATGAACTGGTTTATCTACGACTTAATAACTATCGTAGTTTTGCTGGCATGGTTTCTTATTATAAAAAAACATCAATTCCTCTTACTTTATTATATTCTAATAGGTCTAGGTCTGAATGCTCTACTGATGCTAGTAACACATTATGATATTTATGTATTGTACAATCGCGAAGAGTGGTGGCTATGGACTGCTTATTCTTATGGGGTGAATACCATTGATTTATTAATGATAGTTGTGCTTGTTACTGAGAAGGATTTTTTATTTTTAAACAAAGTAATATCTAGCGACTCGCTCACTCCAATGAAAAAAATGAACTGTTTGTCGGTAGTTAGATATTAGGTGAGTTTTTATTTAGTCTCACTGATATCAGGCTATGAATATTATACAAGATCAAACAAGCAGTCTAACCCTGTATAATTCTATTCTAATAAACTCTAGAAGCGATATTCCCAACTGGTTTTAACCGCGGTGTTTGTGTCTGAATCATTATTCAGCTCATCTTTGAATACGGAGCCAGTTACTTGCCAAAGGCCGCTAAATAGTGCTTGCTGATAACCAAGCTCTAACTGTACTCGTTTAAATGAGCCAATCTCTTGTGCTGGGGCTGTTATGAGTGACTCCCCGCTTAACCAGCGTAGCTTAGCAAAACCAGCATAACCATTCATTGTGTGATATTGGGCGCCTATGACTGCAGATTTGCTGTTATAAGGTGTTGAGCTGCCCATTAAGCGGTCTTTATGAATATAGCCTGCGCTGATATTAGTTAAGGTATCATTGCCATAAGTGCAATCCATAGCCGACACGCACTCTTGTTGGGTATTGGTATACTCAAGGTAAGTTTTTAGTAGTTGCTTTTGATCGCCAAAAAAAGTTTCTACACCTAGTGTATAAAACGGATCACTGGGAGCAAACCCACTGTCATTTCGCCCCATTATCTCAGTGTAAAATCCAAGCGGTTGACCTGCTATTTGCGTAGAATATTTTGCATCTAGGCTGGTAAGCTGCTGCTTTTTATTGTCAGCTTCTAGTGTTGTGGTATCAATATAAGAGCTGGTTAAGAAATCTGACCCTGATGTGCTGAACGCAATTTCAAGCCCAGGCAGCGGTGTACTGGCAAAACGAATTGCCCAATAATCACCTTCATCATTATTAGTAAGAGTCGGTTTTTGTTTAGCGTAAATACCGGTAAGTTGCCAGTTACCAATAAATGAAAAAAAGCTCGGTCCATCGTATTGCGTATTGGCGCGGTTAACTCTAACGCCTTTCATTGGCGCAGCGTTATTTGATAGGAGTAGGGCATTATCATTACTTGGCCCCCACCAGTGGCTTATTTGTTCTGCGCTAATAGACCAATCGGCAATCAGTACCGCTAAATAACTTCCCTGATAATTTGTGTACTTATCATCTAGCGCTTCATCTGCATAATTAACACTGACCTTGGCACTGACTCTATTTCCTGTAATAGAGCCGTAACTGTTTACTCCGCTTTTTTGTTGATCGCGGCTGCCAAAACTCTGTTGCAAGTTTGAATCACTATTGTAGTTTGCTCTAATACCTGAGCTAGTGCTGTGCTTAGCATTTGCTAGGGCATGTTTTACATGTTGTAAGGCAAATTGACTTTGCACTGATAGCTTATCGCGATCAATATTATTTAGGTCTCGAGCAATACCTTGCCACATCAACGGGTAGCTATTAATTGGTTGCTTTATCACACCTTGATTAAAGAGCATTTCAATTGAAGCGCGTAAGAGTGGATCATCACTTTCAATCCAAGGTCCTGCTATGCTGGGCGCAGAAAGCGAGAGTAATGCGGCAAAGCTCGCAAGCTTAGTTAACTTCATCCGTGTAATTTATCCTCTAAAGCCTTAACGACAATTGGGCTCACAAACTCGCTGACATCACCTTTGTGGCGGGCTACTTCCTTAACTAATGTTGACGAAATAAATGAGTTTTTTTCAGCGGGCGTTAAAAAGACACTTTCTAAATCGGGGTTTAAACGCCTATTCATATTAGCTAGTTGGAATTCATAATCAAAATCAGAAACAGCGCGAATGCCTCTTATGAGTACATTGGCTTGGTGGTCACGAGCTAGATCAGCAAGTAAGCCAGAGAAGCCAATGACACAGACATTATCAATATGATTCAGTAGGCTATTAGCAATTTCTACACGCTCATCTAAGCTAAAGCAGGGTTTTTTGCTTGGGTTATGAGCAATAGCAACAATAACAGTATCAAACATTTTAGCTGCACGTTGAATCAAGTCTGTGTGGCCGTTAGTGAGAGGATCAAAGGTACCAGGGTAAATAGCTGTAACTTTCATATGATTTAGCTTAGTGTTGTTTTTGTGGTTATATTATCAGTGTTTTTACTGCAAATCAGCCTTGTTAAGGTAATCACTTGTTATTACTTAACGTTAGTATTATTCAAGGTGAGTATTGTATCAGTTAGATTTAGAATAGAAATTTTCAAGGTGGTGTTTTATTCGATTGGATTTGTATATACTGCGCGGCTAATATTATTTGCATAAACTTTGAGCATTTACTTTACTAACAACCTAGAGTAGCTGAATATATGAGTACCAAGGATAAAATAATTAAGACCAGCATAGAGCTGTTTAACCAGCACGGGGAACGTGCGATTACAACTAACCATATTGCTTCTCATATGGGGATTAGCCCTGGCAATCTTTATTATCACTTTAAAAATAAAGAAGACATTCTTCGTCATATTTTTGCGCTTTACAGTGAACATTTGCATACCCAATTTACGCCAGTAAGCAATGATAGTGATGGCTTTGTACAGCTCAGTGGCTATTTAGATGCGTTGTTTGAATTAATGTGGCGTTTTCATTTTTTCTACGACAATTTAGGCGATATCCTGTCTCGCGATGAAGTACTAAAAAAAGACTACATAGAATTTCAGTCAGCCTTACTCATGCAAGTGCGTGGTATCATAATAAGCTTACGTGATAACGGCTTAATGGAGCTTGACGATGAAGATGCTACAGAGCTGGCGCACATGTTAAAACTGACCGTAAGCTTTTGGACGCCGTATATTAAGGCACGTCGACTCAGTGGTGAGTTACTACAACAAGATATCTATAAAGGTATTTTAAAAGTGTTAGCGCTGTTTAAAGCTTATGCTGCAGAGCAAAGCTTGCCTAAGTTGAATCAATTAAAAGAAAAATACACCGAACTTGCACAGCAAACTCTACCGACTTAATCCAAACTAAGTTAAGCGGTACTTGTTTATTTCCTAGACGTTAGATTTTTTGCTATAATCGCGCGCCCAGCACTTGGGTGCGTGAATTCTTAAATTGCCAAACGAGTAAACTATGCTTAAATTTATCGTCAAACTTCATCCTGAAATAGCCATTAAAAGCCGTTCAGTACGTAAACGTTTTACTAAAGTGTTAGAAAATAACATTAAAATCGTGCTGCGTAAGCTAGACGAGAAAGTGCAAGTTAAAAACAACTGGGATAATATTTCAGTTGTCACGCTCAGTGACGACGCACAGATACGTCTTGATTTTATTGATTCTCTACAGCGTATACCTGGCATAGTGCAATTTATTGAGGTAACTGAAACAACCTACGAAAACCTTCACGACATCTATGAGATTGCCTTAGATCTTATCGGCCATACCATTGCAGGCAAAACCTTTTGTGTGCGCTGTAAACGACAAGGTAAGCACGACTTTACCTCTACAGATGTAGAGCGTTATGTAGGGGGAGGCCTTAACCAACATGTTGAAGGTGCGCGTGTACAGCTTAGTCGCCCTGAAGTGACAATTCGTATCGAAATAAAAGATGATAAAGCCTATATAGTTACGCAAACTCATTTTGGTATGGCCGGCTTCCCACTACCCACACAAGAAGATGTGCTATCACTTATGTCAGGTGGATTTGACTCTGGTGTTGCTAGCTATCAAATGATCCGTAAAGGTGCACGTACTCATTTTTTATTCTTTAACCTCGGTGGGGCGGCTCATGAGATTGGTGTAAAGCAAGCCAGCTACTATATTTGGAAACAGTTTAGCTCTACACATAAAGTTAAATTTATAAGTGTGGATTTCGAACCTGTTGTTGCTGAAATTCTTGAAAACGTTGAAAACAGCCAAATGGGTGTGGTGCTTAAACGTATGATGATGCGTGCTGGTAGCCAAATAGCCGAGAAAATGGGAGTTCAAGCTTTAGTTACTGGTGAAAGTATTGGGCAAGTTTCAAGCCAAACATTGGCTAATTTAAGCGTGATTGATCGTGTAACTGAAACCCTTATTTTGCGTCCACTTATTCAACATGACAAGCAAGAAATTATAAACATCGCCCGTAAAATTGGCACCGCAGAAATGGCTGAAACTATGCCTGAGTACTGCGGCGTAATTTCGAAAAAGCCGACTGTTAAAGCAAAAATCCAGGTTATTGAAGCCGAAGAGCAAAAGTTTGACTTTGATGTACTCGATACGGTTGTTGCTAATGCTCGTATGATGGACGTGCGTGATATTGACGTAGAAGCAAAACAAGAGCTTAAAGAGGCTGAATCGGTTTCTGATTTACCCGTCGGTGCAGTGGTTGTTGATATTCGTTCACCTGAAGAAGAAGATGCAAATCCGCTCGAGATTAATGGAACTGAAGTTGTGCATTTACCGTTCTTCCGTTTAGCGACTAAGTTTGGGGATTTACCACAAGATAAAGACTACTATTTATATTGCGCGAAAGGGGTGATGAGTCAATTACAGGCGCTGATATTACATGAAAATGGGTTTGCCAATGTGAAGATATATCGCCCATAATAGTTTAGTTAATAGGTAGAAAGCGCGATTAATTCGCGCTTTTTTTATGCCTTATCATATCGAGAAAATACTGATTGTAAGGCGTTTTAACGCCAACTTTTGCTCCCTGTTGGCAAATGTAGCCACACATAGCATCGATTTCAGTTGGGCGGTTATGGGTAATATCCTGCTGCATTGATGAGTAGTTAAATGCAGTATCTGTCATCACTTGGTATGCTGTTGCTAGTGTATCCGCTAGATTGATATTGATACCTGACTTATTGGCAATAAAACACGACTCACTGAGTAAATTAAATACTTCAGTACTGAACCTAGGTGCTGTGAGCTCACCATTTTTAACATTGTAGTGTGCACTTAACGGGTTAATTGCAATATTTATAAGTAACTTCTGCCAACGGATTAAAGCAATGTGTTTGCTATGACGGATATCAGGAATGGCTGATAGCTGTTTAACTATATCTGGTAGACCTTGGGTTGCGATATCATTACAACTGCCTAAAATACTCTCACCATCGCCGGTATGTACCACAGTATTAGAGTCAGCTTTGTAGCCTGCTAAGCGGGTGGTTAAAAAATAGAGAGCTTGTTGGCTTTTTAATTTAGTTAAAATAGGCTGTAGATCACTCATGCCATTATGTGATAAAACCAGCTGACATGATGGACTTAAGTAGGGGAGTAACTGAGCTAAAGCTTCATTTACTTGATATGCTTTAACCGCAAATATAACCGTGTCTATAGGTTTCAATTGTTCTAAATTTTTATTGCTTAAAACATTAACATTGATGATTTTGCTTTTATCAGAATCTTGATAATAATATTGATTGATTACTTTAGCTTTGCGAGAAATTAAGCTGATATGATTGTTAGCGCTTAAAAAGTGACTGTAAAGTAAACCTATTGCTCCATCGCCTACAATAACAATATTATCCATGATTGGGTTTTTTACCAATATGAAAAGCAAATTTGACTATGAAGTAACTGGCAGCACCAGTAAAGTCAGCAATAAAGTCAGCCACAGATGCTTGGCGGTAGGGTAGCATATCTTGCATTACCTCAATGGCGGCACCGTAGCCTGCTAGCGTTAAGATTTGCACCCATAATGGAATTTTAAATGCTTTGTCCATTACAACGGCAAGGACAAAAAAAATGCCAAAGTGGGCAACTTTATCAACATGTGGGAACAGATTGGCAGCGCCTTTGATTTCCTTGGCAAATAAAAAGGTAAAGGCCACTATACTGACTAAAAAAACAGCTTGGTAAACACGCCTAGTCACGATATATCCTAAATCGTTTAAAAATAGAGCCATAGTATATCAAACAAATTTAGTATCGCACCTGAACGAAACACAGAAATATGTAAAGATTTATAAAATAGGCGGTATAATATATAAATTAAAAAATCTTGTTAGGAGAGACTTATGCCTTCTTTTGATATTGTATCTGAAGTAGAAATGAATGAAGCACAAAACGCTGTTGATAATGCAAAACGTGAACTAGACACTCGTTTTGATTTTAGAGGTGTTGATGCATCAATTGAGCTAAATGATAAAACCATAAAACTTAAAGCAGAAGCTGACGCTCAAGTGCTGCAATTATTTGATATTTTAGCAAACAAAATATCAAAACGTGGTATGGATGTATCAAGCCTAGAGTTGCAAGATATCTCTCGTGCAGGAAAAAATGTTTTTCGTAACGTCGCTCTTAAGCAAGGTATTGAAAAAGACGTTGCTAAAAAAGTGGTTAAAGCAATTAAAGATTCAAAAGTGAAAGTGCAAGCTGCGATTCAGGGCGAAGAAATACGAGTGACAGGTAAAAAGCGCGATGACTTACAAGAAGCAATGCAAGTCGTTCGTAGTGCTGAATTGGGGCAGCCATTTCAGTTTAAAAACTTTAGAGATTAATCTAAGTACTGCGACAAGTTTAGGCGCTTTAAAACCTAACGATAGGTAAAGAAAAAGCCCCGTTGAGCAATCAACGGGGCTTTTTAATACTGTTTTATGACTTTAAACTTTAAACTCATCGACTGACAAACGTAATTCCTCAGCGAGCTTTGCAACTTCAGAGCTTGAAATATTAGTTTGGTTCGCCCCTTCAGCTGTTTGCTCGGCAATCGCTACGATTGACTCAAGACGTTCGCTAATTTCTTGAGACACTTGCTGTTGCTCTTGTGCTGCGGTTGATATCTCTTCACTCACGTCATGAGCTTGCGCGACAGCAGTAGTGATAGAATCAAGAGCAGTATTGGCTAAATCTGATTGCTCAACACACGATTCAGCTTGTTGTTTGCCTTTGGACATAGCTGATACTGCTGCTTCAGCACCACTTTGCAGTGATTCGATCATTGCTTGAATTTCTTGTGTTGATTCTTGTGTTTTGCTGGCAAGAGAACGCACTTCATCAGCAACTACGGCAAAACCTCGACCTTGTTCACCTGCACGGGCAGCTTCAATAGCGGCATTAAGTGCGAGTAAGTTAGTTTGATCTGCGATACCACGAATAACATCAAGTATACTGCCAATAGAGGCGCTATCCTGATGTAATTTATTGATCACTTGTGATGCGTCGTCAACTTCGCGGGCGAGTTGTTCAATAGTTGCTTTGTTTTGGCTTGAAATACCTTTAACCCGATCCGCTTCTTTATCGGCATTCTTTATTTCTTTCAGTGCTTGTTGCGCACTGTTGCTAACCGTTTGTGAAGTACTGCTCATTTCGGTGGTCGCAGTCGCAGCTTGTTCTACTTGAGCTTGCTGATTACGGATTGCTTGGCTTGATTCACCAGTAATTGCTGATGTTTCCTCTGATGCAGCTGCAAGTTGAGTAGAGCGTGAAATAATGCCTTGAATTAAGCTTCTTAGGCTATCGATTAGGGTGTTACAACTACGAGACAATTCACCAAACTCATCTTTAGCTGAATCATCTAAGCGCTGTGTCATATCCCCGCTGGCAACGATATCTAAAATGCGATTAACTTCAGCTAATGGTGTTGTTATTCGATTTACGGTGATAAAGGCAACCACAATAGCTAGTAAAGTCGCAGTAATCATACCAATCCATGTCCATAAATTGGCAGAATTAACATCGTTACTCACCCCTTTTTGTAGCTCAAATGCCACGTTACTAGCTTGTTCTACAAGTTCATTGAGTTGTTTTAGCGCAGTGGTGGTGGCTTCATCAGCTTGTGCAAGCTCTGACTTTGTCATCGCGATTACGTCTATTAAGCGCTTTTTGTTAGCCGATAGGCTGTTAGTGCCTTGTATGTTTTCGCGGATAATCACTAAGTAATTATTTAAATCAGCAAATAAGTCAGGGTTATCGGCCTCTACAGCAGGTTTTAATAAACTAATACTACGCTCGACTTCTTCTAAATAATAGAGTTGTTCGTTTTTAACGATATCTAATGTATTTTGAGTTTGAACTGTTAGCATATCTGTACTGTTGGTCACTAGAGATAAAAAGTTATTCTCTAACATATTAGCGGCTTGATAGGCGCGAGCATCATTTTCTTCAAGGCCATCTATATCAATAATATCTAGCACCACTGAGTTTGCATCTTCTGCGGCCAACTCTATTGTTTCAAGCTGAGTTCGGAGTGTTTTGTTAATTTGAAGCTCATCAGCTTTGTCGTTCAATAAGCCATCAACAGCTTTGATGAAACTGTTGTATGTTTTTTGCACATCTTGGCTGTTGCGGTTTAATTGAGGGTGATCACCCACAATGCTTTGTAATTGTGCTTTCGATTTAGCAAAGCGTTGTTTACGTTCTGTAATCGCGGTTTTGATAGGCGCTAGCTCTGCGGTTGAAGTAGTATAAAAGCTGGCTTGTGCAGCTTTACTCATTAATATAAATTCAACTTGAAGGTCTGAACTTTCTTCTAATGCGGGTAATGATAACTGGTTTACCTGTTGTGAAGAATTGTTAATATTTGCAATTCTGAACAGTGAGTTACCCCCAATCAAAAGAAGCAATAGGGTGATGCAGATAAATCCACCCCAAATACGCTGGCTAACAGTTAAGTTCATATGAATTTCCATAAAAGAGTAGTAATTAGACTTTATCGGCTAAATTGCAGATAAGTTAAGTAATTAAATTTAATTACTTTTAACAATTATTATACTAAATCTAACAGAAAAACGCCTTTTTTTCAGTTAAATTTAATTCGATTTGGCAGAAATAACACTAAAGCATTGTTTGTTTTTTAGCTCCATCAAAGTCATAAAGCCCCCCCATACACAGCCAGTATCAAGTGCATGAATATTTTTAAGACCTGTTTTTCCCTCTAAAGATGCCCAGTGGCCAAATACAATATGATTTTTAAATGTGCTAAAACGAGAGTGGGAAAACCAAGGTATTATTGTGTTTGGATCAGCAGTCGCCCCTTTGCATTTTAGGTCTAACTGGCCGTCTATTGTTAAAAAACGCATGCGGGTAAAGTAATTCACAATAAATCGAAATTGCTCATATTGGGTTAGCTGCTCGCTCCATGAAGGAGGATGTTGGTCATACATGCGCTGAAAAAAGATTTGAGCCTCACTGCTTTGGTAGCACTTTTGGGCAAACTGAGCATGATTTAGCGCCTGCTTAATTGACCAGTCTGGGTTAAGGCCTGCATGAGATATAAATACGTTTTCTTGTTCTAGCCATAGCGCTAACGGCTGCTTTAATAGTAACTCAATATAGGCAGGGAGTTTTGGGGAGTCAAAAACAGTGTCTAATTTATCTTTAGGGTTTATCGGTTTACCAAGTAGATAACAAGCAATGAGGTGTAGGTCATGATTACCCAGTGTTACTGTGATGCTATCTTGGTTTTGATATAGATATTCTAAACATGCAAGCGAGTTTGGACCTCGGGCCACAATATCGCCTACCAAGTATAGGTGATCTTTACTCGGATTAAAGTCAACCTGTTGTAACAGGGCTTGAAACTCATCAAAACAGCCCTGTAAATCACCTATCGCATAGTTAGCCATAGTAAATTAATGCAAAATGTTTGGCTGAGCTAATCTAAACACATTAATAGGGGCATCAAACTCAGTGCCAAACTCATTTTTTAACGTGTAGTAACCTTGCATGGTACCCACGGGGGTATCCAACACAGCACCACTGGTGTATTTATAACTTTCACCAGGTCCTATAGTGGGTTTTTCGCCAACAACACCTTCACCTTGAACTTCCACTTCTTTACCATTGGCGTCGGTTATCAACCAGTAGCGACTAACTAGCTTTGCACTACATAAACTGTGGTTTTTTATGGTAATAGAATACGCAAAAACGTATTTATCAAGTTCAGGTTGTGATTGACCTTCTACGTAAAAAGTTTCTACGGATACTTTAATGGGCGAGCCCAAATTACTGCTTGTTGTCATAAATCCAATTAGCTATATCTATAAATTGTTGTAACGAAAGGCTTTCAGCACGAAGAGTAATATCAATGCCAATGCTTGTGAGTTCATCTGCAGTCAGTAAATTAGCTAAGCTGTTACGCAAAGTTTTACGGCGCTGGTTAAAGGCTTCTAGGCAAACCGTGTTTAAGATTTTTACGCTTTTCGCGGTACGTTGATCTGGTTTTTTCGGTATCAAGCGAATAACCGCAGAGTCAACTTTTGGTGCTGGCTTGAAGCATTCAGGCGGCACTTCAACTACAGGCATCGCATTGCAATAATACTGCGTCATAACACTTAAGCGACCAAATGTTTTACTACCAGGGCCTGCCACCATACGTTTTACGACTTCTTTTTGTAGCATAAAATGCATGTGTTCAACATTATCTGCAAATTCAAACAGGTGAAAAAGTAGCGGTGTTGAAATGTTATATGGCAAGTTACCAAATACTTTTAGCTTTTTATCATCACGTACTAAGCTTGAAAAATCAAACTTCATTGCATCGCCTTGATGCACGGTTAGTTTTGGCCCTAAAAATGGGTGCTCAGTTAATCGCTGAGCAAGGTCTTTATCTAGTTCAACAACGGTTAGATGACCACTTAATTCACTTACAGGCTCAGTGATGGCACCAAGACCAGGACCAATTTCTACAAGATTATCTTCAGGTTTTGGATCGATAGCGGTGACTATTTTATCAATAATCGATTCATCGAATAAAAAGTTCTGGCCAAAACGTTTACGGGCACGGTGCCCTAAATGTACTTTATCTGTCATTGATTCTGTGCTTTCTCATGGGCGAGCTTAATTGCTTCGCGGATCGCTAATTCAAAACTACCCACTTCAGCATGACCAGTACCAGCTAAATCTAGGGCTGTCCCATGGTCAACTGAGGTGCGAATAAAAGGTAAACCTAAAGTGATATTCACTGACTTACCAAATCCTTTGTATTTTAGCACAGGTAACCCCTGATCGTGATACATTGCAAGTACAGCATCTGCTTGAGATAGGTATTTATCTTGAAATAATGTATCAGCGGGCAATGGGCCAATTAAATTCATTCCCTGATTGTTTAATAATTCCAGGGTAGGGGTGATGGTTTCAATTTCTTCACGGCCCAAGTGGCCATCTTCACCAGCGTGCGGGTTTAAGCCACACACGAGAATACGTGGTTTTTCAATACCAAACTTAGTTTGTAAGTCATGATTTAAAATGCCGGCTACTTTTGATAAGCGTTCAACTGTTATAGCACGTGATACATAGGCCAAAGGAATATGTGTCGTCACTAGAGCCACACGTAAACCTTCAGTTGCTAACATCATTACTACGTCGGCGGTATTTGATTGCTGAGCAAAGTATTCAGTGTGGCCACTGAATGAAATGCCCGCTTTATTAATAATGCCTTTATGTACAGGCCCGGTAACCACAGCATCAAATGTGCCGTCCATGTTTTTCTCTGACGCTATGCGCAGTGTATCAAGGACATATTGGCCATTTGCATCATCTAATACGCCTAGCTCGACCTGTGCACCTAAATCAACTTGATGTAAATACACAGTCCCAGCAGGGCTGGTGGTGGCAGGTGCTGATTCATCAAATTCAATTAAGTTAATTGTTAAACCAAGCTGTTCAGCTCGTTGCTTTAATAATTGGCCGTCTGCAATTACAACAAGTTGAGCAGGCCAATCATGTTGAGCTAACTTTAGCAGTAAATCTGGGCCAATCCCGGCAGGTTCACCGGGAGTAATCGCTATACGTAACGTCATTTGTTACTCATCAATTGGGAAGATTTCAACGTGGGCTTGTTCACGCATTTCTTGTTGCCAGTTAAAACTTTCTTCTTTAAATTTACGGTTAAATAGCATGCCGTGCGCACGGTTTCTCTTAGCTAGCTCAGTTTTGTCTGCAACACGCTTATCAAGCAGCTGCACAATATGCCAACCAAATGTAGTTCTAAATGGGTCACTAATTTCATTCTGATCAAGCGATAGCAAAGTATCTCTAAACGCAGGTACGTAGGTTGTTGGATCTGTCCAATCGTACTCACCACCTTTAAGTGCTGAACCTGGGTCTTCTGAATACTCTTTAGCTAATTCACCAAAGTCAGCTGTGCCAGCTCGTAGCTCCTTGGCAAAGCCATTTAGCATGGTGCGTGCTTTTTCTTCACTTAAGATAATAGATGGCTTAATCAAAATATGACGAGAACGAACTTCAGTTGTTTCGACCACTTGGCGACCACGAATATCTTGTACTTTTACAATGTGGAAACCTGCACCAGAGCGAAGTGGACCAATTATCGCCTCTTTTTTCGCCCCTTTTACAGCTTCTGCAAATAATGACGGCATTTCGTTAATGCTCATCCAACCTAACTGGCCGCCTTCAAGTGCCTTAGAACCACTCGAGGAAGAGATTGCAATACGTTTAAACTCTTTACCGTCTTGTAAAAACTCGATGACTTTATCAGCACGAGTCTTAGCACTAGCAATTTCATCTGCGGAGGCGTTATTAGGGATATCTATTAAGATATGACCAATATCATATTCTTCCGTATTTTGGCCTTGGCTTTCCATAATCTTTAATAAGTTATCAACTTCTTGTGGGCTGATATAAATACGGCGATCAACGTTAGCACGCATAACTTGTTGCGTGGTGATCTCTTTACGAATCTCTTCACGGTATGATTGAAAGCTTTCACCTGAGGCCTCAATTGTACGACGTAAGTCAGCAATTGTACCGCCTTGCTCTTTCGCCATGCCGACTAGGGTTTGATCAAGTTGACTGTCTGAGATCTCAAGGCCCATACGTTCGGCCAATTGCATCATTAGGGTTTGATTAACCAGACGCTCCATTGCTTGAATACGCAATGTTTCATCAGAAGGAAGTTCTTGGCCTTGTTCCTTCGCTTGTGCTTTAACACGGTTAACGATAGTGTCTACTTCACTTTGTAAAATAACACCCTGGTTAACAATACCTACTACCTTGTCTATTTCAACAGGGGCTGCGATAACACTTTGACATAACCCAAAGCTTAAAAATGCTGATGCTAATAATTTTTTTAAATTCATACTTTTTCTAATACTCTTGCTAATAGTACGGTAATACTAGTTATTAAGAAAATACGGTCTACGATAGCCAAAAATACCTTGTTGTAATAATTTTTGTGCATCATAACGGCTTTTACTACCTAATCCTTTCAAGACAATGTTAAACCCAATGCTTGAATCAAATGTAGCTTGTTCTTGGCCTATAGCCTGGTTTAAATCGGTTTCAATTTGGCGACTAGCTGTTAATTGGAATGCCCAACAGCACGATTCGTATTGCAATCCAGTAAATATTTCAATACTACGCCCCGTCTCTAAGTCACGGTGATAACTGTTTACAAACTGCCATTGTTCACTAATTGGAAAGCTAGTAAAAAAGCCAACTTGTTCGATTGTATTGCCTGAGACATCATTTGCATAGCGATGGTTCAATTGTACCAGCTGATTATTATCACCTTTGTAATCTAAAGTAACGTTAGACTGGATTACTTGTTTCCCATCGGTGTCATATTGAATACCACCTGATAAATACCAGCGACGGTGCCAATGTATCATGCTTTGCGCTGCAAACAATGCATTATAATTAGTGTCGGAATTCAGTCCTTGCTCTGTCGGCTTGGCTGAATCTTCTAAATAAAAAATTTGTCCGGCACTGAAATTAAACAGCTCTTCGCTATTATCGTTAAATAATCGGGTTGTAGCACCTAAAGTAAATTGGTTGGCTGCGGCAATACGATCAATGCTCGAAAAACGACTGTCGCGAAATAAACCAAAAAAATCATCTTGTAGTTTTGTTGTATCGTATAAACCAATATCAGATTGATCCTCATCAGGTGTATATAAATATTGCACCTGAGGTTCAAGAGTTTGAATGCCGTTACTAACTAACGTTGTATCACGCTCAAAGTTTAGCTGGCTATACAAACGCACTTTAGGCAAGGTTCTGGATACTGACTCAGAATACCCGCTTCCGGCTAAATCACCTTCTTGTTTGTAGTTAGTGTGTAAAACACTAAACTCAGATAAAAATGACCATGCATACTCTTGATAGCCATAACTCGCTTTTGGTTCAATATGCACACGTGTTGCTTTATCGATGATTGCAGAGCTATTGGTAAAGTGGCTTAACTCACCATCCAGAGTTAGCTCAATATCACTGAAGCTAAATGGCGCTGTTTGAGAAAAACTAATTTGTGGCCAAGCCGCATATGACTCAACGTGATTACCCAACACTTCAAAGTTTTGCACTTTTATATCAGTACGCCAGCGTTCGCCTAAGTACGATAATGAACCGGTACGGTACAACTGAGTATCTGTGCGGGTGGCATAATCTGAACCCAAATCAGTTAGGTAGTTATCATCACTAACATTCGTAATATCTATGTTGGCTCGCCATTTTTCACCAAAGTAGCTTTGTTGCTGCCAATGAAAAAGGTAACGGTCGCCTAATTCAGGCTCTGAATCATCTTTATTTAAATATTCTAAGCCTAATAAACCTTCACTGCTTTCACTCAAATAGCGAAACTCAGTAATTAATTGCAGTCCTTTTTTAGACATATACCTAGGTGTTATAGTAGCATCGTAATTGGGCGCAATGTTCCAGTAATAAGGAGTAACAGACTCGATACCATAACGGTCGGAAGCTGAAAAGTTCGGTGTTAGTAAGCCAGACTTTCGACGGTCATCAATGGGAAATGTAAAATAGGGTAAGTACAGCACTGGCGTATCCATTATACGCAATACCATATCGTGGGTTTCACCCCAACCTTCTTCTCGAGATAAGTCGATTTCATCTGCTTCTATTGCCCAAAGAGGAACCGCTTCCGGACAGGTAGTAAAGCTTGCGTTCAGCAGGTTTAAGCCAGACTCGTTGACTGTGAGCTTTTCGGCACCACCGTGACCTTGTTGCTGTGTTAATTTGTAATCTGCGCCAAGCAAACTGATTTGTGAATTATTTAAATCTGCATTTAATCCAGCACTATTTACTTCGCTCACAGTGTCGCGGTAAGTAATTGGGCCTGTGGCATTAAGTAACCCACGCTGTTTGTCAATAAGTGCACTTTGTGCGGACAAACTCATAGTAAGGGTGTTAATATCAACGTTACCGGTAAATTCTGCGCTTTGGGTACCAAGCAGTTCAATATCATCTGAACGGATATCGACCATGCCCAAGTCAAGGCCAGCAAGCGGTTGCCAAGCTCTGGTTTGCATTGAATTGCCACAAAAGTTGTGTGTCAGCTCAGTTTCGGCAAGCGATGGTGCGCTAATTACGCTTAGCATCATTATGCCCCAGGTTTTGCTCATTTATTAACCTTAATATGCTGTCATTGAATATAGGTCTGACATAATAAAGGAAAACAATGGCAAATACAGTATTTGACTTAGTGAAAAATAGATATCGAGTGTAATGAATCGTTTTAAAAGTTTACAACAGTTTTTAACCCCGCACTTTAATGATGAAGAATATCAGTTAGCTGCGATCACGGGAGATGCCAGTTTTCGTCGCTATTTTCGCTTAAATCGCGGTCAAGATAGCTTTATCGTGATGGACTCCGATCCGCAAGTTCTCGATAACACACCTTACATAGAACTTAATAAAGTGTTTTCAGAGCACGGTTTTACTCTACCTGAAATTCTACACGCGGACGAAAAACAAGGTTTTTTCTTATTAAGTGACCTTGGTAACACACACCTTGCAGATTTGCTCGATGATGAAGAGCGTACAAATCATTATAAACATTTGATAGATCTCAGTGCGCAATGGGCAAAAATGCCAGCTGTTGAGCATATGAAGGATTTTGACCGCAACTTCTTAGAGTTTGAACTAAGCATATTCTTAGAATGGCTTGTTGAAGAGTTTTTATCGTTAGAGTTAAATGATTCAACAAAAGCTATTTGGAAAAATAGCTGTGAAGTATTAATTGAAAATATTTTAGCGCAACCTACGGTAACTGTTCATCGAGATTTTCATAGCCGTAACATTATGCGTAGTAATCAGCAGTGGGCCATCATTGATTACCAAGATGCAGTACAAGGCCCAGTGTGTTACGACCTAGTGTCTTTATTGCGCGATTGTTATTTTAAGTTACCTCACGATGAGCTTGAATACTTACTTAAGCATGCATATAAAGAGTTTGAACAACAAGGTTTAATTAGCGAGGTTAGCTTTTCAAAGTTTACCCAATGGTTTGATTTAACCGGCGTGCAACGTCACTTAAAAGCGGCGGGAATTTTCTGTCGACTCAATTTACGTGATGGCAAACTTGGTTATATGAATAACGTATTACCGACACTACGTTACATAGTGGATGTTTCAAAAGAGCATGCTACGTTGGCGGAACTGGGTTCTTGGATAGAGGAAGAAATTATTCCTGCCACACTTCTTGCTGTTAAAGAACACATAGGCAATTAACATGAAGGCGATAATTTTAGCGGCAGGACGTGGTCAGCGAATGATGCCTTTGACCGCATCAATGCCCAAACCTATGTTAACAATAATAGGCAAACCATTAATTGAATACCATATTGAGCGCTTAAAAGCGGCAGGTATTACTGAAATAGTTATTAATCTTGCGTGGCACGCAAACAAGATAACTGAGTACTTTGCTGATGGCCAAGCATTTGGCGTTAATATCCATTATAGCCAAGAGCCCGAGCAAGGCCTTGAAACTGCCGGTGGGATAGTTCGAGCCTTACCATTTTTAGGTGATGACTTTATTGTTGTTAATGGTGATGTATTTACCGATTATGATGTGAATGCATTAAAAGCGCTGCATTTAGATGAAGGTGAAGGTCATATCGTCCTTGTTGAAAATCCACCTCATAACCCTAATGGTGACTTCACATTGCGCCACTTAGGGCCGCAAAGTCAAAAGTATACGTTTTCTGGCATTAGCCGGTTTAAAGCATCGTTTTTCCAGGGCATACCAGATGGTGTATTACCGTTGGGACCTCTACTACGCGAGCGTTTAGCTTCGGCTGATATATCAACTGAACTTTACATCGGTATGTGGAATGATATTGGAACACCTGAGCGTTTAACACAGTTAAATGAGCAATTAACCGAAACACTAAAAGGAGTGCCTCATGTGGGGTAAGATTTTAGGGGCCTGTTTTGGCTTTATGTTTGGCCGAATAATAGGCTTATTTATCGGCCTTTATTTAGGTCATATGTTTGATAAAAGCCTCAAGCAAAATTTTGATAAAGCGGGTGGTTTTTCAAGTTTATTTAATGGTGATGATGATATTGACCAACGCCAGGCGCTGTTTTTTACCAGCTGCTTTGCTGTCATGGGGCATATTGCTAAATCAAATGGCCGAGTGAGTGAAACACATATTCGGGCAGCTAGCTTATTTATGGACGAAATGGGCTTGTCAGGTGAAAACCGAACAGAAGCACAAGATGCATTCAAGGCTGGCAAAGAAGCTGACTTTTCATTAAAAGAAACGGTATATGACTTTAAAGAGCGATTTGCACGTCGCCATGATTTACTGCAGTTATTTTTAGAAATTCAAATACAAATGGCCTTTTCTGACGGCGTATTAGCAGCGCAAGAAAAAGAGCTATTGCAAGAAGTCAGTAAGCAGTTAGGGATTTCGAAAACCCACTTTGCATTTGTGCTAAAACGCTATCAGGCAGAGTTTAACTTTCGCCAGCAACAACAACGTTACCAGCAGCAACAGCAGCGCCAGCAAGGGCAAAGCAGTAGCTATCGAGAAGGCTCTGGTCATCATGTACCGCCAAATAACAATGGTATGAGTCGCACTCAAGCATTGGCATTGTTAGGGCTTAATAATGAAGCCAGTGCACGAGATATTAAAGTCGCGTACCGTAAGCTTATGGCACAACATCATCCAGATAAGCTCGTTTCTCAAGGGTTACCAAAGCATATGATGGAGTTGGCCGTTAAAAAGAGCCAAGATATCCAATCAGCCTACGAGTTTTTAAAAAAGGCGGCGTAAAAAGCCGTCTATCTCCTTACTTAAGCGCTCATGTTGCTGTGGCTCTGAGCGCAGACCAAAAAGCTCTCGCTGGCGGTAATCATATTTACTGTGACGTTTTACCCAACGTTTTCTATCTGCCACGCTAAGTAATAAGTCGGGGTTATCGTTACTGTAAAAAATATCTAATAGCGGTGGGCTTATTGTCGACACTAGAGTGTTTAACTGTTGGTTTCGTTCAGGGTTAGGTAAATAGCTGCTCAAGCTAATGAATGCATCAATGTTGTTATTTGGAAAGCTTGCATAATGCTCCAGTAGTACGCCAGCACTCGCTCCTTGAGCAATAAGTACTATTTTACCGCCTTCATCAAGCGCGCTTTGGTATAGGGCTTCAAAACGAACCACTAAGTTTTCTTTATAATCATCTATTACATCGTCATTGATATATGCAAGTGCATCAACGTGTTTCGGTGTAACCGCGTTTTCGCTCGCATCAGTTTGTTCAGTTACGGTTTCTTTGTCAGCTTCAGAGCTTGGCTCTATGGCTGCACCTTCTTGTTCAGCTGTAGCAATTTCAGTTTCACTGTCATCTTCTTCGGTGCTTTGCTCCGCGCTGGCTTGCCAATCGATATCAGGCACCGTCATAGCTATCGTGGTATAGCCAAAGTCATTTAAATGAGTACGTAAAAAGTTAATACCATCATTATTGGTGGGTAAATGCTGCCAATCAGGGATGATCAATACAACGCCGCGCTGCTCTGCGCTCATATACTCTCGGTATAAACTAATAAACTCTTGCTCGCCGACTTGCAGTGGCTTTATTTCACCTTGCGGCATTAATCGAGATATATCGCTACTGGTAATAGTCGACCAAGGGGTCGGTGCTATATGCTCAGCCGCACGCGCTTGCTGGCTAATGAGTAAAGCACCCAATACGCTGATTGATAAAGCTAAGCGTGTTCGTTGCTTAATTAAAGCAGCTAAAACCATAAACAATAACACCGATAAAAACTAATAATTAGCTATCGGCTATACGGGCTAAAAGTTTAATGTATTTTGCAGAGCCTAAAAATCTGGCTCTGCTTCAAAGGTCATTGATTGCTCGCTGCTAGGGTGTGACAGCTTTAGCATTTGTGCATGCAGTTGTAAGCGCGGTGCGCCAGCTAGTGCATCTGAGTGAGCATAAAGTCTATCGCCTAGAATAGGGTGGCCTAATGACAGCATATGAACTCTTAATTGATGCGAGCGGCCAGTAATAGGTGTTAGCTCTACACGAGTGGCATTTTTTTCATATTCAAGCACTTTAAAGTGCGTTAGGGAAGGTTTGCCGTTTTCGTGATCAACCATTTGTTTTGGACGATTAGGCCAGTCACAAATAAGCGGTAAATCAACAGAGCCCGTTGCTTGTTCTAACTTACCATAAACGCGGGCAATGTAGCGTTTTGCAGTTTGGCGTTCTTGAAATTGCATACTCAGGTGGCGATGCGCGGCTTTATTCATAGCTAAACAAATAATCCCCGACGTTGCCATATCTAAACGGTGAACAATTTTAGCTGTTGGAAAAACACGATTCACACGTGATATTAAACAATCTGCATGTTTCGGATCTTTACCGGGAACGGTTAATAATTCACTGGGTTTATTTACAATCAATAAATCGTCATCTTGATACAAAATGGTTAAATACGGAGCGAGCGGGGGATTGTAATTAATTAACACGGCAGACCTCAGTGATTTTTAAGTGCGCTATTTTAGTGGAGTGAGTCATTAGGCTCAAGGGAAAAGATAAAAGTTTAATTGCATGCTTTTTGATCTGGTGTAAAATTACACCAGATTGAAGTTGCAGGAGCTTATTATGGCAAGACAAAGTATTTCACTTACAGAAAAAAATGATTTATGGCTACGTAATCATGTAGAAAATATCGGTGACTACGCAAATAAAAGTGAACTGGTGAATGATTTAATACGCCGTGCAAGAAGGGCTGAGGCGATAAATAGTAAGCTTGCTAAGTCAGAACAAAGTGGCTTTAGCGCTCAATCGGCCGACGAAATGTTAGCAGAATTCAAATCAAATACTAAGTAATGCGAACATTTAAGCTCTCAAATGATGTGAAAGAAGACTTACGTCGCATTTATCAATATGGTTGCCAAGAGTTTTCACAGCAACAAGCGGATACTTACTTTTACAGTTTCTTCGCTATGTTTGAAAAACTAGCTGCAAATCCTTATTCCTACCAATCAGTTGACCATATACGTACAGGCTATCGGCGCGCTGTTTGCGGCTCAGACAGTATTTATTACAGAATTACAGAAACTGATGTTGAGATAATGGCAATATTAGGCGGCCAAGATACTGATGAATGGTTGTAATTCTATAATTTGAGACAAATTGAAGAGTTAAATATAAAAGCGCGGTGTTTATACCGCGCTTTTTGAAATGGTTTAATAATATCTAACTAACGGCTACACCCCTAGTGTGATACCACAATCAAGCGAATCGCATCGAGTTTTAACTGGGCTTTTTCAATATGCGTGGTTAATTCGCTACGTTGCTTATCGTAAAAAGTCAGTTCTTCTTCACGAATATTTGGGTTGATTTGCTTCAGGGCAGCTAAGCGCGCTTGCTCTTGTGCTAACGACTGTTGCATTTGTTCAAGGGCTTCAGTGCGAATAACTTCTAATTTAGCTTGCGCCATCTCTTGAGCTGACTTAATCATTGGGTGAATTGCACTTTGCAGTGCACCCGCAAGTTTGCTGGCTGTTTGACGACCTACCGCTGAAAGTTGCTGATTAAAGCCATCAAAACCTACATTATCACCTAGGTTGTTGCTCGCTTTATCAAGCAAGATGCGGATCGGAGTAGGAGGTAAGAAGCGACCAATCTGTAAAGATTTAGGCGCCATGGCTTCACCAACAAAAATAAGCTCAACAAAGAAAGTACCAGCAGGCAGTTTTTTGTTTTTCAACAGCGCAACAGAGGCAGTACCAAAATCATCATCGCAAATCATATCGAGCGTGCCTTGGACCATTGGGTGATCCCAACTGATAAAGTGTACGTCTTCTTGTGAAAGTGCGGTGTCACGGTCAAAAGTAACGGTGATGCCATCATCTTTTAAGCTTGGGAACGATGGGTTTAGCATGTGCTCCGTTGGCTTTAAAATTATGGTATTTTCGCCTTTATCTTCTTGGCTTACGCCGAATGTATCGAATACGTTGATCATGTAACTTGGTAATTCAAACTGATTATCGAGTTTTTCAATATCAGTGACTAATGAATCAGCAGCACCTTGACCTGATGAATGCAGCTCGAGTAAACGGTCACGGCCGCTTTCCATTTGCTTACGCAACTTCGTATTCTGGCTAGCAACTTGCTCAAGCAGTGGGTCCAACTCGTCTTCATCGCAGTTATGCGCGGCAATAAACTCAAGCAAGTCTTCACTGAACTCTTTATATAGCAATTGCCCAGTGGTCGAGGTTGTTTCAAATGCGTCTAGGCCTTCATTGTACCAACGCAGCAGTACTTCTTGTGCTGTGTTTTCAAAGTATGGCACATGAATGTTCACATCTTGCGTTTGGCCAATTCGGTCTAAGCGACCGATACGTTGCTCTAATAAATCAGGGTTAAGTGGTAAATCAAATAACACTAAGTGATGAGCAAACTGGAAGTTACGCCCTTCTGAGCCAATTTCAGAACAAAGTAGAATTTGCGCATTATCGTACTCATCAGCAAAGAACGCGGCTGCGCGGTCTCGTTCTATAATCGACATACCTTCGTGGAATACTGAAGCTTTAATTGCTTCACGTTCACGCAGGATTTGTTCAAGACTAATTGCAGTTTCTGCTTTTGCACAAATCAGTAATACTTTTTCGTGCTTGAGAGTTTTAAGTGTGTCAATTAGCCAATCTACACGCGGATCAAACGCGCCCCAGCTGGCACTTTCGCCTTCGAACTCTTGGAATATTTTTTCAGGGAATAAAGCACGTTGTGCGCTTAATTCAGCACTTTGAATCCCGCTCATATTACCCAGTACTGAGATAGCCGTTTTATACTGCTTAGGCATTGTCATTGAATAGGCGTGTAGTTTACGGCTAGGGTAACCATCAATACCGCTGCGGCTATTTCTAAATAAAATACGCCCTGTACCATGACGGTCAAGCAGCATAGATAGAATTTCTTTGCGAGCTGCGTCATCACCATTTTGTGCTTGTTCTAACACCGTGGTGATATCGGTTTCTTTTAGCAATTCAATAAGGGTTGCTTTGGCATCGTCGTCAAGTGCTTGATTTTGCAATAACTGGTTAGCAGCCTCTGCAACATTTTTATAATTACTTTCTTCTTCAACAAATGCATCGTAATCATAAAAACGATCAGGGTCGAGTAATTGTAAGCGAGCGAAGTGGCTACGATGACCCAGTTGATCTGGTGTTGCGGTTAATAAAATAAGCCCAGGAATATCTTGGCTTAGTTCGGCCATGCGTTGATATTCTGTACTTGGCTTACCATTATTAAGACTTAAATGATGAGCTTCATCAACAATTAATAGATCCCAATCGGCAAGTGTTGCTTGTTCAAACCAGCGTTTTTTCTTGGTGATAAACTCAAGGCTAGTAAGTACTAACTGCTCTGTTTCAAATACATTTGGCGAGTCGGCAAAGGCTTCATCACAACGTTCTTCATCGAAAATAGAAAAATGTAAATTAAAACGGCGTAGCATTTCAACTAGCCATTGATGCTGCAGGTTTTCAGGCACCACAATAAGAACACGACTAGCACGGCCACTGATAATTTGCTGGTGTAATATCATGCCTGCTTCAATGGTTTTACCTAGGCCTACTTCATCAGAAAGTAATACGCGAGGGGCAAAACGTTTACCCACTTCTTGGGCAATGTATAACTGATGAGGAATAAGGCTTGCACGTTGACCAATTAAGCCTTTAATAGGAGATTGCTGGCGTTCAAATTGATGTTGCCACGTTTGATAACGTAATGTGTAACGATCAAAACGGTCTACTTGACCAGCAAAAAGGCGGTCTTGTGGCTTATTAAACTTGATAAAGTGATCAAGAAAGGTTTCTTTTAATTGTGCTTGTTCACCGTTATCAACACGAGTGCCGTGATAACACAGTAGTTCACCTTGAACTTCAATAGATTCGACTTCAAGTTCCCATTCTTCAACGCTTTTGATCACATCGCCAGGATTAAATGCCACGCGAGTCACCGGCGCTTCTGTCATCGAATAAACGCGGTTTTCGCCACTGGCGGGAAATAATATGCTGACCTGACGGCCTTCAAGGGCAACGACTGTGCCTAATCCTAAATCTGACTCTGTATCACTGATCCAACGCTGACCTAAGGAAAAATTCATGTATGTCTCGTCTATGAAGAAAAAGGCGGCTATGTTACCTGTTACCTAACACCACTGCAAGGCGCTAACTAGCTCACTTTTAATTAATTTTATAACTGTGAATTATTCTTATTTCAGCGATTGCTGTGAAGACTAATTCAAAACAAAAAAAGGTTTGTCATAAAACAGACTTTTATGACATCTAAGCTAAACTTAGAATATACCTTAGCAATCAAATTTTACAGGGCGAGAGATCATCCCGTTTTATTTGATTAGTTTGGTATAGCATAAAAATCATAAAACGTAAGGAAAGTGCTATGGAAAAAGCTTCGAACCTTGATAGTAAAATGTATGTGCTAGATACCAATGTATTACTCCACGAGCCCCTCGCTTATTTATCTTTTCAAGAACATGATGTTGTTATCCCCATGACAGTATTAGAGGAATTAGATCACATTAAAGACCGCAAGCACGACGTTAGCCGTGATGCGCGTGTAGCAATACGAGGTTTAGATGAGGTACTAAAAGACGCAACACCAGAGCAAATGTTACAAGGGGTGGCATTACCGAGTAATAAAAAAGCTAAGGCATCTTCCACGGGTACTTTAATTATTGTAAACGATCATTTATTTGCGGATTCTATCTCAGGCTTGCCAGGTAATGAAAACGATCATCGCATAATTAATTGTGCCGTTCATCTACAAAAACAGCACAGTGATGCCAAAGTTGTACTCGTGACCAAAGACATAAATATGCGGTTAAAGGCTAAAGGCGCGGGGCTTAAGTTTGTTGAAGATTACCGAACTGATCAGCTAATTGATGATATTGCCTTGCTCAGTAGCGGTTATAAAAAGATAGAAGGGGATTTTTGGCAACATGTAGGTGAATGTGAAACACAGCAGCAAGGCCGAGATACTTTTCATAAAGTGGCAAAAAGTTTAATACCTGACGTGTTTTGTAATGAATACTTATTGGATGGCAGCGGTCATTTTGCTGCACGTGTTAAATCCTATGACGATGATAACATCATGCTCAAAGACATGGGGGTTGAGCGTTTAATGCATCAATCAGCGTGGGGGGTTAAGCCTAAAAATATTTACCAAGGCATGGCGCTTGACGCGTTACTCGACCCAAGCATTGAGTTGGTCATTTTAACCGGTCCTGCTGGGTGTGGTAAAACAGGTATTACTGCAAGCTTTTTTTCAATATTTGTGCAGACCTATCTACAGACCTTATTCTTACTGAAGAAATTGAGTATTTATAGCAGGCTCAGATCTAATCTCTCTAACATGTCATTAAGTGTGACTTAAAGGGTAGAACCTTAATCAATAAATATAAATAACGGATTTAACCTGCAAGAAGGCACAAACAAAAATAATAAAGCTAAGGTAAATCTAAAATGACAATAAATAGAAATCAACTCGATACCTTTTCAGTTAACTGGTATTTGAACGAAGAAAGAAAAAGAAAAGAAAGAATCGCAAGATTCAGGAAAGCAACAGACAAAAGCTCATGTGAAGATGGGTTTGATGAATATTGTGATGACGAATGTTTAAGTGAACAGAATCATCAAGAAAAAGAATTAAATGAGGGAATCTAGTATGAAGAACCCAAATGAAAACAGAAGTCCGCGAGTATTAGATACATCGGCATTAGTTCATGATCCAAAGTCATTGCTCGCTTACAGTGAAGATGTATACATTTGTCTAACAGTCCTAGAAGAATTAGATAATTTAAAAGAAAGAACTAATAAATCGGTAAGTGCTGATGCTCGTGTTTGTATTCGTATGCTTGAAGACATTATTAATGGACATAGCGCCGAAGAAATGGAAGCGGGAATACCTCTGCCTTCAACCGAGACAGCGAAAAGAGGCAAGCTATTTATTGGAATAGACACTCAGTTAGATATTGCAAAGGAGTTAAAGCACACGATTGGTAGCGATGCTGACAACAGAATAATTAACTATGCACTACATCTTCAGAAAGAGTTAGATAAAGACGTTACCATCGTTAGCCGCGACATTAATATGCGACTAAAAGCTCGAACTGTTGGTGTTATGGCCGAAGATGTATCCGTTGATAATCAAATCGCAGATATAGATTTGTTATATACAGGACTACAGGCTTTTGAAGGTGATCTGTTTGATCGAATTGAATCAGATAAAGATTTCAAAGTCTCAGGAGAGGTTTATACATTCCCAATAAGCTTGTTCAACGATGAAGTTCAGCCAAACATGTATTGGTACGATGAGGCCGGACACATTGGCCGGATTTCAAAGGTAACTGACACAGAAGTTTTCACGAAGTTATTGCCGCGTAAGCAAGAAAAAGTATGGGGCATATTGCCTAAAAACCAGCGTCAGGCGGTAGCTTTAAGCCAATTAACAGACCCTTACTATGATTTAAATATCATCCTTGGTCCTGCTGGCTCCGGAAAAACTTTTTTGGCAGTTGCTTCGGCGCTGCATCAAGTATTGGAGTTGAAAAAGTACAAAAAAATCGTTGTGGTGCGCTCCAGAGACTTTATGGACGACGATCCGGGATTCTTACCGGGGGATTTAACTGAAAAATCAATGCCTCTTCTGGCAGGTATTACTGACGCATTAATTTCGATGCACTCGGATGATAATCATGAAGGAAATATTCACGCTACAGTTGAACATGTGATCGAAAGAGCTAATATAGAATTTACCAGTATGGCTTATTTTCGTGGCCGTTCAATAGACGATGCTGTTTTAATAATTGATGAAGCACAAAATATGACCCGTGCTCAAATTAAAGGAATGCTTAGTCGCGGTGGCAAAAATTGTCGGACAATCGTATTGGGCAACCTAGCCCAGATTGACGATAAGTTTGTAACACCTGCTTCTTCTGGTGCAAGTGCGGCTGTTAATGTGTTTCGTCATTATGAAAAAGGATCAGTGCTGATTTTTGATGAAGTAGAGCGTAGTAGCTTGGCTGAATTCACTGAAAAGAATATGTAGGCATCAAACTACCATTCACATTTCCTTATAATATTGCGACAATGGCCACTGCTTTTTGCAGTGGCTTTTCAGAGAAGCCCGTTCCCACGAAAACAGGACGAAATGGATTTACTCTGAACTAAAAGATTAAATATTCACATAAAAACTGAGTGACATAGGTGCGTGGCCTAGCGTTGCCGTTTTTTGGTGTATTGATGTCTTTTAAAAAAGAAGACCTGCTAGTAAATATAAAAAGGCAGGCAAAACGATTATCTAAATTATTAACTATTCCCCTTGGACAAGCCCAAGAAGGGGCAGCTATTTGTCTATATGGCTGTGACAGTTACAGCGATTTACTAGTAAAAATAAAAGCTGAATCCTTTGACAACCCATTGATAGCACTGTCTGCACTCTCACCAAACTCGGAAATATTTTTAGTAAAAATATTAGCTAGCCACCTAGATAGCATTATTGGAAATTTTGAAAAAAAATTTCCCGGCTCCAATATAAATGAAGAGATGGTCGTATCCTTGTTTGGGCTTAGCTTTTCAGAGTTCAAACTCAAAATATCTACCTAAAGTTGTACAAATACGTAAGTTGTCATTTTGTTTTTTGGCGATATTATAATAAGAAGGCTGAACGGACAGCCTACGCCTACACATGTTTTTCGCCTTGAAAAACGTGAACAGTGAAGCGGAGCATCCGTAAAAATTTGGTTATTTGAACAATAAATAAAGCAATGTGTTGGTAGGCCATTGTTTATTAGAAAGTTGTTTGGAGAACTAAATGATCTCACTTTATCAATTAAAGAATAAACTCAATAAACAAGCAAAAGAGTTTGCTGAGTTATTAGAGTTTCCTGATCTTTACGCCCAAGGCCTGTGGGCTAGAGGTGTTTATAACTGCCCTCATTTTTCTGATACCCATAATAGCCTCACTGAAGCATTTGAACAGAAAAAACTGGATTCAATTCTAAAGCACGATTCCCTGAAATACTTAATGATCAATGAATACGATGATCAAGAAATTATTGAATCGCTTCATAAAGAAATTGAGTCAATGGCAAACCGTATTGAAAGCCTGATGCTGGTAGATATCAATACATTAGAGTTAGTTTCAGTGATATACCAAGTTTTAGGGTTACCTGAAGATGCCAAGTTTATTGTAAATACAGGAGCTGACTTCCGCTTAGAGTGGCGACCATACTTTGATGCCTTTGATGATCCGTTGATAGTTCAATATGCAGATTTAAAAGTTCATGGTTGTTATTTCAGGCTCATCGCTTCAAAGTTTCCGTTTGAAAAGCTTTCCTTGGATAACATCAAAAAATACATGTACATCAATCATGTAAACCATGATGGTGAATTCGAAGGCTGTATATCCGACGGAAACAGCTTTTCGAAACATGAATGTTGGCTGGTGTTGACACTTGAACTATTCAGTAGTGGCAAAGTTAATAAAGCTCAGTTCAATCCAACAATCTTCAAAATCGAAGGTATGCGCTATTTGGTATATGGCTTCCCACTGATTCCTTCCTTTGTATCTGATTGGCACAAACCTGATTTATGTCTACAGGTTAAAAATCTAGATGGTGATCAAAAGTTCATTGTTCGTATCGATCAGCAAGCTCTTGTTTTCCATGCACGACGTGTCGATACCAATTTTTTTAACACCATCGATTATGAAAAATATATTTCGTTGTATCAGTCTAGCGTTCTGTCACATTTTGATGCTGACAACAATTTACTAAAAGTTAATGGAATTAAGTACCTTAGTTTTTTCCGCCCGTTTTGCCTAGAAGATAAGAAGGAAGCAAAAGCATGAGACCAAGAGTAAAACTAACTAACGCAACACTTATCTCAATTAAATCTGACTTAGAAGATAAGGTTGAACAGGTGCTTTACGCTACTTTTGCTGAGGATAGTAAGAACGGTAAAAAAGGTGAGGCTTTGTTTTCCACGAAAGTCATGGAAGTAAACGGTCTTGAATATAGAACTTTTGGTGCTGACTTTTATATCTTAGATGCAGAACCCCAAAAGTTTGATGTAGATGTATTTGAGTTCAATTTAATGCATGAGTGTATGTACTCTCCAAATGAGCTATTAGAGTTGCGAGAAATGCTCCCTGCTGGCTATTAGTAGGGAGTAACAAATGGACAAAACATATTTAAAGGATGCTTACATACTCTCGGTCTATGACTATAAAGACTTTGAAAAATCATTTCTTGGGGAGTTTTTGTCAGGGGTTGTTATTGACGATGAAACATTCAGATTTCGGCCATTTGAGCAAATGGTAACTTCAAAGATTGTTAGCAAATCTGCTGATGAGGATAAGTTAGAAATATACACACATAGTGAGAGTTGTTATGTGATTGATGCTGACCATAAGTTAATTGATATTTCGTTTGTTGAACTGGTTGTTATGAGGGCGGGAGCTTATTCGGTAGATCGAGTTTTAGAAATGAGAGAGCAACTTAAGTCTCAAAATAAAAGCCATTGAATAACGAAGATAAGAAGTCTGATGAGATTATTATTTGTCACTTACCTCTTTGAAAAAGTTGACGTTAGTCAAATATTCATAAATGTTTACATGACATCAATTTACTTATTCGAAAATTTGTATTAGCATAGTCATGTATATTTTTATGAGAATTTTATGTCTAAAGCATTTTCAAAAGTCTTAGTGATAACGCTTATGCTGTTTGCCTTTGTAGGGCAAGCATTTGCGTATTCTGCTATGCCTTGCGAAATGTCATCAGGTTCTCATGAATCACACATGAACATGAACATGAACATGAACATGGATCATGGTGATATGAATAAAAGCAGTAATGGTCAATCAGAAGATTGTTGTGACGTTGAATGTATTTGTCCTGCAAATGCTTGCTCATCTACGACAGTCCTAAATTCCAGTATTGATTCGACAGATATTCAAATATTCAGTGAATCTGTAGCTGCTCTGCAATCTAAACAACCTCATTCAATTTCCACTTCCCTTTATCGTCCACCAATTTTTGCCTAATACAGGATTAGTGCGTCCAAATTTCGCGCACATGTAATTAATTTTTCTGTTAGTCAATATAGCGTCGTAGCGCTATAGATATTTTCCAGCGATGTCTGGGGGCAAAAATGATCAATAAGTATTTAAAAATAGCAGTAGTAATGCTGCTTTCACCTGCGTTTGCAAACGCCAACGAACATAACCATGCACACAATAACGACGTAACACCTTTGGAGTTAATCGTTTATAAAACCCCTAATTGTGGGTGTTGTAAAAAATGGATAACTCATATTGAAGACAAAGGGAACGTTGCGCATTCCAAAGATTTCCGAAACATCGGCAACATCAAAACTAAGTATGGTATCAAACCTAATTACCGTTCATGCCACACGGCAGTGAGTAGAAATGGATTTGCCTTTGAAGGTCATATACCTGCTAAATTTATTCAGCAGTTCTTATCAGAAGAACATCCCAATGCGATTGGGCTTTCAGTTCCAGCAATGCCAGTTGGCTCTCCCGGTATGGAAGTCGATGACCGCTTTATGCCATACAACGTGTTAATTCTATTTAAAGATGGAACGAGCAAAGTCTATGCAAAAGTTAAAACATACGAGGAGCAATTCTAATGAAATTGAACTCTTCAAACCTTACTTCACTTTCAACTGCATTAATACTCGGCTTATCTGTATTCTCAGCTCAAGCTGAGAAAGTAGTGTCGCTTGAACAAGCTATCACTTTAGCTCAGCAAAATGATCCTTGGCTTCATGGTAGCCGATTGAAACAAAGTGCGGTTGAAAATAGAAGTATCGCTTCAGGTACTTTGCCTGACCCGAAAGTATCGCTAGGGATAATGAATTTACCAACAGATACTTGGGATTTAGATCAGGAAGGAATGACTCAGCTAAAGGTTGGTGTTTCTCAAATGTTTCCGAGAGGAGATAGTCTAGAGATCAAACAAGACCAGTTAAAAATCGAGTCCACGAAATTTCCATTGCTACGTGAGGATCGTAAAGCGAAGTTGAAAAGCCAAGTGTCACAGCTTTGGCTAGATGCTTACTTAGCCCAACAGACCATTAAATTGATAGAAGAAGATTGGGCGCTTTTTGAGCAGATGGCAGAAGTGGCTAAAGCTAGCTACTCAAACGTTGTTGGTAAAACCAGACAGCAAGATGTTATTCGTGCTCAATTGGAAATCGTGCAGTTAGATGACAGGTTAACTTCGCAAAAGCAGAAACTAGAAACGACAATCGCTCGCCTTAATGAGTGGCTTCATATTTACGATGCTGCTCGCTTAAATGAATCATTCAACTTTGACGCGCAACCACTAGAGTTTAGCGTCTCAAAAGAATTGCCTTCGATTCGATTAAAGAATCCAACAGTCCTAACAGCATCTAATTACTCAAGAAATCTATTGGCTCAGGAACTTGCTAATCATCCAGCCATACTTGCAATTGATGTAAAACGCAAAGCTTCAGAAAAAGGAGTTGAGTTAGCCAAACAGCAATATGAGCCGCAATGGGGTGTCAATGCGAGCTATGCCTATCGTGACAATATGCCTTCTGGTGATAGCCGAGCTGATTTATTTTCTGTTGGGGTAACGTTTGATTTGCCTTTGTTCACTGAGAATAGACAAGATAAGCAAGTTGCAGCTTCTATTGCTGATTCAGAAGCTATAAAAACCGAGAAATTATTGCTGACAAAACAAATGATCAGTGCGGTGGAAAAGGAGCTTAGACAGCTTAAACGTTTATCTGACAGGCAGTCTATTTATCAAAAACAACTTCTCAAACAAACGCATGACCAAGCTGAAGCGTCATTGACGGCTTACACCAACGATGATGGTGATTTTGCCGAAGTTGTTCGAGCAAGAATCGCAGAATTAAATGCCAGAATAGCAGCCTTAAAAATTGATGTTGACGCACTTAAAACAGTTGCTCGCATTAACTATTTCTTTTCGTACTCTCAAACTAACTCAAATGCTGAGCATAAGCCAATGCACACTTCGCACAGAATGAATCAACACTTATCCAATCAGCAATTTGGAGAAAAATAATGTCAACGAATACTAAAACACCAAATTTGAAACTAGTAGCCGCCATCATCATTGGGGCAGCACTAGGTGCTGGAGCATTAAGTTTATATCAAGGTACAGGTTCAAGCGGTAATGGCAATGAAGCTACATCAGGAGAGAAAAAACCGCTGTATTGGGTTGCACCGATGGATTCTAATTACCGTCGTGACAAGCCCGGTAAGTCGCCTATGGGTATGGATTTAATTCCTGTGTATGAAGAAGGATCATCTGGTGATGACTTTGGCCCCGGAGCCGTAAAAATCGCGCCTCATGTAGTGAATAATCTTGGGGTTCGCACTGCTCCTGTTGAGCTTAAAAATATGCATACTGAAATATCAACCGTAGGTTACGTTCAATATGATGAAGATAAGCTAATTCACATCCATCCACGTGTAGATGGTTGGATAGAAAAGCTCTACGTCAAAGCCGCAGGTAATCCTGTTGAGAAAGGGCAGCCTCTATATACACTATATTCTCCTCAGCTAGTTAACGCGCAAGAAGAACTATTAATAGCTATAAAGCGCAATAATAGTTCCTTAATTGCGGCGGCCAAAGATCGGCTTAAAGCGTTACAGCTTTCAGCAGACTTTATTCAAAAGCTAGAAAAGACACGAAAGGTTCAGCAAAACATCACCTTTTACTCCCCTCAGGCAGGTGTTGTTGATGGTTTGAAGATTAGAGAGGGTTTTTATGTAAAGCCGGGAAACACCATATTAAGCATTGGTCAGCTAGATCAAGTTTGGGTTGAAGCAGAAGTGTTTGAACGTGACGCAGCCTTAATTAAAGAGGGACTTCCTGTATCAATGACACTTGACTATTTACCCGGTGAGGACTGGGCTGGTGTCGTTGATTATGTCTATCCAACCTTGAACAGTAAAACACGCACACTCAGAGTAAGGTTGAAGTTTGACAACCCTGACTATCAATTAAAACCAAACATGTTCGCACAAGTCTCTATTCACGCTAATCAAGCTGATAGCACCATACTTGTGCCTAAAGAAGCTGTTATTCGAACAGGTAAACAAGACAGAGTTGTACTTGCGTTAGGGGATGGCCAGTTTAAATCTATTGAAGTGACTATTGGCCGTGTTGATATCGATAGTATCGAAATCTTAGAGGGCCTTAATGAAGATGATGTTGTGGTGACATCAGCTCAATTCTTGATTGATTCTGAATCAAGTAAAAGCTCTGACTTTAAACGAATGACTCACGATGAAGTGCCCAACTCTGTTTGGATGCAAGGTGATGTTAATAATGTTATGACTGGGCATCGCATGGTTAATATCAGTCACGGCCCCGCTGAAGCTTGGGATTGGCCTGAGATGGTTATGGATTTTACTGTGGCTGAAAAAGTTGATATTGGCTCATTAAAGTCTGGTCAATCTTTGCACTTTGAGGTGAGTAAAACCGAAGATGGTGGATATGAAATTACTGGAATTCATATCATGAGTGAGTCTGCTGATATGAGTGAAGAAGTATCTTTTGCAACAGTATCAGGTCTAATCAATGCGATTAATGTTGATACGCGTATTCTAAATATTAGCCGAGGCCCAATAGAGAAATGGGATAGACCTGCTGCGACGATGGATTTTATCGTCGCGGACAATATAGAAATAGTTGATTTCAATGTTGGTGATAACGTCACTTTCACTTTTGAGGTGAGAAATAATTTGGTTATCACTGAAATCTATCTTGAATCAAATGAGCAACTAAAGCATGAACCTAAAAGTGCTGTTGACCATTCAAATCATTAAGTTAGGAGATAAATAATGATTGAATCAATTATTAGGTGGTCGATAGGTAATCGCTTTTTTGTCATCTTAGCTACCTTAATTTTGATTGGTGGTGGGTTATTCTCAATTAAAAATACACCAGTTGATGCATTACCAGATCTTTCTGATGTTCAAGTGATAATTAAAACGAATTATCCCGGTCAGGCACCACAAGTAGTGCAAGATCAAGTTACTTACCCTTTAACAACAGCAATGCTGTCAGTTCCGGGGGCTATTACAGTTCGGGGGTATTCATTTTTTGGAGACTCCTTTGTTTATGTCATCTTTGATGAAGACACCGATTTATATTGGGCAAGGAGCAGAGTACTTGAATATTTAAGTCAAGTAGCCCCTTCGCTACCTGCTACCGCACGCCCACAACTAGGACCTGACGCCACAGGCGTTGGCTGGGTTTATTTATATTCCCTTGTAGACAAAACGGGCAGCTTAGATATTAGCCAATTGCGTAGTATTCAAGATTGGTTCTTAAAATATGAATTGCAAACTGTACCGGGAGTTTCTGAGGTTGCTGCTGTTGGTGGCATGGTTAAACAATATCAAATACAAGTCGATCCCGATAAATTAAGAGCCTACGGTATACCACTTAGTCACATTCAAATGGCACTTAAACGTGGTAACCAAGAAACAGGTGCCTCAGTTGTTGAAATGGCGGAAGCAGAGTACATGGTTACCGCAACTGGCTATATCAAAAGTATTTCCGACATAGAGTTGATCCCTCTTGGTGTTAACGCACAAGGAACCCCGCTTACCATTGGCGATGTGGCGGAAGTCAACCTAGGTCCACAAATGAGACGAGGCATTGCTGAACTAAATGGTGAAGGAGAAGTCGTTGGTGGTGTTGTTGTTATGCGCTTTGGTGAAAACGCACAAAAAACTATTGATGGAGTAAAAGCCAAATTAGAAGAGTTAAAAAAAGGTTTACCCGAAGGAGTTGAAATAGTTACGGTTTATGATCGCTCTGGCTTAATAGGAGAGGCGGTAGAAAACCTATGGAGTAAATTGCTCGAAGAGCTTGCTGTCGTCGCGATTGTATGTGTTGCATTTCTGTTTCATTTGCGATCTTCGATTGTTGCAGTTGTCACTCTACCTATTGGCATCTTAGCTTCATTTATCATCATGCATATGCAAGGTATCAATGCGAATATTATGTCATTAGGTGGTATCGCTATTGCAATTGGTGCGATGACAGATGGCGCAATAGTGATGATTGAAAATATGCATAAGCATATGGAAAAGACACCGCTAACGGATGAAAATCGTTGGCAAATAGTCTCGAAAGCTGCAAGTGAAGTCGGTCCAGCACTATTTTTTAGTTTGCTCATCATTACAGTCTCATTCTTGCCAGTATTTATTTTGGAAGCGCAAGAAGGAAGAATGTTTTCTCCACTTGCTTACACAAAAACATATGCAATGGCCGCATCAGCAGGCTTAGCGATAACATTAGTTCCTGTTTTAATGGGGTATTTTATTCGAGGAAAAATTGTTTCAGAAAAGAAAAACCCTTTAAACAGACTGCTTATTGCTATCTACATGCCTGTTTTAAAGCAAGTTATGAAGTTTCCTAAATCGACAATAGTAGCAGCAATATTAGTGACGATTGTTGGTTTTTGGCCTGTCGATAAAATTGGTAGTGAATTTATTCCTCCTTTAGACGAAGGCGATCTTATGTATATGCCGACTACCTATCCGGGAATTTCCATTGGTAAGGCAAGAGAAATTCTACAGCAGACAGACAAGCTAATTAAAACAGTGCCAGAAGTTGAAACAGTATTTGGTAAAGTAGGAAGAGCTGAAACTGCAACTGATCCCGCGCCTCTAACTATGATTGAGACCTTCATTCAGTTGAAGCCTCAAGAAGAGTGGCGTGAGGGAGTTACAACAGAATCTCTAAAAGCTGAGTTTGATAAGTTGGTTAAGTTTCCGGGCTTGACGAATGCTTGGGTTATGCCAATCAAAACTCGTATTGATATGTTGGCAACAGGTATTAAAACGCCAGTAGGTATTAAAGTAGCAGGAGCTGATTTAAATACGATTCAAGAGATAGGGCAACAAATAGAGCAATTGTTACCAGAGGTGACAGGAACCGCTTCAGTTTATTCTGAACGAGTTGCAGGTGGACGATATATCAAAGTTGATATTTCTCGTGAGAAAGCAAGTCGTTTTGGATTAAACATCGATGACGTACAACAAGTAGTTTCAACTGCTATTGGTGGGATGAATGTCACTCAAACAGTAGAAGGTCAAGAGCGTTATCCTGTCAACTTGCGATACCCACAAGATTATCGTGACTCTCCAGAGCAGTTGTCGCGCTTGCCTGTTGTCACTCCAAATGGACAACGCATCGCACTAGGTGACGTAGCTGAAATAAAAGTAGAAGTAGGCCCTCCGGGGATCAAGAGTGAAAATGCACGTATTAATGGTTGGACGTTCATTGATATAGAGGGCGTTGACGTAGGTACTTATGTTGAAAGTGCAAAAGAGCATTTAGCTAAAAATCTTATATTACCAGCAGGTTATTCGATTACTTGGGCTGGTCAATACGAATATATGGAAAGAGCCAAAGCCAAGCTTACTTACGTTGTTCCATTGACGCTCGCCATTATTGTTATTTTGCTTTATTTGAACTTCAGAGCGTTTAGCGAAGTTGCGATCATCATTGTGACTTTACCGATGGCAATGATCGGTGGGTTATGGTTGATGTATTTAGAAGGGTTCAACTTCTCTGTAGCAGTTGGTGTAGGCTTTATTGCTCTGGCTGGAGTAGCTGTTGAGATTGGCGTAATAATGTTGGTATATCTCAATCAGGCGCTCGCTGAACTTAAGGAAAAAGCGAAAGAGCGAGCAGAACTCATCTCAGAAGATGAATATCAAGATGCCTTATTGCACGGTGCTGGATTACGTGTTCGTCCTGTAATGATGACAGTAGCGACAATCATTATCGGCCTAATGCCTATTTTATATGGTACAGGAACAGGCTCTGAGGTAATGAGTCGTATTGCTGCACCAATGGTAGGTGGGATGACAAGTGCAGTCCTGCTAACTCTAATTGTTTTACCCGCGATTTATTCAATCGTTAAAAAGCCCGAAGTAAACGCCTTTAACAAGGAACTTTCTAACTCGGAGCTAAAAAACAATGCTTAGAAAAGCTAGGAAGTACCATAAATGGCTAATGGCATTTGTAGGGATACAATTCCTTTTCTGGTCGATTACTGGTGTGTATATGGTGACTATGGATATTCACTATATACACGGCGAAACCTTGGCTAAGAGTGAGGAAGCCAAAATAGATTTAGCAAGTATGGATTACTCCATTGTAAAGCTAGCTGCGGATTATCCTAAAGCTAGCCAAGTTACACTTACTCAAAGTATGGGCCGTCCTTTGTATTCTTTTATTAATGGAGAAAATGGAAAAGTAGCAATAGATGCTAAAACTGGAGCTGTTCAGGCCCTTGTAGATGAAACCAAGGCTAAAGAAATCGCACAATACCATTATGTGCTGAATCATCAAATCGACAGCATAAGGTTGATTAAGTCTGCGACAAACTTGCCTGCTGAGTTGTCCCCAAGGCATTTACCTGTTTGGAGAGTGACGTTTGAGCAATTCTCCACACCGACATTTTATATAAGTCAACAAACAGGATCACTTGTTGCCAAGCGTCATGATTACTGGCGATTGTTTGATTGGATGTGGCGGTTCCACATTATGGATTACTATGATGGAGAAAACGTATCTAACTGGTTTTTGTTCTTGGTCGCAACTCTAGGTCTAATGGGAGCAATTACTGGCGCAGTATTGACTTATTACCGAGTGCTTTCCCCAAATAAAAAGAGAGTCATTTGATGCGACTATTTAAGTTAAATACAACGATACACAAGTGGCTTTCTTTATTTGTTGGTTTACAACTGCTTATTTGGTTGGGAACGGGCCTTTACTTCAATTTGATGGATCACAGTAAAGCCAGTGGTAATGAACTTAGAGTTCATTCTCATCATGAAGGTAGCATTACAGGCTTTGACCTATTCCCTATTAAAGACATTACTAGTAATGCTCCGCAGGAAGTAAACCTTATATGGGTTTTACATCAGCCTTACTATCATTTTGTGTTCGATAAGGGGCAGCATAGCTATCAAGAACGCCACTCAAAGCTATTTGATGCTGTAACAGGAAAGCCATTTAATTTGTCTGAAGAACAAGTACTAACTTTGGCAAAAAACTCCTACTCAGGACAGGGTAAGTTAACTACTCCAGTGTTATCTCAACCTCCGTTTTCTGATCACGTAAGGCAGCAAAATCCTATGTGGCAAGTTGCCGTTGAGGATGAGAACAATACAACTATTTATTTAGATAGTATTACAGGTCAAGTACTTCGCCATGCCAATGATGATTTCAGATTGAAAGATCTGATGATGAAGCTTCACTTTATGGACTATGGCAATTCTGGAGGATTTAACCATTGGTTGATCATTGCATTTGCTTTTGCAACGCTATTCCTTTCAATTACTGGTGTTACTTGGCTGATACAACAGTATCGAAGTGGTTTACTGAAGCTAGGTTGGGGCACTAACAGGCAAAAAGTGGCAGTGACGTTTTCCAATGAAAATACTATTACTGACATCTCAGCAGTTGGTCGCTCAACTGTATTAGAAGGGCTAGCTAGTTCACATGTATACCTTCCTTCAGGTTGCGGTGGTGGCGGTACTTGTGGCAAATGCGTGTTCTTAAGTTCAACTAAATTACCTATCACACTATCTGAAGAGGAACATTTATCTCAGGAGCAACTTAAGGAAGGTTATCGGCTTGGATGTCAGCATAGGTTCTCTGAAATTAGTTCAATTGAAGTTAATACTGATCGCAATATTGAAAATCATGAGCTAGTTGTGGTTGCGACTAATTTCATTACTCCTTTTATCAAGGAAGTGAAATTTAAGCTGAAATCAGGCAAACAGTTGGCATTTAAAGCTGGTGCATATATGCAATTTGATGTGCCAGCAGGGATGAATAGCTTACGTCCAGATGATATGCCAGAGTGCTATGAAAAATACTGGGATAGCTACTATCATGGAAAATTTTCTCATAACGGTGCAACTCGCCACTACTCATTAGTTAACTTTGACGAGGAGTCTGATGAGTTAATGTTTAATATCCGTTGGCAGACCGCAAAGAATGGTTTTAAAGCAGGAATAGGTTCAAGTTATTTAGGTTCACTCCAAGTAGGTGAAACGATAACTGCAAAAGGCCCTTTTTCTGATTTTTATGCCACTTCAAATAAAAAAGTTAGTCGCGTGTTTATAGGTGCGGGTTCAGGACTTGCACCACTAAGGTCTATTATTTTTGAACAGTTGAAAAAGCATAAAGATAAAAGTGGTTTGACTCTTATCTATGGTGCGCGAACTGAAGATGACTTGCTATACCATAATGAATTGAAGTCACTGAGTGAGAAGCATAAAAACTTCTCTTATATTCCTACTCTTTCTAATCCTTCAGAAGAATGGCAAGGGCACTCAGGCTATGTTCAAAAAGTACTTCTGCCGTATATGAACCAAAAATCAGAACTGCTTTTGGCTGAGTTTTACTTGTGCGGTCCAGAAGCAATGATGAGTGAAGTGGAAAAAATAATTACAGATGCTGGGATTCCAAGTAATCAAATTTTCAAAGATAAATTTAGTCGTTAATCCATTAAATAAATAGAGGTAAATATGAAAAAACTAATTAAATTTTTAACCGTAATCAGTGTCGTTTTTAGTAGTGCGGTATTTGCGCATGTGCATCTTGAAAAAAGTGTGCCTGCTGATAATGCAATGCTAATGAATCCTCCAGAAGAGTTAACTTTGGTGTTCACCAAAGAGGTACGGGTTGTAAAAGTTTCATTGGCCAATAAACAAGGCGAAGAATTTAAATTTGGATTCGAGCCTTCTAAAGTCGCTACTAGCAAATTTACATGGAAACTACCTAAATTAGCTCCTGCAAACTATGCTGTGGATGTAACCTTCTTAGGTAACGATGGTCATAAAATGAAACATAGCTTCGGCTTTATGGTTCACTAAAATAGGCGGTGTGATTGATATGGAAATGTATATCTGGAATACAGTCATTGTACTGTCAAAAATTGTATTTTACGTCGGCTTTGCCTGTATTGCCGGCTATACATTTTTCAGACAAATTTTTGAGCATAATGAATCTCATAGTAATGCTGTAATAGCGAATTTAACGTGGACAAGAACTTATATAGTTATGGCTTTGATCGCTAATATTACTTGGTTCTTTGCCAGTACTGGTGCAATGGCAGAAGAGGGAATTCAGGGGGCGATAGACGCTGATATATTGGCTATTATGTGGGACTCCTCTGTCGGCACTGGAGCTTTGCTTCGAGCGCTTGGGCTAGTTACCGCAATAATCGCTTTAGCTTTAAGGTTCAAACTCGCTGTGAACTCGTACTTAAAACAAAGCGCTTTAATGTTGAGTTTATTAATCCTTGCATACTCATTCACGTTACTGGGTCATATTTCTGAGTTAGGCACAATTGAAAAAGGCTTGCTTATTTTGCATGTGCTCGTTATGGCATGGTGGTTTGGGGCGTTATTGCCACTAAAACAGGCTTGCCATCAGCTAAGTTATGCAGAACTTCATTTGCTGATGGAAAGCTTTGGCAAACAAGCAAGTTTTACATTGAGCCTATTGTTGGTAGCAGGCCTCTGGCTCGTGATTCAATTGGTCGGAAGTCTTGATGCACTAATAAGCTCAAGTTACGGACAAACACTGTTGTTTAAATTGGCCCTTGTAGTGTCTATTTTGGCACTTGCTGCTAAACATAAACTAATACTCGTTCCACAACTTAAAAATAGTCAAGGCAGAGAGGCTTTATCTAAATCTATCTCGATAGAAATGGTAGTAGCTTTTGCCATTTTATCTGTAACGGCTGGGCTTACTAGTGTTGTTGGCCCTGCAAATTAAAACCTAAAAGAGAGAATGAAAATGAAAATGAAAACAATAAATATATTACTCGTTTTATTAATGACGTTTAGTTTCGCAGCAAACGCTCATGGTGATAAGAACAAAGACAAAGGTTTGTTTAAAGGTATAGATACCCCAGCCGCAAAAGTTGTTTTGGCATTTCATCAAGCACTTGAAACTGGCAATCAAAAACAGGCTAGAGCACAGTTAGCGGATGATGTCACCATTTTCGAGGGAGGCCGCGTTGAAAGGAGCGCTGATGAATATGCTCATCATCATATGTTGTCGGATATGAAGTATTTAGCAGCGATGAAGAGCGACACACTTGAACATCAAGTGACGATACTTGGAAATACCGCTATCTCTGCGTCGCGCAGTCAAACTACAGGTACTCATAAAGGTGTTGAACGCGATTATCAAGGCATGGAAACGATGGTGCTGGAAAAACAAAATGGTGAATGGAAGATTAAGCACATTCATTGGTCACATTAATTTATTGTTCAAACAACGGAGAGTAAAATGAGAAATAACAATCCATTACATCAAGTTTCTACGCCACGTAGACGCTTTGTACAAGGATTAGCTGCTGGCGGTGTATTAGCTGCTTTTCCAAGTGTTCTTCATGCAGCTTCATCTTTGCTTGCTGGAACTTCAACAGGTACTGCGCCCGAACTAAGTGGGGAAGTCATAGATCTGGTGATAGATGAGTCACCAGTAAACTTCACAGGTGTTGTAAGAATGGCTACAACAATCAATGGCTCAATACCAGCTCCTACCTTGCGCCTCAGAGAAGGTGATGACGTTACTATCAGGGTAACGAATAAATTATCAGTGCCGAGTTCAATTCATTGGCATGGGATCATTCTTCCGTATCAAATGGATGGCGTACCGGGTATTAGCTTTAAAGGTATAATGCCGGGTGAAACCTTTGTTTATAAATTTAAGCTGCAACAAAGCGGCACATATTGGTATCACTCACACAGTGGTTTTCAAGAAATGACAGGTATGTACGGCGCATTAATTATTGAGCCAAGAGAAAAGGATATTATTAGTGCTGACAATGAGCATGTCATCCAATTGTCTGATTGGACTGATGATGACCCAATGGATTTGTTTCGCAAGTTAAAAGTACAGAGCGATGTATTTAACTTTAATCAACCTACTGTTCCAGAGTTTTTTGATGACATTTCAAATAGCAGCGTTTCAAATGCGCTACAACGCCGGGAAATGTGGAATAAAATGAGAATGAACCCTACAGATCTTGCAGACTTATCAGCATCTGCAATGACTTTTTTAATGAATGGTTGTGCGCCTTTGACAAATTGGCGTGGAATGTTTAAAGCTGGCGAAAAGGTTAGGCTTAGATTTATTAACGGTTCTAGCAATACGTTTTTTGATGTAAGAATACCTGAGCTGAAGTTAACAGTTGTACAAGCTGATGGACAAAATGTTGAACCTGTGACAGTAGATGAATTTAGATTTGGTCCCGGTGAAACTTATGATGTACTTGTCGAGCCAAAAAATGATGCATATACGATTTTTGCACAAAGCATGGATCGCTCAGGTTATGCTAAAGGTACTTTATCAATGGCACCTAACGTTGATGCACCAGTACCTTCTTTAGACCCCGTTGAGTGGTTAACGATGACAGATATGATGGGCAATATGACCCATGATAGTGTGCATTCTACAATGGCTGATACGGCAGGTATGTCGGGCATGAATTCTAATAAAATGGATCATAGTGCAATGGGTCATGGAGCGATGGCAATGGATCATAGTAAACATGGAATGACTAAAAACCCATTAGCTGTTGCTAGCACTAAAGTGCGTCATGCAAAAACAGAGTATGGAGCTTCTGTTGATATGCGTGTTGATATGCCTAGAACAAACCTTGATGATCCCGGTATAGGTTTACGTAAAAATGGACGCCGTGTTTTAACACTTGCAGATTTACATTCTCTTGAGGGAATTACAAACCAGCAAGAGCCAGAGGCTGAAATTGAATTACATTTAACTGGAAACATGGAGCGTTATAGCTGGTCATTTGATGGCTTGGAATTTGGAAAAAGCACGCCAGTTCACATGAAGCATAATCAACGTTTAAGAGTTATTTTACAAAACGATACAATGATGACACATCCAATGCACCTGCATGGTATGTGGAGCGATTTGGAGAATGAAAAAGGTGATGTACAGGTTCGTCGCCATACTATCCCTGTACAACCAGCGCAAAGAATTAGTTTTTTAACAACACCTCATGACGTAGGTCGCTGGGCATGGCATTGCCATTTATTATTCCACATGGATGCAGGTATGTTTAGAGAGGTAGTTGTATCATGAGAAAATTAATACTAACCAATACGTTAAAACTATTATTAATAGGTTTGCCCCTTATAAGTGTATCTGTATCTGCAAAAGATGAGATGACTGAGATGGGTGATTCTAAAATGCAAGCACAAGGTGGAGATGCACCTAAAGATGCTAGAGACCCTCATGCTTATGCCGCAGGTACAACATTGACTGAAGGTCCTTATGCACTCAATAGCGACAAACGACTGACTTTGGCAGATGAGCATTCATTTTACGCGCTACTAGGGGATCGTCTTGAATATAATGAGCAAACAAACGCAGGTGTTTTTGACTTTCAGGCATGGTATGGCACTACTTTTGATAGATTAGTCATCAAAACTGAGGGAGATTTTAGCGAAGGTAATTTAGAGGAGAACCAAACAGATTTTCTATGGGGCCACGCAATATCTGCTTATTGGGATACACAAGTCGGTATTCGACTTGATTACAATAACGAAGGTGAAAACCGCAAATGGCTAGCTTTTGGTTTACAAGGTCTAGCCCCCTACTGGTTTGAAATTGATATGACTGCGTATTTAGGAGAGCAAGGTAATAGTGCATTTTCGATCGAAGCTGAGTATGAGCTATTACTTACTCAAAAGTTAATTGTTCAACCACGAGCAGAGTTGACGCTTTACGGTAAGGATGACGTCCAAAATAACCTTGGTAGTGGCTTATCTAGCAGTGCTATTGGTTTTCGGGTTCGTTATGAGTTTACCCGCCAGTTTGCTCCCTATGTTGGCGTTGAGTGGACAAATAAATTTGGTAATACAGCCGACTTTGCGAAGTTAAATGGGCAAAGTACTCGTGATACTGCTTTTGTTGCAGGTATCAAGTTCTGGCTCTGATGTGAAGAAATACTATATTGACTTGATGAGAGCTACCGCAACTATATTGATGGTAGCTTTCGTTTTTTGGGATTTAAACCATTTTAGTTATGTTAGGAAAGGCCTAACTAATAGTTTTTTTGGAAAGAACTAAGAGCAGTAATAGTAAGCTACTTCTTGTTTTCAGTCGGTGCCAGTCTGGTGTATACCTATCAAGGTGGAATATCAGCTAAGAAGTAAAGTTGGCGAATGTTTAAGGTTAAAGAGTCAAGCCAAAAAACATCGCCATTGAAAGACGTACAATAGGCCATTTTATCACTTTTGATGAACGGGAATTGGGTGTGCTCGGGATAGAACCGATTGTTGCAAAGTACTACGCTTAAAGCTGAACAATTGGAAAAATGATCCCTTTCTCAATACCTAGTTATGAGCGTAGGGTTTTTATTTTTTTTAATGGTGCTCATGCTTGGCTTCAATCTCATGAGTATAAATTAGACACCCCTTTTATACTTGTTAATTTTAAGCTGTTTAAAAAAGTAAAAAGTAAAAAGTAAAAAGTAAAAAGTAAAAAGTAAAAAGTAAAAAGTAAAAAGTAAAAAGTTTAGGTTTTAGTTCAAAGGTTGATCAAGATCATAAAATTATTTTTACAAAGTGGCTAATATTATAGGTGCTAAAGAAGGAATGATAATGTTTGGACTTTTCAGGTGGTTTAAAATAGTGATAATAACTGTGTTGCTTACGCAGCATAGTTTTGTTACAGCTAAGCCAATGAATTGTGAAGAACATAAAAATGGATCTTCCGACACTCATATTATGCAACGAAGCAAAAATATTCACCATCAATCAATGAATGACAATAGTCACTATCACACTGTAAACTCGCAAGACTCTAAACACCGTCATGGTGATGAAGTATGTGAAAAATGCAAAGCTAGTGATTGTGTTTGTTGTGAGGGGGGATTTTGTTCAAGCTTTCATTTAAATGCCTATCTTGTGCAAGCGCAAGAGGAAGGTATTTGCAATATTTACTCTGAGCTATTTCTACAGCGTACACCTCTACCAAAATCTGGTATCCATCTCTTACTTTATCGTCCACCAATTATTGGCTAATCACGGGATCAGTGCGTCTTTTTTTCGCCACTCCCATCAAAAATAGAATGACTTATTCATTGATTTAAATAATCAATTGTTTTGAACGATTAGTACGATATTTTGAAGGCACTATGAAAATTCTCAAACTATTGCCATTTACAGTACTTAATGCTGTCGATTTTGGCCGAGATTTCTCTTTTACCAAAAAATTAGTTTTTAGCTTATTCACTAGAATTAGTACTTGACCTGTGTCTTAGACACAGGTCTAAGCTGAAGATGAGAGTACAAACTTAGCTAAAAAACTGAGGAGTGAATATGAAAGTTGCGGAGCTGGCAAAAAGCCTTGGAACGACTGCTGATACGGTGCGCTATTACACCAGATTAGGATTGTTAAAACCTGCTAAGTCAGTGAACGGCTACAAGTCATACTCGAATAAAGAAGTATCGAGACTTAAATTCATTTTAAGTGCCAGAAACCTTGGTTTTTCCGTTGCAGATATCAAGGAAATTATTAATGAATCTGAAGATGGTAAAAGTGCGTGCCCATTAGTCAGAAGCCTGATCAAAGAGCGGCTTGAAGAAACAGAAAAGCAGTTTCAAGCAATGTTGGCACTTCGAGGAAAAATGTCTTCTGCGCTTTCTCAATGGGAAGAAATGGAAGACAAAGCACCGACTGCAAACATGGTTTGTCATCTCATCGAAAACTTTGAGCAAATTAAAAAAGCATAGGAGGAAAAAGGGTGGCTACTAACACAAATATAAAAACTGAATCAGGCTGTTGCTGTCAGGCAAAAGCTCAATCCTCTTCGTGTAAAAGTAAGGAGAATACGTTGGAGAAAGTATCACATAACCAACAGCTTATCATTGAAGGCGCTGGGTGTGCTAGCTGTGTAGGCAAAATTGAAGGGGCGTTAAAGGCAACTCTTGGTGTAGTCAGTGCGGAAATGAATTTTGCTGATAGGACTGTAACAGTTTCTGGGACAGCTAAGACAGAAGAATTGATCAAAGCTGTTGAGTCTGTGGGGTATAACGCGAAGTCAATTGATGATAGCTCGGCAGCAGATGCGCTTGACGAGAAAGAAGCGGCTGATTGGGCATATTATAAAAAACTAATGCGCGATACGTTTATTGCCCTTTCACTTGGTGTTCCTTTGATGATCTACAGCATTGTGGTTGGAGAAATGACGGTTGAAACAAACCTTGAACGCATGTCTTGGCTGGTTGTAGGCATTTTAACTTTTGGTGTTATGTATTTTTCAGGTAAGCATTTCTATGTAGGAGCATGGAAAAGCTTTAAAAACCACTCCGCTAATATGGACACTCTAATAGCTTTAGGAACAGGTACAGCTTGGGTGTATTCGATGGTTGTCGTGTTTGCACCTGACGCCGTTCCATTAATGGCACGGCATGTTTATTTTGAAGCTACCGCCATGATCATTGGCTTAATTGATTTAGGTCTGGCATTAGAAATAAAAGCCAGAGGTAAAACCTCTGAGGCCATTAAGCGTCTTATCGGCTTGCAGGCCAAAACGGCAACCGTAGTTCGTGATAGCAGAGAAGTTCAGATTGGTATTGAGCAGGTTTTACTTAACGATATTGTAAAGGTAAAACCGGGCGAAAAAATTCCCGTCGATGGTGTGGTATTGGAAGGGCACACCTCTATTGATGAGTCCATGCTGACAGGCGAGCCTATGCCTGTTGAAAAAGCCGAAGAAGATGAGGTTGTCGCTGGTACTTTGAACAAATCAGGCATGATTATGTTTAAAGCCACACGTGTTGGAAAAGACACGGCGCTTGCGCAAATCATCAATATGGTGAAACGAGCACAAAATTCTAAACCGCCGATTGGCCGCTTGGCTGATGTTATTTCAGCTTTTTTCGTTCCTGTTGTCATGATCATCTCTGTGTTAAGTGCGCTAGCATGGCTTAACTTTGGACCTGAGCCAGCAATTGCTTTTGCCATCGTATCAGCAACTACTGTACTCATTATTGCCTGCCCATGTGCTTTGGGCTTGGCAACGCCCATGTCTGTCATGGTCGGAGTAGGAAAGGCCGCAGAAGCAGGCGTGCTAATTCGCAACGGTGAAGCACTGCAAACCGCCTCTAAAATCACTGCCATGATTTTAGATAAAACGGGCACTATTACTGAAGGGGCACCTAAGGTAACCGATATTGTTTTAGCAAAAGCTACGGACGAAAAAGACGTACTACAGCTTGCTGCAAGTTTAGAGAGCGGCTCAGAGCACCCTTTAGCGCAAGCGATTGTTGAAAGTGCGTTAGATAAGGATATTGAGTTACTAAAAATTGAAGCGTTTAACGCCATTACGGGTTTTGGTGTAGAAGCAAACTGCAACAATAAAGCCCTGCTTTTCGGAAACGATAAACTAATGAAGTTAAAAGGCATAGACCTCACAGGCTTTGTTGAACAAGCGCAGTCTTTAGCCAAAGAAGCCAAAACACCTATGTACTTTGCTGTAGATGGTGAACTTGCAGCAATCATTGCTGTTGCAGATCCTATCAAGTCAGACTCAATCTCTGCTATCAAACGACTTCAGGCTAATGGTATACGCGTCATCATGTTAACGGGTGATAACAAGGAAACCGCTGCTGCTGTTGCCAAAAAAGCGGGTATTAGTGAGTTTCTTGCTGAAGTGCTGCCAGAAGATAAAGCCAACAAGGTGAAAGAGCTACAAGAAGGCGGCGAAATTGTTGGTATGACAGGAGATGGCATCAACGATGCTCCTGCGCTAGCGTTAGCCGATGTTGGCTTCGCCATAGGCACAGGGACTGATGTAGCTATCGAAAGTGCTGACATTACCCTAATGCGTGGTTCACTTCATGGCCTAGCTGATGCCATAGCGGTAAGCAAAGCTACTTTACGAAATATAAAACAAAACTTGTTTGGCGCGTTTGTCTATAACGTAGCCGGGATTCCTTTTGCTGCGGGGGTTCTATATCCCTTCTTTGGCATTCTGCTTAGCCCTGTAATTGCAGGTGCTGCAATGGCGTTTTCGTCATTGACTGTAGTGTCAAATGCAAATCGACTTCGCTTGTTTAAAGCAAAAGAGCATTAAGGAGAAACACGATGATGTTAATTAACTTATTAGGCTTAGTGTTAATCGCACTGATTGTTTGGTGGTTTTGGCTATACAAACCCAATAAAACAATTGTTCAAGGTAATGAAGTACTCATTGAAGTGAGGGATGGCGTGTATTCACCATCCTCAATCCAAGTGTCTGCTAGTCAACCTGTCACTCTGAAGTTTATGCGCAAAGATCAATCACCCTGCGCTGAAACAATGCTTATTCCATCATTGGAGGTAAGCGAGCAGCTTAAATTAAATGAAATTACTCAAATTACCTTATTGAACTTATCACCGGGAGAGCATGAGTTTCATTGTCAGATGCAAATGTATCGCGGTGTCTTAAAGGTTGTTTAGGAGGATGAAAAAAGTGACCGCCATTTTCGATGAAATGGTGTTAACACGAGTAGAAGAGGCACTACTTTCACATGGCTATAAAGGCTTTACCATTCATAAAGCAACGGGCAGAGGTGCATATGCTGATACTTACAACAGAAATCACTTATCAGCACATATAGTTATGACAATTTATGTTGCTTTTGATGATGCAGAACATGTTGCTAAAGTTTTGCTTGATGCAGCGTATACCAACGTTGAAGGAGAAGGACTAGTTAGTATCTCCCCTGTGGATAATCTCTTCTGGATAAATTCTAAGTCTGAAGCTTCAGCGGAAAATTTAAGGTCAATAGGAGGCCAATATGAAAAATGAGCACCCTAAATTTTGGTCAACACCCACGGGTTGGGCTGCATTGGTGCTTATTGCCGCAGCCACCTATTTTTTAATCTTTGAACATGGACAGCATGTACTGCAATTTCTTCCTTATTTGATTTTATTGCTATGCCCGTTGATGCACGTATTTATGCATGGCAGTCATGGCAAACATGGCCACGATCATTCACATGCGCCTGATGAGAAAAAGGAAGAGAGCTTTCAAGAACTCACGGATAAAAATGCTGCCTATCGTGACGGCTACATACAAGGTTTAGAAGAAGGACGTAAGGAATCACATAAAAAGGAGAACAGTGATGAATGAGACATATGATTATGGCTTATGGTCAATGGTGATACTGAACTCAGCAATTTTTATCTTTTTTGCCTTTAGTTTTGTCAAACCAAAAACATCTACTGATTGGCGAAGCCTTGGAGCGTTCTCCGCCTTTATTGTTGCCCTATTTACTGAAATGTATGGCTTTCCTTTAACTATCTATTTTCTGTCGGGGTGGCTGACGGAGACCTATCCAGAAGTAAATTTCTTTGCGCATGAGAATGGGCATTTATTACATACTTTCTTTGGATTTCAAGGTGATGCCCATTGGGACCCATTTCATATAGTGAGTATGGTGTTTATTGTTGCAGGTTTCTTTATGTTGTCTTCAGCATGGAATGTATTGCATCACGCGCAAAAGCATCATCAATTGGCTACAACTGGATGGTATGCAAGGTGTCGCCACCCACAGTATGTAGCTTTCATTCTAATCATGTTCGGCTTTTTATTGCAGTGGCCGACAATCCCAACACTTGCGATGTTTCCGATCTTAGTCGTTGTTTACGTCAAGCTAGCGAAACGCGAAGAAGCACAAGCGATTGCTGAGTTTGGTTCGGAGTACCACAGGTATATGGAATCGACACCAAGTTGGATCCCAAATTTTAATAAAAGTGTAGAAGGTAAAAATCATGAAAACGTTAACTAAATCAATTTTATTTATTAGTTCACTACTGATAACCACTAGCTCATTTGCCCAAAACAATGAGCATAAACATGAAGGTGCGAACAAAGCTGATATGCATCAAGGCATGACAATACCACATGAGAACATGGGAGAAATGCATAAAAAAATGATGGAAATGAAAAAGGAAGTCCATGCCATTAAAACTGAAAAAGATCCTGACAAGCAACAGCAGATGATGGTTGAACATCACCGTTCAATGATGAAGATGATGCAATCCATGCACAAAAATATGGAAGAAATGCCAATGCATCAACAAATCAAGATGACTGAACATCATTTAGAAATGATGGAGAACATGATGCCGCAGATGAACCGGAAAATGGAAGAAATGAAAGATAGCAATCAACAGCATTCACACAAACATTAGGAGAAAAATTATGAGCGATTTAGATCATAGAGTTGGCGTTAGAGAGCAAAATTTAGTTGTTCGAAATCTAAAGCTTAGCAATGTCACAGAAGAAAGCTGTGACGAGTTAGTAAAAGAAATAGATCAGCTTTTTGGTATAGATGAAGTTAGTTACAACATCAAAGAAGGTGAAATACACCTTGCCTATGATGCCGCAAACGTAAGCCTTGATGGGATTGAGGAGGTAATCCGTAAGTATGGCGCAGATGTTCATGATGATTGGTGGACACATACTAAAGAAAGTTACTATAAATTTGTTGATCAGAACATCAAAGATAACTCTGTTCATAAGCCTTGGAGTTGTCATCAAGCACCTTCGGGGGCTGGCCGGAAAAACAAATGAATTCATAAAAAAGTGTATAGATAATTAGTTAGTCAAATGAGGTAACAGTGATGAAAACACCCTATATAAAAGCTCTTTTATTGCTTACATTCGGTTTATATTTAGTGGGTTGTTCTAATACCACTTTTTATCATAAATACATGATGAGAGGTCAGGTAGTAGAAAGTTCTGATAATCGAACTCTAATCTGTATTGGTGCTAAGCATGGCGCAGAGGTTGGGCAAAAATACAGTGTTATTAGATTCCATGAAAGAATAGTATTGAGTGAAGGTGACGATCCCTACACTATCGAAAAGGTAGGAACGGTACAAATTACTAAAATTGTGAATGATCATTTCGCAACTGTAAAGCTAGTGTCTGGTGACATTGCAGCGAAAGATATGGTGGAACTTGAAAACTAATAAAGTGGTGGCGAAAGCCACCACAAGAGCATAACAATAAAACTTAATGAAAAAGCTTTAGTGTTATTTTGTACAACCTTTGAGATTGTTTGCTCAGTTCTGGTTATCTTGATGCCAGTACGACAGAAAAAATGTTACATATGGATTAGAAAGGTGTGGGCTGGCATCCTAGGTCTAATCTTAACAGTTAAGGAGCCGCCGAATAGAGCTATACCTTTACATCAGCAGCATAATCAATGCTCCCGCGATCATAAATAAGTTTTCAGATAGCGATACAAATCCAAGTGGCACACTACTATCGCCGCCTACACAGGCACACTTTAACTGGCGTTTGTCAATGTAAACGGCTTTGAAAACTGAAATTGCTCCAACTGTGCCGATAAACAATGAAAATGGTGCCACTGCGAGAGGCTGTAGTTGGGCAACCATACCAATACCTGCATATGCTTCAATGAAGGGATAAATATAACCATATCTTATCCATCTCATCGCTAGTAAATCATAAGTAATAAACGAATTTGTGAAACTGTATAGGTCTTTCAGTTTTTGCACCGCTAAGAGCGTCATTGAAAAAGCTATAAATAGCATCAGTGTTCTGATGGAGATAAATGAGCCGGAAGCAAAATGTTGAGATGCGACAGCAAGAAGTGCAGCTATCGAGAAAATGGCTACAACTGGCGTGTAGGTTGTGCCAGTTTGACCTGCTTCATCTTTACCAAAATACTCTCTTAAGTCATCGTATCCTCCGACACGCTTTCCTTCAATAAAGGTTTGTGGCGTAGTTTTGACATCATGCTTATCTTTGAAGTCATCAGCTTGTTGTCTTGACGTGAGCTTATGATCTTCTACATCATACCCTTGCCTCTCCAGCAAATCTTTCGACCTTAAACCATAGGGGCAGATATGTTCGTCAGTGACCATTCTGTACAGGGTAGCTGTCTTAGTCATCTTAGTCTCCTTTGTTCAGTGTGCCTTCAAACTTTGGGAGCGGTCGTTGCTCAGCCTGAGCTTGTGAGCTGACCTTTCCATTTTCAGAAATATCCTTAATCAGCCATTCCATTTCTTTTATTTCTTTTCGTTGGGCTTTAATAATACCATTTGCCAATTCACGCACGCGTACATCCTCCAAAGTTGAATGCTCACTAGTAAGAATAGCAATGGAGTGATGAGGAATCATCGCTTTCATGTAGGCAGTGTCAGAAATTGTGCTTTGAGAGCGAACAAGATAAAGACATATGGCGAACAGTATTGTCGCCAATAGAAAAATAGCCATGTTGAGCTTCTTGTTACTGTACATGCCAAGCATAAAGGCCAGCATGATCATTGCCATACCTGCTCCCATATACAACGCCATATAGATACGCGTTTCACTAAACCATATATGTGATACTGCGTAAGTGTTGAGATACATCATGACAAACATAGCAATGGTTGAGGTGATGATCATTGCAGCAAATCTTGAGTATTTCATAAGTAATCCTTACATTGATAGTGTAAATATTTCCCACTGTTAGCCTATTATTCTCTACATGTGGTCATGTTCTCGAAAAATTGCAAGTAATGAGCCAGTATCAATAAGAGTATTTGTAATACGATTGACTCAATTTCAGCGCAATTATTGTGAATCAGTACTAATCTACACATTTCGGTGTAAGAGTTTATGGGCAAAAAATCTTCTTTGAAGGAGATCAAATCAGCTTATATTTAGAGTTTGAGTTTTGAACTTGTGATAGACACAGGCGGAATTGGCTTTAGTTAACAATCTAATGTGGGAACTCAAAGTACTACAAGCTGAGCTTCAACAAATGTAAGCTCGTGTACAAGTGAAGACACAGTTAAAGCATGTGGAAGAATTAATCTTGATAGTTAGAGTTGTCATTTATTTCACTTTTTAAATGAACGAATATTGATCTTTTATCTCGTTCATGTCCGAAAGCTAAAAGTTTCCTACACATGAAAGTGGTTTTGCAAGAGTATCTACTAGAGAACAAGATTTGAATGCTCAACTGTTCAGTTGGGCTATTATGGTTGTAAAAAAATATTATAAGGCAATGTGTCTGGTACTTCGGTTAGAAATGAAAAAAGTTAAAGAAGCTAATCGATTTCATCAGGTAGGGTGATGAGGTAATAGTTACTCGCCTTGATCGGCTAGGCCGATCATTAAAGTCTATTCTTGAGGACATTGAAAGTACTCACAAACGGGGCGATTGTTCAAAGATTATTAATGGTTCTGTCAGTACAAAAAATGATAATCCGTTTACCAGTTTCATTCATAATCTGCGCAATTAGCAATAATGACGTGCGTTCATAACGGTCATAAAGAGCAATCCCCCTGCGCTGAAATAATGCTTATTCCTTCATTGGATATAAGCGAACAGCTTAAGTTAAATGAAATTACTCAAATTACCTTATTAAACTTGTCACAGGGAGAGCATGAGTTTCATTGTCAGATACAAATGTATCGCGGCGTCTTAAAAGTAATTTAGTTTTAAATAGGTCTTTTTACACACCTGAACGAGCAAAAGTAACTTAACAAAAGGCTTCTCGAAAACATTACGAGAAGCCTCTAAATTAAAGTTAAGATTTGTATTTACTGTAAACAATTCTATATAGAACAGGCAAAACAACTAAAGTAAGTAAAGTAGAGGAAATAATCCCTCCAATTACCACCGTTGCTAATGGCCTCTGAACTTCAGCCCCAGTTCCGACGTTTAATGCCATAGGAATGAAACCTAAGCTAGCAACCAAAGCGGTCATTAATACAGGGCGAAGCCTGATAGTTGCACCTTCGATAATTGAGTTTATTAGCTCTCCTGTTTCAAGTAATCGCTGTTTAATGAATGACAGCATCACCAGTCCATTTAATACAGCTATCCCTGAAAGAGCGATAAATCCAACAGCAGCAGAAATTGAAAGAGGCATGTCTCTTAACCACAAAGCCAATACGCCGCCTGTAAGTGCTAAAGGCACACCACTAAATATGATCAGGGCATCTTTTATTGAACTAAATGCTATGACAAGCAGTGTCAAAATTACAAACAATGTGGCAGGTACTACGATGGATAATCTTTGCGTTGCACTCTCAAGTTGCTCAAATGTTCCGCCGTACTCAAGCCAATAACCAGCAGGCAATTCAACATTTTGTTGAATTTTTTGCTGTGCCTCTTGTACGAATGAGCCTAGATCTCGGTTTCTAACATTTGCTGTAATTACAATTCGTCGCTTACCATTTTCTCGGCTTATTTGACTTGGAACTGTCGTATAATTTAACTCTGCAACTTCGCTTACAGGTACAAACTCACCACTTTCTGTCGCGATTGGCAAATTACCTAGCTGATCAAGGTTGGCTCTCAACAGCTCAGGATATCTAACTACAATTTCAAATCGACGATCACCTTCGAATATTAACCCTGCGCCTTCACCTGACACGACTGTTTTTAACCAAGACTGTAAGTCGCTTGCATCCAACCCGTATAGCGCTAATGCTTCAGGCTTGGGGTTAACGGTAAAGATAGGCACGTCATCAACTTGTTCGAGCCGCGCATCAGCAACACCTGAAATTGTATTGAGTGTAGCCAAAACTTCTTGTGCAGAAATGACAAGTTGGGATAGATCATCACCGTAGAGCTTAATCCCTAAATCAGCTCTTACTCCGCTAATTAATTCGTTAAATCGCATCTGAATTGGTTGAGTAAACTCATAATTATTGCCGGGAATAGAGCTGAGATCTTTTTCCAGCCTTTCAACAAAATCCTCTTTCGTTAAATTAGGGTCGGGCCATTGCTCTCTCGGCTTTAATATCAGAAAAGTATCAGTCACATTTGGCGGCATCGCGTCTGTCGCAACTTCTGCTGTGCCCGTTTTTGAAAACACCGTAACAACTTCATCATATTTCATAATTTGTTGTTCAAGTACCTTCTGCATTTCTACAGCTTGGTCAATACCCGTGCCCGGAATACGCATCGCGTGCAGTGCAATGTCACCTTCATTAAGTTGAGGAACAAATTCAGATCCTAATTTACTACCAAGTAATATGCTAAATGTCACAAGTAAAGCAGCGCCGCAAACAACTAGCCAACGTAGTTTTAAAGCCCACTTCAAAACAGGACTATAAACTGACTTAGCGCCGACAATTACTGGACTTTCTTTTTCGCTGATTTTGCCTTTCAAGAATAAAGCAACCGCAGCGGGGACTAGCGTGAAGGTAAATACCATTGCAGACAATAGAGCGATTATCACCGTTGCGGCCATCGGATGAAACATTTTGCCCTCGACACCCGATAAGGTAAACAAAGGTAAATAGACAATCGTTATGATCAATACGCCAAAAACACTAGGTCGTATAACCTCATTGGTAGCAGAATAAACAATGTCTAGGCGTTCTTTCAGGGAAATGACAGAACTATTTCGTTTTTGGCTTTCTGCTAACCGCCTAATGCAGTTCTCAACGATTATTACCGCGCCATCGACAATCAATCCAAAATCTAAGGCTCCCAGACTCATTAAATTCGCAGAGACTTTGCTTTGAACCATGCCCGTGATTGTTGCCAACATTGCCAAAGGAATTACTGCGGCGGTAATCAAAGCGGCGCGTATGTTACCCAGTAATAGGAACAATACGAAGATAACCAGTAATGCACCTTCAATAAGATTTTTCTGTACGGTGCTAATTGCTTTATCAACCAGAGTTGTCCTGTCATATAAGGGAACTATGGACACGCCTTGAGGTAAACTGTTTTGGATTTCACTAAGCTTGTCACCAACAGCCAATGCCACCGAGCGTGAATTTTCTCCTACCAGCATCATTGCGGTGCCAATCACACTTTCCTTGCCTTCCAGTGATGCAGCTCCTGTCCTTAGCTCTTTTCCTATCGCAACTTCGGCGACATCTTTAACTTTTACAAGTGTGCCGTCGTCGCTTTTTATAATGACGTTTTGGATGTCTTGAATAGATTGCAACTGAGCTTGTGAACGAACAAGAATTTGCTGTCCGCTTCTTTCGATGAATCCAGCCCCTTGATTTGCATTATTTCGCATTATTGCATTTGATAGTGCTTCACTGGTAATACCGAAGTGCAACATCCTTAACGGATCGGGATTGATATGGTATTGCTTTTTATAGCCACCAATTGCATTGATTTCCGTAATCCCTTTAACCAATGCAAGTTGTGGTTTCACTACCCAGTCATGGATCTCCCTTAACGCCATCGCATCATAGGGTAAGCCATTATTCTGCTTTGCACTTTCGTCGGCAGTTATACTGTACATGTATATTTCACCGAGGCCCGTAGCAATTGGTCCCATTTCTGGTTCAATGCCAAACGGTAGTTGCTCCTTAATTGCGCTAAGTCGCTCATTGATTAGGTTTCTGGCAAAATACAAATCTGTGCCTTCTTCAAACACAACAGTCACTTGCGACAGGCCATATCGAGAAAGTGAACGGGTATAATCCAGCTTAGGTAAACCCGCCAAGCCCGTTTCGACGATAAACGTAATCCGTTGCTCTGTTTCCAAAGGTGAATAACCTTGAGCCTGCGTGTTTATTTGTACCTGTACATTGGTTATATCTGGCACAGCGTCAATAGGTAGCTTCTGATAGTTCCATATTCCTAAAGCGATGATAAACAAGGCCATAAGCAACATAGTACCACGTCTACGGATAGATAATTCTAGTATCCAAGCGATCATATTTTCACCTCGATAATACTGAAGCCAATATGTAGAGGACAAAAAGGTCGGAGATTAGTGTTCATGTCCAGCCTCCGATTTTTTTAGATCAGCAACTAGCAGATAACTGTTCTTTACAACCACACTTTCGCCGACGTTCAAACCGTCGATGATAGCAATATTGATAGCGTCTGAAGCGCCAGTTTTTACGGCGCTAGGGTGGTATTCATTGCCTTCTTTAATAAAAACAACATCTTTGCCTTCAAACTCTTGAATGGCTCCTTTTGGCACAACAACTGGAGCAGAGTGTTGACTGGTCGTAACCGCACCTTTAATTACAGTGCCAAGCGGCCACTTGTTGGTTTTGTTATCCAATTTTACAAATGCCAATGAGTATGGCTTGTCGTTTAGTGATGGTGTTAAATAGCTAATTTGCGCACTTTGATTAAATTCAGTGCTATGAATTAGCACCTGCTGGTTAGCGTTAACCTTACTTAGCTGAGTAGGAAACACTGATAGTTGTGCCCAAACCACGTCAAAATTGGCTATTGTCAGCAAGTTTTCACCATTTGTAAGCTCGCCAATATTGGCTTGCCTAGCGACTATACGCCCAGACATTGGTGCTTTTATCGAATATTGATTTAAGCTCTCATTGGATTCAATCACTACCAACGTTTCACCTTTTTTGACCTCTTCGCCGAGATTGACTTTTACTTCCTTAATAACACCATCGAATCTAGCGTTAACGTGCGCAAGTGAGGCAGGATCGGCAACGATTTTTCCATATACAACTTCTTCGTTATGAATAACACCGCTAGTTGCTGCTACTGTTTCAATGCTGTTTTGTTTAGCCATCTCAACAGACATAGAGACTATTTCATCTTTGTGTTCTTCACTGGCTGAGGTCGTGATGGAGGTGAAACCAATTACAGCAACAAGCATTAATTTGAAAAGGCTGATTGGTGAATTTAATATATTTTTCTTTTTCATGATTAATTCTCAATAAAGCTTGAAAGTTGGCTTTCTGTATTGCCGGAAGAAATTAATGGAATGCCTGATAAGGACTCAATGGAGGCGCTTTGTTTGTGAACCTCACTTGCGGCAAAAATAAGCGCATATTGCATCTCAATAAGCTCTTTTTGAACTGAAACTAGCTCTAAATAACTAAAGCGCCCGTCCGAATAGGCTTTTTGCACTAATGACAAAGCACTTTCTTGAGGCGGAATAATACTGGTTTGTAAGGTTTCAACCGTAAGGCGAGCCTCTTCCTGAGCCGCATAAAATGTCGCTAATTGGCTGTAAATTGCTCGCTCACTGGCTTTCCGTTGCTGCTCAACTTCATCGAGTTTTGCTTTTTGAGATTGATAGCTGCCTCTATTTCTATCACTCGTAAACAGAGGGACGCTAATTCCTGCAACCAACGCAGTCTCATTGCTACCTTCAAGTCTTTTCACACCTGCGCTCCACGTTATATTAGCGTGGCTTTGTGCGTTGATTGATTGTAATTGAGCTTGCTGAATTCTCGATTGCTCTGCATAAGCTAATATATGAGGACTTTGAGAAAGTTGAGCCATGATGTATTCGAGTGATATTGTTTTGGGAAGTGCAAATAAATCGCCTGATACACGAGAGAATTGCGGTGATTGTTCTCCCCACATAATAGCTAACTTACGAACACTGGCCTCTAACTGCTTGGAAATGGTTAGCGTCTTTAGTCGAGCTGTTGCTAAAGCTGCATCAGCTCGTTTTTGCTCTGATGACGGTGCCGAACCAACACGAACTTTTTTGGAGACAGTTTGATAGGTTTCTCGTGCTAGCTTTTCTGCATTTTCATTGACGAGCATGATTTGCTGTAACGTCAAAACATCGATATAGCGAGCTGCTACTTCACCCAAAATATCGAGTGTTTGTATTCTTTTTTCAACAGCTATTGCTTGCTGTTGGGCATTAACATAAAGCTTTCTGCTATTTACCTTATCTCCCAATTCCACCACGGAAGATATTGATAAGGTAAGTTCAGCGTCGCTGAATCCAGATACATCACCTGTACCTGCAAAGTTTTCCAATTCAGCGCTGACGTTATATTCAGGTTTTAACCCTGCGGTAGCTAACTCGCCGTCTAAACGCTTTTGTTTGTATTTAAAAGCTGTTAGCTGTGGGTTGTTTGCAAGTGTTCGTTGTATTGCCTCTGACAATGAAACTGAATCAACAGTTAAGTCATTTGCAAATACATTATTAGTTGTCACTAAAAACGACAACAGAAGCAACCGTTTTACTTTCTTCCAAGCAAGTACGGGGGCCTTAAAATAAGACATATTCATATTTTGTCCTGTTTATTTTATGAAACGAGCGTTGGCTTCACCGCCTAACGCGCCAATTAAATAAAAGGACTAACTTTTGGGAGGTCGAAGTAATCTGGAAGGGGGAGCTTCAATGACTACTTTTAAATAATCAAATACCTGACTTGATTTGAAATCAATGTCTCTACTGATGTAAACATGCGTAGCAAACTGTACATGCGAGCCATTGCAGTGTCCGCAATGATGACAATCAGCGGGGTTGTGTTGGTCATTATCTGCTGATGATTGTATTAATTTTTCAGAAGAAATGTGGTCATCTAAAGCATGAACATGCTCGGTTTTTATATGCTCGGAATCAACAATATGAACATCAGCAACTTTTGCCACAGCAGAAAATGACTGAAGTAATATCAGCACTATCATGATGTATGCAGGGAATTGTTTAATATTCATTTCGTTTCAACTATCTCTTAGTTATGCCAATGTTAACACTATCGTTTAGCTTGCGTCACGACATTGCTCGTCTATGAACTCTATTTCAATTGTTGTATGAGCAAAATCAAACTCTTTAAGCTCCTGTCGCAACTCTAGCTTGTACGATTTCAGCTCTTCGTTAGATATTTCAGTGTTTAAAACAATATGGGCGGTTAAAACGTTGTGTTCACCATCAAGTGACCAGATGTGTAAGTGATGTACTTCACCCACAATGGCTTTAGAAACTATTTTCGATTTAATATTTTCAATAAGATCAATATCTGGTGTCGCTTGCAAGAAGAGCATAAGTGTCGTTTTCAGTGTTCTTACAACATTAAATAAAATAAAAAGGGTAAACCCAATTGATAAAATAGGATCGAGTATGGGCCATTCAACAAACATCAATACGATTGATACAATAAATATAGCTATCCAACCTAAAACGTCTTCAAGCAAGTGCCAGTTTAAAACTCGTTCATTTAAGGTCTTTCCATGACTTAGCTTATAGGCAGCGTAACCGTTTACCACCATGCCAAAAATAGCTAATAAAAGCATTCCTTCGACTTGAGGCATTTCGGGGTTAGCTAATCTTGGTATGGCCTCAATTAGTATAAAAACAGAACCAACAGTTAATACCAAACCGTTAATCAATGCGCCAAGCAATGAAAAGCGCTTGTAACCATATGAAAACTGGCTAGAGGCAGGCTTGTTACTGAGCTTATTTAATCCCCATGCGGTGCCTATGGAGATGCTATCTCCTAAATCATGGATAGCATCTGCCATGATTGCCGTACTATTGGTTAACCAACCTCCGATAAATTCGATGATGGTAAACGTGAGGTTTAGAAAAAAAGCCCAGCCAATGCGTCTCGAAGCGTCCTCATCATTGTGAGGGTGATCATGACCGTGAGAGTGGTTATGCATGTTGAGCCTCGGCGGTTACATTTTTTCTTCTAAGCCTTTGTACATTCCAATTAATGATATGACGGATAAAGTTTTGGTACGCCCAACGTTTAATACCCGTTAGATTGGTTCCCTGCTCAGCATAGAATTCATCGGGTGAGTCATAAAAGCCAAAGTCGTCGTGTATGCCTTCTTTTTGAATATAAGTATCTTTACCAACCCAGTTCGTCTCTGGGTTACTTATGCAGGTAGTAGCTATTCCATAACCACAAAAATTATCTTTAGCTTGACTGAATTTGGATTGAATTGAACTTAGGTAAGCTTCGTCGAGAATGAAGCCTTCTAAATTGATCCACTTACCTTCATAGAGCACTTCTACCCAGCTATGGATAATGGATTTTGGGGCAAGCCAAAATACATAAGAAGGAATAGCGCCTTTCTGAAGCTGTTGGTCAATCGTGAAACCATGAAATCGGCACTGAATACCAAGCGCTCGGAATAGAGCCATTAACAAGTTTCCCTTGGTATTGCACTGTCCATAGCCATCCGCTAAAACTTCACTCGCAGATATATCATCGCTGCGGTTGTAACCAAACTGAATCTCATCTTTAACAAAGGTGTAAGCAGCTCCTATTGTGTTGTATTCATCCATTGTATTCCAATTCCGATCTGCTATTAGAGATTGGATGCTGTGATCATCTAAGTCTAATATTTGTGTTTTCTCTAAATAATTAGCACTCATTATCCATCTCCTTTAAGAACATGATTTTGATTTACTTCCACTACAGCTATTGTTTTCGCTTGTTAACTCTGCGTTGCTCAGCTCTTTCTTCGCATCAGTAATAATCAGGTAAGCCCCTCTTAAAATTAGGGTTGCAATCACACTACCAATCACAATGTCAGGCCAGCGAGAATCAAGTAGCATCACTAAAACACCAGCAGCAATGACCCCCAAGTTTGCGATCACATCGTTGGCTGAAAATATCCAGCTTGCACGCATATGGACTTCACCATTGCTTTGCATTCTGATTAAAACTAAACAAATGACGTTTGCTATTAATGCTACAAAACCAAAGCCGATCATGAACCAAGAGTGAGGCTCACCTTCTCCGAGTCTTCTTACTATGTCAAAGATTACCAGTATTCCGAGTGTCAGCTGAAAGTAACCGCTGATAAGGGCTGCATTGGCTTTATGCTTTAAAGATCGGCTCACGGCATATAGAGCAATACCATAGACAATTGCGTCAGCCAGCATATCCATTGAATCTGCTATCAAAGCCGTTGAGTTTGCATATAGGCCCACAGTAATCTCAACGCAGAACATAACCGCATTAATACCTAGCAACCAATACAGCACATGTTTTTGTTTCGCATCTTTTAGTTCGACTTCGCAACCACAACCACTCATTGCACGGCCTTAGTTATTTGCTTGATAACTTAACTATAAAGTCTATAGTGACTATAGAGTCAAGATTTAGGACTAAAGTTTTATGAAGATAGGTGAACTTTCAAAAACGACAGGGTGTTCGATACAAACAATTCGGTATTACGAGAAAGAAGGGTTGCTTTCAACTCCTGAACGTACTGAAGGGAATTACAGGTTATACGGTGAACGGGCTTTAAAAGAATTAGAGTTTATAAAGCATTGCCGAAGTTTGGATATCCCTCTAACAGATGTTAAACGCCTTATGGAACTGAAAAATAAGCCAGAAGAAAGCTGTGCAAGTGTTAATAAGCTCATTGCTCAACAATTGGCCTTAGTTAACAATCGAATGAGAGAACTCAAAGCACTAAAAGCTGAGCTTCAACAAATGGCAAGTTTGTGTACAACTGAAAACACCATTGAAGCGTGTGGAATAATTAAGTCACTTGATAGTTAGAATTGTCATTCATTTTCTATCCGTGTTGTGTACGAATAACTATATTTTATTACGTTCATGTACGAAATTTATTTAATGTACTTTCGTTCACTTGATTGTTAAGATGTACGAAAGTTACAGGTTTCGTACATATGAAAGTTGGTTTTGCACGAGTTTCGACTCAAGAACAAGATTTACAAGTTCAACTGTCCAAGTTGGGCGTTCATGGCTGTGAGAAAGTATTTCAAGGGAAGCAAAGTGGTGCTTCGATTAAAAATGATGAGAAGTTAAAAGATCTCATAAATTTTATACGAGAAGGCGATGAAGTAATTGTTACTCGCCTTGATCGGCTTGGCCGATCATTAAAGACTATTCTCGAAGCAATTGAAAGTATTCATAAAAAGGGAGCGTGTTTAAATATCATCGACGGCTCTCTCAATACTAAAAATGATAATCCATTCTCGACGGCGATGATCAACCTTTGCGGAGTCTTCGCTCAGCTTGAGCGGGATTTAATAAAAGCCAGAACAGCTGAAGGTCGTGAAGAGGCTAAGGCTAAAGGCAAACATATGGGGAGAATGTCTGCTTTGTCTGATAAACAAGCGAAGGAATTATATAAAGATAAATTAAATGGTGAATCGATTTCTGCATTAGCAAAAAAATATTCTGTTAGCCGCCCTACGGTTCACAGAACTATTAAAAGAATGGAAAAGCAAAATAATAAATAAAGGGAGATGTTATGTGGTCTGATAAAGAATCAAAAATTGATTTCTTAAATTTTAATGAAACGGCTGAGTCAATAAAAGATCTTATAACAGAAAAGGAATTAATGCCTATTAGCGTCGGTGTCTTTGGTGATTGGGGCGCAGGAAAATCTACTATTCTTGAACTTACCAAAGCATCTTTGGAAACTGATGAACAAGAATATATCCAAGTACATTTTGATGCATGGACTTTCCAAGGGTACGATGATGCTAAAGCTGCGCTATTAGAAACAATCGCATCTACTTTAGTTAAAAAAGCAGCAGACGATAAAAACCTAAGTGCAAAAGCAAAAGAGTTTGCTGGACGAATAGATAAGATCAGACTGATGGGACTACTTATGGATGGTGGTGCAGCATTAGCTGGTATACCAACTATAGGTGGTATACAGAAGATCATGGGACTATTCAGTGGTGGTGACGATGGTGAACTGGATGTTGATGATGTAAAAGGTGCTGTCGATGGCGCTAAGGATGTCGCGAAGAAAAACAAAGGTTTGATCAAAGATAAGAAATCATTCTCACCTCCTAAAGAAATTAAAGAATTCCGAAAAGCATATTCAGATCTGCTAAAGGAGTTTGATAAACCACTTATTGTCTATGTCGATAATTTAGATCGCTGCTCTCCATTTAATGCCATTTCAACACTTGAGGCGATCAGATTATTTCTATTTCTACCAAATACCGCATTTGTTATTGCCGCCGATGAAGACATGATCCGCTTGGCTGTGCCGGAATATCACAAAGGTGCATCTCAACGACATCAAACTGATTATTTAGACAAGCTTATTCAAATTCCTGTGCATGTACCAAGACCCGGCGTTCTGGAGATAAGGGCATATTTAATGATGCTTACTGCTCAAGACCACGGCGTTACCGATGCTCAATTAGAAACGATAAGATGTGCCCTTGAAGAATCATTAAGGCTGTCGTGGAAACAACCACAAATAACCATTGATGAGCTACTTCAAGATCACGCTATCGAAAAGCATTCAGAACTCAGAAGTAAATTTGTAGTTGCTGAGCAGTTAGCTCCACTATTAGCTGAATCTACAAACATTAACGGCAACCCTCGCATAGTTAAGCGATTACTGAACCAAGTGAAGATGAGAAAGAAAACGGCTCACCGTCGAGGTATGCAGCTTGATGAAAAAACCATCACTAAGCTGGTAATTTTTGAGAGGTGCTTAGGCACTCAGGCTACCAATAAGCTTTATGAATTAATTGACAAGGAAAAGGGGTTCCCAAAAGTATTGGCGGAACTCGAAAATTCAGAAGTTGAATTTGACGAAATTAAGTTACCTGAAGAGTGGAAGCTAGACCTAGCTTTTATTGACAAATGGTCAAAATTACCTCCAATGTTTACTGAGGTGGATTTGACTCCAGCGGCGTATCTGAGTCGAGAAAGCATTCCAATGGGCGCTGTTAATGCGGTAATGTCAGGAGCCGCTCAAAAACTTGTAGAAGACTTAATGAAGCAAAAGGTAAGGGTCAGTGGCGTTAACTCTACTGCGATTACCACAACTCCTAAGGAAGAATACATGTCAGTCATGGATGGTTTGATTGAAAACTTTAAGTTGATTGGTGATTGGACTGAAAGACCTACAGGCATTTATGGAGCGGTGCTACTTGCCAAGCAGGATGATAAATGTTGTTTAAGTATTCTTACATTCTTAAAAAGCTTGCCCCGACAAAGGTGGCTTAATCCAATTTTAAAAGAACTAGAGGGAACTAAGTAATATGGGTACGTCCGCATCGTCAACAGGACCGAATAACAAGAGTCCGCTAATTCCATCGTGGGCAGAGCAAGGAGACCCCGTCACGATAGAACCTGCATCAGGTACTGATGGGGATGATCAAACAGGCTTTGACAGTGGTCAAGCAGATGATCAGAATGACAATAGTAACGATATTGACAATGACAAGGTTCAATAAGAAATCGGCGGTTCACCAACAGCAACACCGCCTCCAAATAGGTTTGCTAGTGCAAGAAGAGCATTTGGTAAGTACGCTCAAACAGGTGGATCAACTTCGGATCTAAGGCGTTCATTAAAAAGTTACTCTAGAAAAGGCTCTGGTGGAGGTAAGAGTACTAGCCGGAGACTAGCAAGCGGCATAACTGCTGGTTCTGGATTGCTTGGTGTCATGCGTGGCGACACAGTAACGGTTAATAATCAAAGCTTATCATTAGGTGATCTAACTGGGCTATCGACTGACCAAGCAATTGACAAAATTGCTAGCCATTTAGCGCCTCATAATGCCGATTCGGATGCTGTAAGAGTTGCGTTGGATTACGCACTAGAAGAAGCATTACCCGATACTGAAGAGTTTGATCCTAACAGTTTTACCGACGAAGTTATCCAAGAAGCCATAGGCTGTTATTTAACAGATCTTATATTTCAAGATGTTGTAGAAGGAATGGGCAGAGCTTGGTTTCACGTTGAGCCTGCAAGCAAGCATCATCAAATGGAAGTTGAATTAAGGGAATTAATAAAAGTGATCACACAAGAACAGTTAGACAAAGTAACTAATGGCAACCCCAGTACTATCAGTAAGGAAAATATTACTAAAATTCAAGCCGATGCTATTGCCATGACAGTTGATGAGTGGGAGAGCTTTGATGACTAATTTTTATTTTAATCATGACCCAGCTAACTTGCCTGATTTTTCTGATGATTGTCATCCTGTCCAGATGTTCCATACGCATCAAAATGACATCACTAAGCACAGCTTAGTGTCAAAACAACTACTACAAACAGTTCGTGATTTGGGATTGAATGTAGATGCTGATGCAATAGATCTGATAACAATTGCAACCGCTGTTACCGCCGCTGATACATTTGAATTGAGGGATAATGCAGAAAATGCATGGGCTAGAAAAATGCATTTACATGTTCCTGTTACCGATGAGGATATGTGGAATACTGTTGAGCCTGAACTAAGTTCTTTGCTCAACTTTCTAACGGGCGATCAATGGCAGTTTACTTTTGAAAAAACAACTATGCCGATGCCGACTCCTAAAACAAGTGAGCAAGCGAAAGCAAAAGCAAAATCATTAATTGGACTCAACTCAGTCTGCCTTTTTTCAGGAGGTCTTGACAGCGCAGTTGGTGCAATTGACATTTTAAACGGAGAGTCAGCCTTAAAACCGCTTTTGGTTAGTCACGCTTATCGTGGTGATGGCGCAAAACAGGAAGATATTAAGCATTTATTATCCCCGCCATTCGGCGAATTGTCCTATTCAATGTCTCCTCATATTATCAAGCATTTAGAAGGTAAAACTGACATTAGCATGAGGGGAAGAAGCTTCAACTTCCTAGCTATGGCGGTACTTGGTATATCAGCCTTAAGAAATGCTAATTGCGATAGCAGTATTGAAACTATTGTCGTCCCTGAGAATGGCTATATTTCTATAAATCCACCGCTTACCAGAAGACGGATTGGTAGCCATAGTACTAGAACTACTCATCCTAATTTTCTAAGCAGGCTTGAATCTTTGCTTAGAGACACTGGGTTTCATGTCAAATTTGTAAACCCCTATCAATTCAAAACTAAAGGTGAAATGTTAGCGGAATGTGTTGATCAAGACGCAATTAGAAAAGCAGTTCCTCTGAGTGTTTCTTGTAGTCATTGGCACAGAGAGCATAAACAGTGTGGGCATTGTGTACCTTGCCTTATTCGAAGAGCGTCAGTTTTTCATGCTGGTTTTACACAAGATGCGCCATACAAGACAAAGCGGTTGAGAGGTCTTATTAAAGAAAAAGATACTCGCGATGATCTCCAAGCGGTTCAAACTGCCATTATCCGGTTGAAACAGACTGACAATTATCGTTCTTGGCTTCGAAAGTCAGGACCAATACCACAAGATAAAGATATACGAGAAAAACTAGAATCAACTATTAAGCGAGGATTAGCAGAGGTTGAATTATTTCTCCAAGCGGATAAATCATCATGATGGATCTTCATTGCCATGTTGATTTATATCCAGATCATAAAGAGGTATTGAACGACATAAAAAGCAGTAATTATTACGTGCTATCAGTAACTACGGTGCCTTCAGCTTTTGAAGGTACTGTTCAGTTAAAAAGTGGCATAAAACACTGTAAAACGGCTTTGGGGCTTCACCCTCAACTTGCTCATTTAAGGAAAAATGAACTACCTCTATTCGATAAGCTAGTTGATAGAACTAGATATATTGGAGAAATTGGGCTGGATGGCTCAAAAGGTTATGCTGATTACTTTGATGATCAATTAGAGGTTTTCACGCATATTTTGAAAAAATGTGAAGACTTTGATAACAAAATACTAACTATCCATAGTCTTAATGCGACAGGTGAAGTACTTGAACAACTTAAGTTATACCCCAATGCTGGTACTTCTATTCTTCATTGGTTTTTAGGTACTAAGAAGCAAGTTCTAGAAGCCGTCGAGCTAGGCTGTTTCTTTTCTATTGGGCCAGCCATGCTTACTTCAGCCAGAGCTAAAAAAGTAATATCGTGGATACCTCAAGATAGGATTTTACTCGAAACTGATGGCCCTTTCGCCAAAGTGGCGGGGAATATTCTGTTTCCTTCAAGTGTTGGCACTGTTACTGAATATCTGGCTGAAATTTGGTGTAAAAATAAGGCTTCGATAATTGAGCAACTGTCAGCAAACCTTAGGTGTTTAACATCAGTCAAGTAACTAATTATACGTCACGTAATCTTATAACAATTTTATTCAGGTTTAATCGATTTGTTTGAAGTATTTGTATTAGCTATAGCACTCAGTATGGACGTGTTTGCAGTATCCATAGGCTTAGGTTCTAAAAAAGTAGCAAATGCTGAAAAACTCTTTATTAAAGCCGTTGCTTATTTTGGATTTTTCCAAGGCTTTATACCTCTTTTAGGCTATTACAGCGGTAAAGGATGATCATCTTGGATTGAAGATTATGCACCTTGGATAGCTTTTATTTTGCTATTATTTATCGGTGGCAAAAATGATTTATGAGTCCCAATCTGAAGGAATTGAAGAAGATATTGCTAATGTTACTCATCGTGTGCTATTTGTTCTTGCTATTGCCGCCAGTATTGATGCAATGGCGGCAGGTTATGCAATCACATTGCTTGAGGTAGATATAGCCGTAGCTTGCTTGATAATAGGCGTCACGACGTTTGCCTTTAGCTAGATTGGTGTGAATATCGGCGAAAGAAGTGGCGTATGGCTGGAGTCTAAAGCTGAACTATTTGGTGGTTTAGTGTTAATCGCAATCGCATTTAAGATATTACTTGGTTGGCACAGAACCACCGAATACTAGGCTACTTACCTGAGCAACATGCATTGCCTTCTTGAATAGGAGGACACTTAACTGTTCCATAAGAGCAGTAAACGCAACAATCACCTTTGAACGGTTTAAGTAGTGCTTTACAGCTTTCGCATTCGTAATACCATTGGCAAGCGTTTGTAGGCATGGTTTCAACTTTGCTAAATCCACATTCAGGGCAAGTTATCTTAGATTTTAATTCTATACCTTGCATACTGGTTCCTTAATGGGCTTAACAATATCTAAAATAGACATTACGACCATCCAAATGGTCCCAAAGTAAAATAAGTAAGTGCTCCAGTCGTATTGCCATAAAGGATAAAGGGTCAGCAATACTGCAATTGGGCCAATGACACTTAAAATGCCTCTTAATGACTCTCGATGTTGATACCAATTATAGAAATTAACTAACAACGCTAGTGAAGCAAATAATGGCAATAAGGTGTTCACCGCTATCCCTTCAAAATGTGAAAGAAAACCTAACCCAAGAGCAGATGCCAATGAGCCGAGCGCAGGAAAACATGCTGTGCAACTAAGGGCGGCTAGCCAAACGCCACCAGAACCTACTTTATCTAGAATTTTATTGATCATAACTATCTACCTCAATTTTTAAGGTAGTATAAACTCCGTACATAAGTACGGGGTCAATAGCTATTTAAGTGAATTTATTACCGGGCAGGATTGAGGGTCTTGATTGGCCTTGCAAGAATCTGTCATATCTTGAATTACTTTCTCTAACCGCTGTAAATCAGCAATTTTATTACGGATGAGATTAAGTTTTTGCAATCCCATCGATTCTATATCAGCGCAACTGCTACTTAGTGACATCAGTGATTCAATTTCTTTCAGCGTAAACCCTAATGCTTTAGCTTTCAGAATAAATTTGAGTTGATTGGCTAGAGCATCGCCATACATTCGGTAACCAGATTCTGGTTTTAAAGGCTGCTCTATCAGACCTTGGCGCTCATAGAAACGGATTGTTTCAACGCTAATGTTAAGTTCTTTAGCAAGTTTACCTATGGTTTTCATTTACAGAACCCTTAAATAATGTGCTGGATGTGTCTAACAAATGCTATTAATTTCATTGTGTTTGTAACTTCGTTTTTAACTTTTCAATTTCTAATAACAGTGCCTGATTCTCTGCATCTTTTTGCTCTGCGCTTTCTATCGCTTTTTGCCTTTCTAGCTCAAGGCGAGTTTTGTCTGATTCTAGTTCGTTAATCTTTAACGACTTTTTAAATGAATCAGTTTCTTGCATCGTTCTTTTTCGGCTCGAAATATAGTCATCTAGAGAGCCAGAGCTTCGGTGGGTCATTTCTCTTTCCATTTGAAGTACAGTAGCCGTTTCATTAACGCTGAACCCTAACTCTTTTGCGGCGTCCAGATGATTATCAAGGCTATCTCCAGCAAATTTATGACGTAAAGAATAAATCGATTTCCCTTTAGGCCAGCCAAGTTCTGTGGTGATTTCACTGAAGATCTTGCTGATATTCTCAGCGGTTAATGGTTGAAAGCTGTTGGGGTCTAAGAACAAATGACCATCGTAGTTACCAGTATCAATGTTGGTGAGAAACTCTTCCAAATCATTCTCAATGAAATTCCTGACAGCGAGCACTGTAGAGAATCTAAAGCTCACTGGCATAGTATTTCCTTGCTTAGCCAGCTTTGGAACAATTGATAAACTATCTTGCTTGTTGAGGAAGAACTCTCTTTCGATGATTTCTTTAGAAAATTGAAGCCTACGATAGCTACTAACCGAAATCGGGCGGCTACCCGTTTCATTCATGATCTGCGCAATTAGCAATAATGACGCTCGCTCATAGCCCTGATATTCATTAACTATGTAATTATTTAGCTCTTCTAATTCATACTCACTTGCGTCTTTTCTGTTTCGGCTTCTGGTATCACAATCTCTGAATAATTCTGGATAAAGTGAATTATTGTTTGGCTTTTCATTTCTAGATACGGCGATTTCTTTCAACAGTAATGATGAGGTTATCTGATATGAAAACTTATTGGCCGGATCAAAACCAAGAATATTTGGGTGATATGTACCTTGCTTTTGTACCCAATGATAAAAGTTATAGATTGGCATCAGAAAATCACTGTTGACCGTTTGCTTGGCAACGTTTTCATTACCTCTGTAGCGTGAATCTGCTGTTGTTTCATTTAAACAGAATGCTCTAAATTCCCTCATACGTGAGTCATTCATTTCGAGCCAGCTTAGTTTATGTTTGCCGGAGTTTAAGAATTTAAATAATCGTCTGATAGCCTTTCGGTAAGTGCGTATAGTTTTGGGATCTCTATCTAGTTCAATGATAAAATCTGTCGGTCCCCAAAGAACCTCTCCGCTTATATCTTGGTAAACATAATGATCTCGACGATCATAGCGTACCTTTGTTTCAGTAATACCGTTACTCATCTGAAACCTCCAGTTCAAGCGGAACACCACAATATCTTTTAGCGCTAAACTCTGTGGCATCAACCGTGTTGACTAATTGACTCTTATTTCCGATAAATAACATCGACTCTTTAGATGCGTTTATACATGTGTAAAGCCATGATTTATCAATCAAATAGAAATTATCCAAAATGACCAAGGAATGACTAAATTGACTCCCCTGAACCTTGTGCGCCGTAATTGCATAACAAAGCGCAATACTTTCAATATCATCTAAAGACAAATCGATACAATCACCGCCAATGTTTATCTTCATCCAGCACTCACGTCCATATGCAACGACAGGCTTTTCGTAAACTTCTACAATGTCTGCTAATGTGCCAACTGGTACATCGACAAATTTATTAGGCTTAGCAAAAATAATAGGCTCACTTGTATAGAATACAGATTCACCACTTTCTAGCTTTGCTACTTTTTTCCGGTCAAAACGAATCCGCTGAACCTGAGAATTTATGTCATCGCACAATTGTGGACTAGAACAAATGATCTTAGGTACATCACTTAACATTGAAGCCAATTCGAACCAAATATTGGTCGTAATGGTACTAAGCATCTCGTGAGATTTATCTTCAGTATGGTAAATACTTAGGCTTTGCTCTTCTGACACGTCAAATGCAGGAATAGCATCAAATACTGATGATGCAGCGCTACCAATTAAAGAGCTATACAGCCGTTGGATATCAGACTGGGACTCGGCAACGTTCACTTCAATTAACTCTGTTAGGGCTTCACCTTTTAATTCAACAGCCTGTTTGAAAAACGATCCCGGACCTATAGGCGGTAATTTAAACTTGTCACCAATGAAACAAATGTGAGCGTTAAGAGGTATAAGCTTTAATAGTTTATACAAGGTTAATATATCAACTGAATTTGAATTTTCTATCAGTATTAGTGCCCCAGACAATGCGCCTTTTAGGTTTCGCTTTTTTGCCTGTGAAATGAAGCGATTAATAGATTCTCCCTTTAAATTAGGCAGTATATTGTCTTCATTACGAACAACTGAATTAACTTTCCAAACGTTAATAGCATTATTAAGGCATACATCAATGATGATCTGGGAAAGCAAAGACTTTCCTGTTCCAGCTTCCCCGACAATAAAAGAAACAGGCTGATTAAAGGCATTACCTAATGCCTGTAACTGGAGAGGATTTAGCTCAATATTATTGTTTTCTAGTACTGATAACGTTTCGTCAAACGCCAATGAATTTGTATCAAATAGCAGCTTTGTCATAGATAAACGCTTGTGAAGCAATGTGTTAATTGCCTTCTCAATCGCCTGATGACCTAAGATTTGTATAGTGTCATTTTGTTCGTTGAAGCAAAGCGTTTGAAAAGCGCTTTCTTCAATTTCATTTATATCAAATACAATACCAGCCTTATTCAGCTCAGCTTTGACTTCATTAGCAGGCAATGCCATATCACCGTTATTACTGAATGACGAATACAGTATTGATTCAATAAACGAAATAGCTCTGCGCTTATCGTTTAATTTGATATCAAAATTAGCTCTTAATTTTTTGTCTAGTGATTTCCATGTCCGCTTTGCAGCATTTACAGAGGCTATAGGATAGAGCAGATATGGATTCTTTTTTATCAGGCTACTTGCGTCATGTCCTAATAGCTGACGAGTCGTTTCAACATACTCAATTGGTAATTTGTGTCGTCCAAAAAATAGATTTAATTCACTTTCACCAACAGCCTTAGCCCAACCATCACAAAGATTTTGAGCCATAACTGGTGAGATTTTTAGCTTTTTACAGTTAGATAACTTTTTAGCTGAGTAACTTTGTAAAACTGCAAATAAACTTTCACCAAAAGCGACCTTAAGTTTCTTGGTCCAATAGCTATTTATACCGACAAAATGAGCGTTGTAGATAAGAAAATCACAAAGAACATCTGTTGAAATTTCTGCGTTGGGGTGCAGCTTTAAAGCCTCATCAACAATGAACTGTGAGCCATATTCTTTATCAAAGAAATAATCACCAGTAGCTTTCCAGATTTCTCCCGTTTGTGGGATTGAGGTGATCGCGCCGAATTCAGCCTTAACGACTATTTTCTCACGGGCAACCTTTAATAGAAAAATAGATGAGATACCACGTTTATCTTGTGTATGGTGCCGAACTAAAGTGACTACGCCTGTTAATTGCTTAACATCTTCGTGAAACGATATATTGCTTATTTGCATCACACGTCACCATCATCCAAGTAAAGCTTTGGAATATATCGCCCTGTTGCCAACAAAAACTCTTCTGAAGCCAGATCTAATTGAATAGAGTTAAGCTGTGTTTCTAAAGCCTTAACTTTCAATTCAAGCTCACTATTGGAAGCTGTGTTTTCTAAATCTTCTTTTGCTGAACTTTCTTCTTCAACATCTTCAGGCAACTCAATCTCAAGTCCTTTTTGTTCTCGTACTAGCTTTTCTATTGGGCCATCAGGATCAAATAACTTTTGTAGATCTTCATTCGTATCAAGCGTTGATTTAGGCACATTATGCATTTTGAAAATTTGAGTCTTGTTAACCCGACCTTGATACAAAGGGATAATAGGCGAAGTATTTACCCAATCTGCTATCTTTTTAGCATTCTGTTTACCGATATCCTGAGAAGATTTTCTGCGCTTATTCACCATGATTTACTTCCCCGGAAAATCAATAATAGAGGTGTTCTCGTCAGCATTGTCGTAGTCGATACCATGTTCGTCTAAAAGCTTTTTCAGCTTTGCATTTTCGATGCTGAGCTGCTTGCTCTTTAGCTCAGACTGCTTAAGTTGTTTTTTCTTGAGATCAAGCTGTGATTTTATAGACAAGCGGACACTTTCAATCTGGTTTTCTAACGTGCTGTTTTCTTCTTCCAAGTGTTTGTTTGTCACTCGAAGTTCAATTAATTCATACGCTAATCCCTGATGATTAGCTTCAGATATTTTTAGCTCTTCCTCTAGCTCTTGCAGAGCATTCTTTTCTTTAGTGCTGCTTTGAAGCTTCGCCTTAAACTTCAGTCTTTCCCAAATGTTTAGTTTATTTTTATCGCCATAGATTCTTAGCTTTAAGCTCGTTGGTATTGCATCCAGAGACTTTGCAGATGTTGTATATGGCGGAATATCATATTGCTTAACAACCTCCTTACTGTTTTGTTTACCGTTCCACTTTCTAAGTCCTGTAGGGCTGGTAGGGAAGAATTCAAAGACATATTTTCCTTTGTCATCAACCTGCTTGTTACCATTAACCAATACAAAGGGAATACCTTCGTTTGCCCATTTTTCAAGTATTTCTATTTTTTTTTCAATGCGCTCAAAAGCCTCAATTTGTTGAGGATCTCGGTTTTGATTTGTCTTAGCCATTAGGTTGTCCCCCATTGAAAATACTCTTACTTCTTTCCATTGTGCGTTCATGGCTCTCAATTAAAATCTCTAAATTGACGCTTTGTTCCTTAGCTCGCATACGTTCAATGGGGAGTGTCAAATAATCAGCTTGTACTGCCTTTAGTGCGATTAAGTCTTCTTTCATGATATTAAGCTGGGTTCGTTTTACTTCTTGGTATGCACAACCCTTACATACAGATGGTTCACAAGGTGCTTTATGCTTTTTAGCTTCTCCCTCTTTTTTATGGCAAGTAGCATGGGGTTTAGGCTTGTGTTTATGACCCCTAGCATCAAGCACTTGAGCCATTTCATTACTTTTTTCTTCGTCAGGTAATTCGCTAAAGTCTTTACCATACTTGTCTTTGGTATAGTTGTTAAACCTGACACTCTTTTGTAAAACGCGGTAAACCTTTTTCAAATAAGAAGTATATTTACCTGCCATTTCTTCGGTGCCCATAAGTAAAGCCAGAATGTCTTTTGCCGTTGTTTCAACACCAACTTCAGCAATGATTTTATCTAGAGCCTTATTTTCTTCTTTTATCGCAATGGTTGATTCAGCTCTCTCATTTCGAGTCAGCTTGGTTTTATGATGAAGTTGCTCATGCGTTTCTCTAGCAGCAGGCTCCGTCACATAAACAGTTGTTTCTTCGGGATCTACATGTCCTAGCTGGTGACATAATGCTAGTAAGTCTGCGTTTTTATACTGATAATGGTAAATAACAGCGTAGATACGTCTGAATGGGTGGCTTTTCATATCCACTTCTGCATCCCCTAGCATCATTTTTAAGAAGGCGTTGCCAGTGATCTTTGAATCTTTCCCCTTATTAAAGTGATATTTATAGTGTTTGAAGTTACCTTGTTCATCAATTCGAAAAGTAGGCACATTAAATAAGCCGTCAACACCAACAGCTCCCCATGCTTTTTTCAATTTGATTAAACATTGAATTGCTTTAGTGCTACCGTTATTAGTTGTGTACCAACGGCGCTCACCATTTTTTTCGTTATAAAAGCATGCCTGATACCAATTGAATTTTTTATCTTTGCAGCGGAAGAACTCTTCTGTAATACCAATAAGAGGGTGCTGGATTTCTGCTTGTCTTCTTGCATTATAAGTTTGCAATATGACATAACAAGCGGTCATCAATAACGTTATTACTTCAGTTACAGAGAATGCCTCAGAGTCTTTATCTGAAGCAGTTAAACTCGATTTGTGAATTTCTATGTCTAGCAGCTTTTCTAGTTCTTTAACCTTTTTCGAACTAACTAAAAATTCTGGAAATCTACTTTCAGTCAGTGTTCGAGGACGAAGCCCTTCATCAATATATTGATTTTTTAAGTTGGTAATCTCATTTACCAAAGAGATTATTTTTGATGAGTATTCATATACCCAAAGATGCGATCCGCCCAATAGATCAACTACATGCTCTAAATCCAAATTTTTTGTGCGACCAGCAACTTTACCTAGTTTTTTAGAAAGCTGGTTGGGGTTAGGAAAAGGAATAAACTGCATCCGATCTTCGTTATCTAGTTTTGCAAACCTATTCCAAGTACCAAACCAATTATTTAAAGATTTAACCGCTGGTTGAGATGGCGCAGATGCTCCTTTGGATGCTAAACGAGCACCGACTTTAATTCCCTTTGATTTTAGGTGTTCAGTTACCTTTTGGTAAACACTAGTTGGAACTTGATTTTCAAGACTGACTGCCCCGATACATTGGGCAATCTTAGGTACTCTTATACTAGTTACTTTAGAGTTTTCGGTATTACCGTCTTTGATTAAAAATGGCTCTAATTCGTCATTCTCGATTAACAAATCGACAAATGAATTAACTCGTTCATGCAAGGCCAGTGTTGCTGGGATACCGCCTTCTTTGAGCGTTACTTTCATCTTATCGATTTGCTTTTGATTTACTCCATTTAGTACGAGATGACCATGTAAGCACATATATTCAATGAATTGCGCTGCAACGTTAACTTGCGACATTACCCCTGTTTTTACAAATGTCGGCGTATGTTTAGCTCTGTTTGCATAGATATCGATGATTTCAACAAGTGCCTTGGCATAGTCAGGGTAAACCAAAATAGGCACTGGGTGCTGCCACCCCGCAGCACCGGGAACCCATATATCACGTAGATCTATAGAGCCTTTTTGCAATATCGTTTCATTGGCTTTCGCGCCAGTTATCTTTGCGTGATAATGTAAAACAGTACCTTCAATAGCGAGTTTTTCATCTGTAACTTGCAACAGTTTTGCATTTTCTAAAAGCAGATCATCATGCTCTTCCAGTATCTCTTCGGGCTTTATGTCTTCTAAAAATTGATATTTAAGATTACTGTTCATTTTCTAATCTCCCTTTAGCGTCTTTGAACATTAGAGGATTGGATAACTCTACATACTTCACTAAACCAAACGTAAATCGCATGTCAGGTGCAATATACTCATCAAAATATTCTCTACCATGCTTTGCCAACAGCACTTCACCACGAGCTATGTAATAAGCCTGATGGCGCAGGGTTCGTACAAATTCATCAACACCCAGTTCAACGCGATTGAACTCGCAACCTTCTCCTGAATGGCATTTTCGACCTTTACAAATGCTATCTTGCTTAGATTTATCAACAGCAGCGAAGATGTCTGTGCATGATGAGCCGTCTGCTAAAATGAACCAATCTGGCAATTCTTCTTTATGGTCTGCTGGTGCTACGATTAAATCTTCGTCAATGTTGTTGCGATCTAAGCCGTATTTCTCTATTGATGCTTCTTTATGTCTAAACTGGACGGTTGTCTCAAATTTTCGCTGGAAGTCAGCATTGTTGGCTTCATATTCAATCACGGCGATAGGGTGCGTTAGATAAGCAGAAGTGACTCTACTGCTTGCATGATTCCGTTCTCGTTGTGAATTGACCAAGCTACCGTCGATACCTTTTCTAAGGTTCATTTGATGTTTGGCTAATAACTCCATCCGGAAATATGGAAGGGTATAGTGATCACGTAGCCTGTCTATAATAGCTGCCGATAGGAAATTTAGTTTTGTCGAACCCTGAGTATCCCAAATACTCTCTGGCTTAAAGCCCATATGTACCATGTTGTCATGATGTTGGATAAGAAAGCTGATCACCTCACGAATTTCTTTTTCATGTGGCTCAATGGTAACTGGCGTGGTCTCTTTACCTACTTTTTCTTTGAAGCCAGCAAGTACAAAAGGTCCTTCTGGCATTTGCTCTGGCAAATTTGCACGAATCAATGTAGCTATTACATCTTTATTCCAAGTGGTTCTAATAGCTAATCTGATAAAGCACACAAGAAGAATGTTTTTTGGTAAAAATATGCCTGACCAAAAAAAATCTCTCATACCTGTACTTGAGTTAGGAAACCAGTGTTTCACATAAGTTGGAATTAATTCAGATTTTTGAGAGCAGTAAGTTGAGCCTGATATGCCAATGGATAGTTGATGTCGAAGGTAAGCCCCCATCACAACTTCATTTGTAAATTCTTTTCGGATGGAACTCGCTTGTGACTTTAGAATTCCTCTACCTTCGTCAACTTGATTGTTTTTAACTAAAGCAAGAACTTCTTCTGGGATACCTTTGATGTAAACCCCATTTTCGTCTTTTTTCGTGTAATCGTTAAAAGTAGATACAAGCTGTTTATAGCATTCAACTTCTTTCTTACACGCATTTAGTATCTGGTTAATTGGCTTTTCAAAGTACGCTTGTACATTTTTTCTTAACTCTGATAGCGATTGTTGTTGATTTTGAATAGGGCTGGGTAAAACATCACCATTTTCATCAACAGGCTCAATTAGCTTTTGAGCATTCATTTCGTCAGAAGCACTAAACCGAGAATTAAAACCACAGTTTTTTATATCAATCAAGCCGTTGATTTTACCAGCATGATTACTTAAGAATGTACGTAGACCTTGGCTTCTAGGTGCCTTTAATTGTATATCTTGCTCATCGATGATGTCTTCTAGCTGAGCAAAACCCAACCTGAAATCTCGCTGCTCTAATTCAGACAATGGGTTGGTAAGGATATGCTTGAGTTGTGCCGACTCTAATGATGTATCTACGACATAGCCCAAAATTCGCTCTATATCAGATAACGATGGGGCAGGCATTGGCGTGCTCGCTGTGTGAGTTTGTAGGTTGTTCAATGCTGTAACCAGAACGCTATTTGGCTTTAACAATGGCGCTAATTTAGTAAGGTTAAACTTTACGGTGACATCATACTTTTTACCGTTAGCTTTGGAATAACCTTTAAAAGCCATAGTGTTAATTTTTTCTTTTGGATTAATGGTTGAATCAATCTCAAAATCTTTTAGTAACCTCCCGTTTTGAGTTGGACTATCGCATAGGTTCAGAAAGTCACGAATGAGTTGCAGCTTTTCTTGCTTCTTATTTGGGAAATGTTCGGTGATTAATAACTCTAGATCTATTAAGCCCTTGGAAACATTATAAGTAATCAAGTCTTCGGGCTTTTTAGCAAATAGTAATCTCGCGTCACTATATCCTCCTTGCTGAAGCAGCATCAATATTTCTATTAGGTCAGTTACGCTGTCCTTATCGGCAGCGCTGGTTTCTGATATTTTTTCGAATTGGTTAAAACAATTCTCGCCTACACTTTCCAGCGGCAGGATGGATGGTAGTTGGAATGAATCTACAATATGCTCATTGTTTTCACATTGTATTATGAAGCGTGGTTTAAATTTTAACTGACCTGAGCTGTTGAAGTTGGTTTTGAAGAGATCTTTCGCTTTATTTAGCTCAGGAGCAGTGAGTCCATGATCAAATAGTTTCTGTCTAAACAGTGTACTTAGCTGATTCAACTTTCTGTTTGGCTGCGCCTTATGTAAGTTTTTCTCAAAATCGATTAATGCCTCGTTAATTCCGGTTGGTGTTAATAGGTTTAATGGTTTGTTAAGCAAAATCTTTATTTCAGAATACTCAGGCCATTGGTCAATTTCACGTAATATTTTTTTGAAGCCTGCAATGACAGAATACTCAAAAGGCTTTTTCTTTGAAGCATTTTCTAAGTTGATTAAGAGCTTGTGTAGAACTGAATCCTGAATAAAAAGATTTGGGAATGTATCGGGATCAATAACGGTAAACTTAATCTTATTTTTTACATCAATGGTAAAAAGATCGATGTTAGGATTTTTCTTAAAGTCTACATTTGTTGATAAGAGTGTTTCATATGCCAATTCTGTCGCATTAAATCCATTTTCTATGGGGGCACCGAATGAATTGAAAAAATTTCTGACTGCGGTGCTGTAGCTTTTGGCTCTGCTTAAAGGAAAGCTGTTTACTAATGCTAGCTCAATTGACTTGTAACCTTGGATAAGAGCTGTGATGGTTATAGTCTCTGGTTTACTCACTAATAAATGGATTAATGCTTGGTGCTCTTCTTCGTTAGCATTTATCAGTTGCAGTAACTTTGATATCGCTAATCGTAAATTGTAATGCGCAAGAGATGAGGTTTTTTCGTTTTCATCATCCCATTTAGAATTGATTAAACAATGTTGTAAAAAGCTGCCTTTTGGGGCTAAGCTTTGGAAAATTGTATCGTCGATGTTGAGGATGCTTTTATTTTTATAGTTTTTCATGGGGCTAACTTAGGTATACCTTAAAATTGTATCGACTTTCTAATGGATGGATATATATAATAGCATCTAATCGGTCGGTCGGTGTGTCTATTTTTAATTCATAATACCTTAAGACCTTACTCGCGCTTGCCAGCGCTCTTGAAATGATCATTGAAAAAGGTATTTACGATAAAGTCATCGTGACTCGTAATACCCCTGAAATAGCCGAATCTATAGGCTTTTTACCAGGCACAGAAGAAGAGAAAATGGCGCCGTGGCTTGCTGCAATAACAGATACTCTAGAGGTGTTACATAAAGGGGATGAAAACCCAGTATCAAGCCGTAACTATATTATGGAAAAGGCAAATGTGCAGTTTAAGTCAGTCAACTTTATGCGGGGACGGAGCATTCAAAATGCTGTGGTTATTCTCGATGAAAGCCAAAACTTAACAGCATCACAGCTTAAAACCATCATTACCCGCTGCGGTGAAGGTACCAAACTTATTTGCTCAGGTAACCTTGCGCAAATAGACAGTAACTACTTAACCCCTGTAACGTCGGGTTTAACCTATATTGTGGAGCGTTTCAAAGACTTTGAAGGCAGCGCCACAGTTAACTTAAATGGGGTCGTGCGCAGCCGATTAGCTTCTTTTGCAGAAGAAAATTTATAGCTTGCGTCAATTTCCGTGGCTCGATAGTCTAAGAAAATATTATTGGGCCATACAACGGAACATAGGTTGGACTTTTTACCTTTAAAGCATTATTACCGCTCTTTAGCTGTTGCGCTGATAGTTCCCTTATTGGTCGCTTTTGTGCTTTGCTTGCACCTGTATAATATTAAACTAGAGCGCACAATTACCAAGCATCATGCTGATTTTGATAATCTAGCCGCACAACTGAGCTTTCGAATGGAGGCTGCTGAAAGCTTAGTAAAAACGCTGTTAGCACAGTACGAACAACCTTTGTATTATCACTTTGACCAACAATGGTTGAAGGATGTTAATCAGTTTAATGACTATTACTATCGTAAAATTCCTCAACAAGGGGGAGAGATAGTTGGCCAAGGGCGATTTTCTTCCACTCCACAAGCTATTGCTCAATGGCAGCAAGTCATTGCATTAGGACCTGCTTTTAATACTGCGCTTTCGTTAATTAAATCGCTATCAGCAGTCGCTTACGTAAATGAACAAGGTTTTGCTTACGTTAAACGCCGCAATGAAAACACCAGTTTGTTCATTACGCAAATACTAGATAACCAATTTAAGCCCAATTTTCGTGGTGATATGCTCTCTTCAAGTGCTGTGGTTGCTCTAGAAGGGAAAGACTACTTTGCTGTAGGACAACGTCGCTCAGCAACAAGCCGAGATTATGTGATTTTAATTTATGACTTACAGTTAGTGTCAGCCTGGCTTGCAAAAATATCATCAGACAGCGGCGAATATATTTTTATAACTGAGTCCCAGCAAGTTATAGCAAGCTCGACTAAGGCTGTTAAAACCTACAGTCAGTTGAATCAATATTGGCCTATATTAAATACTGATAAAACGCTAGAGAAGCGGTTTAACGATAATAGCTTGGTACTATTTCAGCCGCCGCAGCGTCAACCTGTGTATGCCGGTTTTTATGAGTCTCAGCAGCAGTTAGTATCTCCTATTCGCTATGAAGCTTTTATTGAATTTATATTTTTGAGCGTATTTTTAATTATGATGTTTAGCGGCATTTTTTGGCTAAGTCGCCGCATTTTTGTCAAACCTATCACTCACTTAATGGCGTATCTTGAACAGAGCGAAGAGTATTATTCTGACTCTTTAGATTATCAAGTTCCTGTTAATTGGCAGCCTTGGTTTGGCCGAATAAAAGCAGTCTTTAATAAGAATAAGCAACTAGTTAATTCATTGCAACAGTCTAACTTAGCACTTGATAACCAAATTAAAATTAAAACCAAAGAATTAGCTCGAAGTTACGAAGCAAAAGAGCGACATTTAGCCCTGTTAAATACTATGCTAAACAGTGTTCCTGATTTGATTTATTTTAAAAATATTGATGGCTCTTTTTTAGGCTGTAATCGTGCTTACGAGCAATATATTGGTGTTGAGCAAGGGCAGTTAGTTGGATTGCAGTTGTGTGATATTAGTGATGATAGTAGTCATCTTATAGAGCTGGAACGCCAAGTTTTAAAAAGCCGCTCAAAAGCGGAGTTGCGTATAGAAAGTGGTGAAAAACTATTTCGCCTGTCAATAGCCCCTTTTTATAATGAACAAAACCACTTACTTGGTACCATGGGAGTAGGCCGCGATATTACCGTACAGCAGGAGGCTTTAACGGCATTAAAAGCGTCAGAGTCAAAGTTTCGTAGCGCCATCGAGTATGCTGCCAATGCTGTTGTATTGTTGTCTTTAGAACATACTATTTTACAATTAAATAAAGCTGCAAGGCATTTATTTAAAATAGATAAACATCAACACTCACAATTATTTAGTTCTTTTTTTTCGCCAGCACAATGGCAAGAGATAGAGTCTCTACTTGGATTACTATTGACAGAAAAAAAGAAGGTGTATCACCTTACGCTTGCTCAGCAGCAATCAAATTGCTGGTGGCAATTGAGTGTGTCCTTAGTGTGGGATGAACAACGAGCTCCTTATTATTACGTTTTTCATATTCAAGATGTGAGTGCCTTAACGCAAGCTAAACAGAATGCTGAACGAGCAACACAAGCGAAAAGCCGCTTTATTGCTAATTTAAGTCACGAAATACGCACACCACTTAATGCAGTAACGGGCTTGATTGATATGATCGCCCAACAAGGTCTATCGCCACAGCAGGGGCTTCATGCATCTCAAGCAAAGCAATCTGCCCAAAATTTATTGACAATGCTTAATCGAATGCTGGATTTTGCTCGTATAGAAAGTAATCAAGTTCAGCTTGAGTTAGTCGATTTTAGTTTAGTGGATCTGGTTGATAGCTGTGAGAGTCTGTTATTGAGTTTATGCCCACATAAAGGCTTGTGGTTTAATATTGAAGTCGATCCCACTATTCCAGTCTACCTAGCTGGAGATTTCATACGCTTACAGCAAGTGATTGGTAATTTACTGACAAACGCAGTGAAGTTTACAGAGTGCGGTGGTGTCACCCTAAAAATTGAAAAATCGCAACATGCAGAAAACGATTCTGAGGCTATTACTTTTCGTATTATTGATACCGGAATAGGTATTGAAAAAAATGATCAAAAACGTTTGTTTGATGCCTTTACTCAAGGTGATGAATCGTTAACACGTAAGCATCAGGGGGTCGGGCTTGGCCTAGCAATCGTCAAGTATGAGCTTGATTTAATGGGATCCGAGATAGAGCTGATAAGTAGAAAAAATAAGGGGAGCGAGTTTTACTTTACTATCTCATTTAGCGAAGTAAGCGATAAAAAAGAACATAATTTTGATTGGCGAAACACTATTGTTATTGCATCAGAAGCTGATCAAAAGCAACTTGAGCCAACTATGCGTGTGGTTATGACAAAGCCTAGATTCAGAACCCTTGCGCAAATAATCCCATGGTTCAATGAAGCACCCCATAATAACTTTATTGTAAATGACAGTGATTTGGATCTATTACTGTCAGAGAAAACTACAAAAGACATTTTAAATAAGCGCCAAACAAAAATATTTGTTATCAAAACTAACAATGCTGCTTTGAATAAGCACATTAATAATTTGAATATTAGCTACGTTAGCAGGTCCGCATTAGCGCAGCGTTTATTAGTTGAAGCCAGTAATACACAACAACAAAATCAAGTTATTACGCAAGCAAAGACTGATTTAAGTGGCTTATTGGTACTGGTAATAGATGATAATCAGCTTAATCTGGATATTATGTGCAACGTGCTGGCTCAAGCCGGTATTAATGCGTTAGTAGCGAACAGTGCATTGAAGGGCATTAATTTAATTGAAAAAATTATGCCTGATTTAATTTTAATGGATATACAAATGCCTGAAGTCGATGGCCTGCAAGCCGCTAAGATATTGAGAAAGAAATATAGCTCACAACAATTACCTATTTTTGCGCTTACTGCTCATTGTGAAAAAGAAGATGAAGAACGCTCGTTTGCTGCAGGGATGAATAAACATCTGACAAAACCAATCGTTGCACACACTTTATTACAAGCAATTAGTGAGGTTGAGATACTTCCCTCAGCTTTCTTTGATCGAACCTTTGCATTATCCCAGTTTGCAGGTGATAATGATTTGCTATTAGTAATGGTTGATAAATTAGCTGAATTATGTAAAACACAGCTTGATAAGTTAAAAGTCGAACAGCAGCCTGAAACTGTGGAACGTTTAGTGCATAGCATAAAAGGCGTATCAGGAAACTTAGGTTTTATTAGACTATCCTTAATTGCACAACAGCTTGAGGTTGCAATACGCAGCTCGAAAAATATAGCACCGCAACTTTTTAACCAACTTATAATTGAATTAGAGCAAGTTATTGCTTTTATTCAAATACAAGGAACAGCAGATGTTGAAGAAAGCGAAAGTACTGATCGTAGATGATGATCCATTAAACCGATTAGTACTTGAAAAAACGTTAGCCGATGAACATGAAGTTTTCCTCGTTGAGAGCGGTGAAAAAGCGCTAACATTTTTAAAAACGACAACAGTTGATCTAATTATCCTTGATATAGTTATGCCAGGCATTAATGGTTATGAAGTTTTAGTACAGCTCAAAGAAAACCCTGTTACACAAACCATTCCGGTTATTTTTATTTCTGCAAACACTAGCCATGATGATGAAGCCAAAGGCTTTGAATTAGGTGCAATGGACTACATAGCGAAACCTTTTAGTACGGTAATTGTACGAGCAAGGGTTCGTAATCAATTATTAATTAAGCAGAAAAATGACTTACTTGAGATGCTTGCTTCGATAGATGGCTTAACTGAGATCCCAAATAGACGTTATCTTGACGAAAATTTATCAAGAGAGTGGCGTCGAAGCCGTCGAAGCTCAACACCATTGTCGGTTATTCTTATGGATATTGACCACTTCAAGCGCTTCAACGATTGCTACGGGCATAGAGCGGGAGATGACTGTTTAAAGCGCGTTGCTCATGCATTAGTAGGGGAATGTCAGCGTGGGTGTGATTTTGTAGCCCGTTATGGCGGAGAAGAATTTGCTGCGGTATTACCGGGTATGGGCAAGCAAGAAGCATTGGCGTTTGCCAATAAGTTACGTGATGCGGTAAATTCGCTAAATATTCCTCATAAAGCATCGCTGAATGCGGAGCATGTAACGATAAGCTTAGGTATTGCAACGACTGAGACAGGGCAAGTTTACGCTGAGCAAGTGTTACTTGAAGAGGCTGATTTGGGGCTATATCAAGCGAAAGATTCAGGGCGAGATCAAATCGTCGCCCGTACAGTGTCTGCGTCAAGATAATGGGCTTTACTGACCTCTGAGTGATAGATAGATGGTATCACCGATACCAATTAGCTTATCATTTTCAAATACTAAGGGTGTACATTCATCTTTAGTCATTTTTCCATCAGAGTGAATACTGTGAGTCGCGTAAAATATGACTTGGTATACATTACCATCTTTTTTTAGTAACTCAGTAAAGTTAGGCGTCTGCAAGCGATTTAATACAACTTGATAATGGGTATCTAACGCTAAATTAGCAATCGTTTCGCGATTGTTTTTGTGTTGTTTTTGCCAACTCGTTGATGAGTCACCAGCCCAATGGGTTTGTGCTTCACCATCTGATACAGCTATGACACAACCAGTAAGGAGGGGCGCGCTAAGTGCTGCAATCAACATCAAATTTTTCATTTTATTATTCCTAAGTTCTAATGAATTGTGAAATTATTAGCTTAGTAATAGCAAATAGTTGGCCAGCTTTTTAAGTTTTTATAATCAATGGGTTATATTTTTTTAGGTTTTTGGGGTTATTAATTTCACTCTGGTTTTAGTGTTAATAACCAAAAAGTTGCAAATTAAACCAACCTGTTTCGACTCTCACCTTGAGCAAACGCAGTGATATTTAAACTCACTTGACTGACTAAGCGCTTAATCGACTCTTCACTCGCCCAGGCTATATGGGGAGTTAAAATTAAGTTAGCACCGGTATAATTCACAAGCGGGTTATCTTCAGCTGCCGGTTCTTTTGTTAAAACATCAAACCCAGCTCCAGCAATCTGATTTTTGCTCAACGCGTGAGCTAATTGGGCTTCGTTAACAATCCCGCCACGGGCTGTGTTTATTAACACTGCATTTGGTTTCATCATCAAAAGCTCTGGGGCACTAATTAGATCGCGGCTTTCATCGGTAAGTGGGCAATGAATACTGATGATGTCAGCTTGTCTGATTGCATCAGTAAATTCAGTTCTACCTTTTCGTGGAACTTGGCCTTTGCGTTCACATAGGATCACATTAGCGCCAAATGCTTTTGCTACATTTGCAACCGCTTTACCTAGAGAGCCATAGCCAATGATGACAAAGTTTTTATCAGCAATTTCGTTAATGGTGTAATCAAGCCTGCAAAACATAGCACTTTTTTGCCACATGCCTTGTTGAGTGTCGTTAATATAACGATGAGTGTTGCCAAGTAAGTTTGTTATTAATGTAAAAGTATGTTGAACAACTGAAGCCGTGGAATAGTCAGCCACATTGGTCACAGCGATTCCGAGTTCTTTTGCGGCATTAAGGTCAATATTATTGGTGCCAGTAGCCGCTACACAGATAAGCTTTAATTGAGGTAGTTGTGATAGTGTATTGCGATTAAGTATGACTTTATTGGTAATTAATACTTGAGCATCTTTGCTATGGGAAAGTACTTGGTCTGCATTAGTCAAAGTGTAGTGTTTAAAGTTACCAAGTTGTTCAAAAGGCGCTAATGAAGTGTTTGCCAAAGTGGCTGAATCGAGCAGGGTAATGTTCATGTATTTCCTTAATTAAATTTAAATGCTTGACCTTAGTGTGTACTCTAAGGTTTATACTGGGCATCAGTTAACAAACACTCATTGGAGAGCATAATGAAAATAGGTGAAGTTGCAGCTCAACTTAGTGTATCTACAGATACCTTACGTTACTATGAAAAGCATGGTTTGTTAATGCCTTCGAGACGAACAGAGGCAGGGTATAGAGATTATAGTCTGTCAGATTTAAAACAAATGCGGTTTATCTTACGTGCTAAAGATGTCGGTTTTAGCTTGACCGAAATTAAAGATCTACTGGCTATTAAACTTTATAAGCATCAGCATTCATGTCACGAAGTTAAAAGCTTAACTATACAAAAACGTGATTTGGTGGCTCAGAGAGTCGCTGAACTTACTCGCTTTCATCAATCATTGTCAGTATTAGCTGAAAAATGTTGTGGTGGTGAAGAGCTCGCTGATAACTGTTCTATTTTAACGACCCTGGAGGATATAGATGGACTTACTCAATAATTTTTGGCAGCTATTTTTACTTTCTGCTCCTTGGTTGATGCTTGGTTTATTAATCGCTGGGTTATTAAATGTGTATTTGCCCGCCAACTTTTTAAATAAGCATTTAGGTAAAGAAGGATTTTGGACCACAGTAAAAGCAGCCTTAATAGGCGCTCCCATGCCTTTGTGCTCGTGTGGAGTAATACCTGCTGCCATAGGTTTACGCCGAGCTGGTGCTTCAAAAAGTGCAACCACTGCATTTTTAGTCTCTACACCTGAAACGGGTGTTGACTCTGTATCTGTGTCATATGTACTTCTAGGACCATTTATGGCTATCATTCGGCCTATTGCGGCAATTTCTAGTGCCATTGTTGCTGGGGTTTTAGTTGGGCGCGATGCTCTTAAAAGTGATAATAAGCATGAAGATGCAAAGTTATCACAACATCAAGCGACGAGTTGTTGCCCTGCTGATGAGACCGAAATTGCTGCAACATCATGCTGCACTAGTAAAAAGCCACCCTTAGCAGCTGAAGAAAGTTGCTGCTCAAATGAAAAACAACAGCCGAATAAGACCGCGTGCAGTTCTGATGTTAAATCTGAAACAACTAAATCGGCTAGCTGCTGCGCAAGTGAACAACTTGAAAAGCCTACCCAATGGCAAAAAGTAGGGCAGGCGGTTACGTTTAGCTGTAATAAGTTGCTCTCAGATACCATGGTGTGGTTGATGATTGGTTTATTCTTTGCCGCCCTAGTACAAACTTATGTACCTGAGTCGTTTTTAACGCAGTGGGGCAGTGGCATTTTAGCGATGACAGTGGTCATTTTAATTAGCATCCCTATGTATATTTGTGCCACAGCATCCACCCCAATAGCGGCAGGTTTATTGCTCAGTGGCGTGGCTCCAGGTGCTGTACTAGTGTTTATGCTCGCTGGACCTGCTACGAATGTTGCAACCTTGGGGGTTGTCGCCAAAGAGCTTGGTACACGAGCTGTGTTTGCTTATTTAACCTCAGTGATTGGTGTGGCAATAGCGTTCGGATTTTTAACTGACTTTTTAGTTGCTGAGTTTGGTTTTGTCGTTAGCCCTTTAATGGGTGAAGAGCATGAAATACTACCACATTGGTTCAGTATGATTTGTGGGCTAATTTTAATGGCATTAATGCTACGCTTGGTTATTATCGCAGTGCGGGACAGGGCTGCAGCAACTGGTAAGAGCATTGCGTAATGTAATGTTATGATTGTGTTTTTTTAATGGTGTGTGCATTAAGTAACGCTTTCACTTCATCTACTTAGTTCGCATTTTTGCTTGCCTGAGTTATAATCGGCGATAGAATATAAACGGTACGTACTTTACGTGCCGTTTTTTTAACTTTATAGATGCAGTAATGAGTGAATTAGTGGATAAGTACGCCGATATAAGACCTTATAATGACGATGAAGTAGCCGCTTCGGTTGCACGCTTGATTAATGACAATGCATTTATAGATGTGTTAGCTAAATATAACTTACCGCGATTTATATCCGCCATTCCATTTTTTTCGCGCTTTTTAGTAAGGCATCAATTACAAAAAAAGTGGGGGAATATCAGCTCAGTTGAACAAGTTCAGCAAGAAGTTGCTAAATACCTTAGCTTGTTAGTTAAGCGTACTACATCAGAAGTTACGTTTTCAGGGCTTGATCAACTAGATCCTAATCAAGCTTATTTATTTATTTCTAATCACCGAGATATTGTGCTTGATCCTGCATTAGTGAATTGGGGTCTCTTTAGCCATAAAATGAAAACGGTACGTATTGCTATTGGTGATAACTTATTGCAAATTCCATACATTACAGAGCTAATGCGTTTGAATAAAAGCTTTATTGTTAAGCGATCAGCCAAAGCTCCAAAAGAAATGTTCAAAGCACTTTCACAGTTATCTGCTTACATTTATGACTCATTAATTGAAGGGAACTCAATCTGGATTGCGCAAAAAGAAGGGCGTGCTAAAGATGGTTTCGATCAAACAGATCCGGCTTTATTAAAAATGTTACAGCTGCAAGGCCGTAAGCAAAAGAAAGAGTTTGCTGACTATGTTAGGGAATTAAAAATTGTACCTGTGTCGATTTCTTATCAATATGAGCCTTGTGCTTTAGCAAAAGCGAAAGAGCTGTATCATAAGCAGCAGCATGGTAAGTATGTGAAGTCAGCAGGTGAAGATATTGCCAGCATTGTTGAAGGTTTTAGTGTCGCTAAAGGGCATGTGCATTTAGCTTTTGGCCAACCAGTTGAATCTGGATGTGATTCACCTGAGCAATTAGCAAAGACAATAGATCAGCAAATTGTTGACTCATTCTTTTTGCATCCAGGAAATTATATTGCTGGTGGCTGTAAGCAAGCGGTGATTGATAAAAAAGACGCTAAAGCATTTGAACAGCGCATGGCTAATGTTCCACCGGAGCTTAAGCCTTTAGTCACTGCTATGTATGCAAAACCATTTCATCGTAAAGCTGAAATAAATAATGATGAAAGTTGAGATAAAAGTGTTTTAAAGAAAGTCGCATTGATTGCGGCTTTTTTTTTGTTGAAAAAACGGGCTATACTCAAAGAAGTGTTGAGTAAACAGCGTAGCATTAATGCAACAAATTGAAATATTTGAAATTCCTAGCCCCTGCAAAAGTATATGCGAAGTAAATAATCGGGGATATTGCAAAGGTTGCTATCGCAGCCGTGAAGAGCGCTTTGCATGGAACTCATTTTCAAACGCAGAAAAAAAGAAGGTCATAAGTCTTTGCCAACAGCGTTATAAACGTTATTTACAAAAACAGCACAGTGTAGCTGATAAACCTCAGCACCCGGAGCAAGGTGGGTTTGATTTTTAATCTAAACTGTATTTTGCTCTCAAAAGCTGCACAGTACCATCTTTGTGTAACCGTATGAGCTCAGCTTCTAGTTTAGGTATTAAGGCACTGTGGCGTTTATGTAAAAAATGAAAGCTTTGGATGGGCACTAAAACTTCTGTTTGAAATGCTGATGTGTCAAAATTAGGGTGCTTAGTGTGCAGTATAAAATCTAGCAACACTAAACCACTTACCTTTTTTTGCGTTAGCAAATTTAGCTGTGCTGTAACGCTCTTTACCCGGACAACGTTGCCAATAAAAGGGGTGTTATCTAAATATTCTTGTGCCGCAGGGTAACCTGCTTGTATTGCGATGCTATCTAGCTGTTCAAAACTGCATTGGAGGCAGTTTTTTAATAAAACTAAGTTAAACTCAAATAATGGGAAATTAACTATTTTCAGATTCTTATATTGCTTTGCTATTGAGCTAATACGACCTAATTGGCCATCCAAAGTACCATAATTTGCAGCAGTTAATGCACTTTGATGATTAAAATCGATGATATGCATCTTGTAGCCAAGCTGATTGTAAGCCTTTGACATTAAATCGATAACATATTTTGCTTGCGGAGTATCAGCAGGACGGTTAAACAGTAGATGTTGATTGCTTGCCTTGCTCGTTACAGGTAGGAGTAAGCTTGTTAGAAAAAGAATAAGAAGCAGTTTATTCAATAGCTTGTTTCCAATATGGGACTGGGATTACCTCTAATTTACTTATAAATCATACATAGTGCAAGGGTAGTCGGGACTACTTTACTTACAAAAACAAAATGTTTGATATACTTAAGACTAATGTATTGTTCTGGAAATAGTTGGAAGTTATGTCATACAACTTATGCTCACTGCCTCGTGAGCAAAAATATCAAATTCAACTCGATTATGAAGCCTCATTTTGGGCATACCAAATCAAGCGTGGTAAAAATACGCGTGAGAACGTGTACAGCACTATTAATAGTCGCCCTGTTGCAGAGCAAGCATTTTTGAAACAACAATTTGAACAGTATCTTGCATTAATGCAGAGCTAATTTGTGATTCGAATAGTGTGTTTAGAGCCTATTAAAACGCCTTTAGTAAATAAGTTTTACAATAAGTATGGGGCGAGAGGGCGTGCAACTAAACAAGATATTATATGGGTGGTTTATGCTGAGTTAGAAATAATTGCTGCGTGCCGCATTCAACGCCGTGATGGCTATTTATTTTTATCTACATTATTGGTTGCCCCTCGCTGGCGAAAGCAAGGAATTGCTAAAAAGTTACTCCTATCGCTCCTATTACAACAGCAAGAGGCTGTTTTTACTTTTGCATACCAAAGTTTAATTGATTTTTATCGCTCAATTGGGTTTAACTATGTGTTAACATTACCGCTACCTATATCGACACTTTTTAGAGTCTATGAGCGGCGGAATATCGTTGCTTTACAGTGTCTGCCTGAATACACAAAATAATAATTGGGATATTACATGGGTAACTGGTTAAGAATTTTTATTTTTGCGGTGTTAGCCAGCTGCACTGTAATAACTGCTCAGATAAATGCCAAAGTAAAGCGCTTATCACCAAGTGAAGGTTTATCGCAAAGTTACGTCAGTAAGATGTTAATTGATAATAATGGTTACCTTTGGTTGGCTACAGAAGGTGGCTTAAATCGGTATGACGGCTATCAAGTACTACACATTTCCGGGCCTAATGGTGAGCTTAATGAAGTCATAATAGATCGCATTTACCAAGACCCCGAAGGCAATATATGGATAGCCTCGTTATTAGCGGGTTTATTTCGTTATGATCCTGTTACTGATAGCTACCAGCAATTTTTATCAAAACCAATCAGTGAAGAACAGATTCTGAGTCAATCAGTGTTCAGCATGGTGGCCTCGGATGATAAATCACTTTGGATAGGGCGAGGCTGGGATTTTGCTCGGTTAGATATCGAAAGTGGTGTCATCGAAACCATATTTGAGTTGCCAGAGCGTACTCGAAGCACCGTCATTAGAGATTTGTTTTATCATCAAGGGTATATTTTTATTGCTACAAGTAGTGGTGCCTATGTTTATCATGTGAGTACTGGGCAATATAGACCGCTTGAACACCTTAGCACTGAACCTGAACATATATATCAAAACTATATTAAGTCATTTGCCCTCGGTGAGAATAATAAACTGCTTGTTGGTGCGGTACGTGGTTTGTATGAAGTTGATATAAGTAATTTACCAAGTATGTTCGAACGACCTGATACCCCCTTTAAAAATACCACTTTATTACCGAATTTAAATATTTGGAAAATCATTAATGAACAAGGTGTTTATGATATAGGTACGGATAAAGGGCTGTTTAAGTACGATGCAACTACAGGGGAATTAGTTAAAAATACCCGTATCCAAGAAAGTGAATATGCACTCTCAGATACCAGTATTATCGATATAGTAAAAGATAAAAATGGAGCTATGTGGGTTGCGACCAAAAGCGATGGTGCATTTTATTTGCCACTCGATAATTATCACTTTGAAAACCTAGATGCGAGTAAAATAACTGGTGATGGTTTGTCGCACCCATCTATTTGGGGGATAACCGAGTATGAAGAACGTGTTTGGTTGGCAACACATAACGGCCTCACTGCCGTTGATTTAACAACACTTGAAAGTGAGGTGTTTTTAAAAGATTATCAAGTAGATTTATTTACCACTGAATTTAGTATTTATAAAATAACACCGTATAAAAATAAGCTTTGGTTACATACTAATCGCGGGGTGTTTAGCTTTGACCCACATAGTTATGAGATATTACCCGCCAAAGTTCGAGACCCAGGTCAGCAACATCTAATTGATGGTTGGGTACATGGCTCGGTGTTGATGCCAAATGGACAGCTGTTTTATGTCCATCCAGAATATGGCATGTTCATTTACAACATCGATACGCAAATGATTACCCCTTTAGTGGGTGAATTTGAGCAATTCGAGCCATTTTTAGCGTACGGCTTTTTACCCCCTTTATCGACCATGCCCGATTCACCATTATTTTATAATTCAGGTGTACTTTATCATGTTAACCCTGATACTTATGCTTTAACTAAAATTTATACTCTGCCAGAGCAACATGAAAATGTAGCGGTTAACGTAATGTCGTATGTTGTTGATAAAAATAATGTATTATGGATTTCATTATCTAACTTTGGACTGATAGGTCTTGATGCAACTAGCTATAAACTTCTACATACTATTGATTTAGATAAAAATAAATTAGGGACATTGCTTTACGACATGGTACTTGATGAATCTGGTATGATTTGGATGAGTAGCCATAAAGGAATTTGGCGTTTAAACCCTGAAAATAAGCATTTTCAGCAATTTACTACCTCCGAAGGTGTTGTATCAACTGAGTTCAATAGTGGCGCGTTTACCCGTTTAAAAACTGGCCAAATTGTCTATGGCACATTAAAAGGGTTTACTTATTTTTATCCTAAAGATAATAGCCCTAAGCATGGACTCATCAAGCATGTAAATGTAACCAGTATCGATATTATGTCTCGTGAATTAGCGGTTGATTTAAAACAGCCAATTGAGAGAGTGATTTTAGAGCACGATGATATAGGACTTGAAGTTGCTTTTTCAGCTATGGCATTTAATTATCAAGAACGGATTATTTATGAATATCAGCTATCAGGTGGGCAAAAATCATACACCCGCAATAATAATCGTGTACTCTTTCCTAAGTTGAATCCAGGAGAATACCAGTTAAAAATTTGGGCAAAAGATCCGTTAACAGGTGACGTTACTCACCCCGCAACGCTAGATATAGAAGTAAAATACCCGCTTTGGCGCTCTCCAATATTTATGGTGCTTTACGTATTGCTATTTTTAGCTATTGTGACTGTGTGGGTGATGCGTCGAAATCGAATACAGCAAATATTGCTGGCAGCTCATAGAGAAAGCCAAGAAAGTGAAGCTAGATTAAAGCTTGCGTTAGAAGGAAGTCATTCAGGGGTATGGGATTGGCAGTCATCAAGTCCAATCATTTATCAGCCACGATTAAAAAATGAGTTGGACTATGATATTGATACGGTTAATTTAGATGATTACCTTGCAAAAATACACCCTCAGGACAAGCAAAAATTCCGCCTAGAGTGGCTTGAGTTTTTATCAACAGAGAAAGGTTACTTCAATTGTACCTACCGTTTACGGCATAAAGCCGGGAATTGGCGCTGGTATAAAGACTTTGGCAAAGTTGTTGCTTGGCAAGGAGGAACGCCAGAGAAAGTCGCGGGCACATACACCAATATGACCCGAGAACTCGTTTTTGAAGAGCATGCGCGTTTATTTGGTGCGGCTTTTGAACAAACTCGTGACTGGGTGTTTATACTCGATAAAAACTTACGTATTTTAGCTACAAATCAATCTTTGCAAACGGCCTTTAATTTTGCCGCGGATTTTCATTCGAGTCGCTCACTAAAGCTCGGAATGAGCCGTACAGCGCGTATGAACTATCTGCGTATTATGAGAAATCAACAAGTCGGTGAACACTATAGTGCACAGGACACGGTGCGATTAGCAAATGGTGAATTACGTCATGTATTGATAAAAATAAGCGCGGTAGCAGGAAATGATAACCGACTCGAAAGTTACGTGGTTATTCTAACGGATATTCATGCACAAAAAATGGCTGAGAGTGAGTTGTTTTTATTGGCTAATTACGATGGCCTTACTGGGTTACCTAATAGAACCCTATTTAATGACCGTGTTGTACATGCATTAGAGCAAGCAGAGTCTCATAGCAGCAAAGTTGCATTATTAAATATTAATATTAAGCGTTTTAAATACTTTAATGACTCACTTGGACATGAAGCTGCAGATACTATTATTAAAATGGTCGCAAAACGAATTAAGTCACGGTTACGTATAAATGACAGCATTGCTCGGTTCAATGGTGATGAGTTTATGTTGTTAGTCGAGGATGTAGGGCAGATTGAAGAAGTTGTATTACTGTGTGCTAAAATAATGAACAGCGTTAACGAAGGGATTATTCTGACTCAGCAAACTGTTAATGTCAGCCTAAGCATCGGTGTGGCGCTTTACCCGGATGATGCATCGACAAGCACAAACCTGGTTAAAGCAGCTGATGTTGCTTTATACCATGCTAAAAAGAGTGCAGAGGGCAGTTATCAGTTTTATAAACAAGAAATGAATCAACATGTACAACGAGCTCTACACTTAGAATCTCAAATAAATAAGGCTTATAAAGAGCATGAGTTTTGCAACCATTATCAGCCCATAGTGAATGCAAAAGAGCAAAAAGTAGAGGGATTCGAAGTGTTATTGCGTTGGCCGGATAACACGGTAAACAACCCTCAAGAATTTGCATTAGTTGCTGAAAGCATAGGTTTAATCACAAAAATTATGCTACAAACATTGTCACGAGCATTAATAGAGTTGAAGCAGTGGCAGCTAATTACGCCTGATTTATATGTATCAATCAACCTCTCAGCATTAGATTTTGAATATCAAGGACTAGTTGAAGAGGTTAATACTGCTTTGCGCACTGCGGGAGTACGCCCTGACACTGTGGTGTTTGAGATCACTGAGTCGGTACTAATGGATGACTCCGCGTACGCATTAAAGAGTATGACGAGATTAAAGCAGCTTGGTTGTCGGCTCTATATGGATGACTTTGGCACTGGTTATGCGTCTTTTACTTATTTAAAACGTTTCCCTATTGATGTATTGAAAATAGATCGAAGTTTTGTCACTGACATTGGGGTTGATAATGGCGATGAAGCGATTATCGAATCCACTTTGACATTGGCAAAGAGTTTAGGGAAGGAGTGTGTTGCAGAAGGCGTCGAGACTAAACAACAGCTTACTTTTTTGCGTGCACTTGGGTGTAATATGTTCCAAGGGTATCTATTTAGTAAGCCTATCCCTGGTGATGACGTAACAGCATTATTGGCGAAGGATTGGAGCTCTGTTTTAGAAAGTGACTAGACGCTATAGTAAATTATCATAGCGTTATGGCCCTTACTTATTAAATCTAGCTAGCCCCTAATCTTGCCTAGCACCACAATGACGACAATATAAGTGTTGGCTGCGAGCGTTTAGTTGCTTTTTTATTATTTTATTCGCTTCTTGCTTATTTAAGCCTAATTTAATTCGCAGAGTTTCTAAGTGCTCGAGCTGATCGTCATCTAATTGCCCATCATGAAGGCTTTCGTGAACCGCATCGTTAAAATGTAAACGGCGTTTGCGTAACTGTTCAGAGAAGCTAGAGGCGAGTAAACCAGTAGGAATAGCCACCATGCCCATACTTAGTAACGTGATCACTCCACCAAAGAAACGTCCGAGGGATGTTACGGGTACAACATCGCCATAACCTACCGTGGTGAGTGTAGCCATCGCCCACCACATGGCCGCAGGAATGGAGCCAAACTTATCTGGTTGAATATCATGTTCGATGAGGTAAATGCCACAGGAAGCTAAAATAAGTACTACAGCCATTATAAAAAAAGCAGCCATCAGGGAGCTACTTTCGTCCCGAAACGATTTTAGTAATAATTGCATTGCGCGGGAGTAACGAGTTAATTTGAATACGCGTAGCAATCTGAATACTCTTAAGAAGCGTAAATCAAAAGCAATAAAGAACATTAATAGGGTCGGCAAGATAGCAAGTAAATCGATTAGCGCTAAAGGAGAAAATATATATTTAAGACGGCGTTTTAAGTTCCCCGTTTTTATGCTTTTGTACTCAGCGCGATCAACACAAGACCATAAGCGCAGGATATATTCAATAGCAAAAATACTGACTGATGCGATTTCCAACATTAAAAATTCGTAAGTATAAGTTTGCGCAAGGCTCGCGATGGATTCCAGCACAATAGCAACTACGTTTACCATAATTAATGTGATTAAAAATATATCTATAATGTGTCCGGCTTTGGTGTATTCTCCATGTCCTTCAAGTAATAGAGCTGTACGTTTTCTTAAAGTGTTCAAAGTCGTATCCGTATTAAGTCTATTTGGTTAATTTAAGTAGCATGTTTATGCTACCTTCTTCAAAATCCCGGCTAATTTTAAAACCTAATTTACGAGCAAGCTCTATCATTCCGGTATTTTCAGGTAAGGTGATCCCTTCAATAAATTGCACTCCTTGGCTTTGGCAATACTCGATAGCAGCACGCATTAACATACCGCCTAGCCCGAGGCCTTGGCAATTAGAGCGAACAACAATGGCAAATTCTGCACGAATTTTATCTGGATCCATCAACACTCTAGAAACCCCTAAGGTAAGTTGTTGACCTTGTTGTTCCTGGGTCACAATAAAGGCCATTTCACGGTCATAATCAATTTGCGTCATCTTAGCCAGTTGATCATGGTTAAACTGAGGTAGCTCACCAAAAAATCGTTTGTAGCGGTCTTCTTTTGTGAGTGATTGATCAAATGCTTTGTGTGCTTGCTCATCCTCAGGCTTAATTGGTCTTAAAATAGCGAGACTTTTATTTTTTAGTGTTACGCTTTTCACAAGCTCGATAGGATAAGGGCGAATTGATAAACGTTTGCGGTTACTTTGAATTTGATAACGGCTTAGGGTCATCGTGGCATCAAGTACCAAAAATTGCCCGTTACTCGCCAGTATTGGGTTTAATTCAACAGATGTAATATCCGGTTGATCAATAACTAACTGTGAGATCCGAGTTAATAAAGCGCATAAACGGTATTTATCAACTTTTTCTGGCAAAACACGGTCTTTTAATACGCCTTTATCATGCGCTGCAGCAACTAGGTATTTAGCTAAGTTCATATTTAATGGCGGTAGGGCGACAGCTGATTGAGCAAATTCAAGCCCCGTTCCAGCTTCACCGAGCAAGATAACAGGACCAAAATTTGGTTCAGTTTTAATGGCGATACGTAGCTCATTAGCTCCTGCGCGCGGTGCCATTTTTTGCAGCGAAAACCCTTCAATTATCGCATCTGGGTAGGTATTTTTAATTCGTAGCAACATAGCAAATGCTGTTTGCTCAACTTCTTGTGCATCATTGAGGTTTAATACAACGCCACCAACCTCTGATTTAGAAGGAATGCTTGGGCTAATCAATTTAAGCGCAACCGGAAACCCTAACTCGATTGCTTGCTCTTTTGCTTCGGTCGGAGTATATGCTACTTCGGTTTGAATACACTCAATACCGTAATGAGTCAGTATTTGGCTCGCTTGATGAGTTGAAAGATAGCTTTGTTGCTCGGCTAAAAACTCATTAACAAGTTCTTTAGCGCCAAATTTATTAATTTTTGCATCATCAGTATTTGACTCTGGCGTTTGTGTTAGATGCTTTTGATTTCTACGGTAACTCACTAAATGCATAAATGCTCTGACAGCGCCTTCGGGAGTGCGATAAGTAGGAATGGCAAAGTTACTGCAGAGCTTTCTAGCCGCATAAGCTGCATCTTCACCCATAAAATTGGTAATCACATATGGGCGCGCCATTTTAGGGAGTTTACTGAGTGTTTGCGCTATAATGTGTGCATATTCTTCACTCGGTGCAATCGCAGAGGGAGTGTGAATGATTAGTAAGTTTTTAACTTCTTTAGCGTGCAGTAATATTTCGAGTGCTTGCTTATAGCGCGCCGGCGATGAATCTCCAAAAATATCAACCGGATTTGAAGTCATATCTGATTGCGGAATAACTTTATTAAGGGCAGCGCGCGTTTCGTCACTAAGTTGTGCTAATTTACCAGAGCTTTGCAATAAGCTGTCTACAGCCATAACTCCTGGGCCGCCACCATTAGTTAAGATAGTCAGTTGTTCTACTTGTAGCAGTTTAGGGTGCATTGCTAGCGTTTGAGTTGCAGCAAATAACTCCGTTAAATCACTTACCCTCAGCATACCCGCACGCTGAAATAAGGCGTCGTAAACAGCGTCGGAGCTTTGCTTACCACCAGTGTGTATTTCTGCAGCGAGTGCGCCAGCGGCAGTTTTTCCTGTCTTTATTGCAATGACTGGTTTGCTAAATGCAGCGGCACGCGCGGCTGATATAAAATTGCGAATATTCTCGATATTATCTATATACAATAAAATCGCTTTGGTTTTAGCATCGCGTCCTAAAAAGTCCAGTAGTTCAGCAAAACCGATATCTAAACAGTCACCCACTGAGACAAAATAAGAAAAGCCAATTTCTTTGTTTTTCGCCCAGTCTAGTATAGTTGAACACACGGCAGCTGACTGAGATACAAAGGCTATTTTTCCAGGTGTTGTTACCGTATGAGAAAAGCTGGCGTTCAAGCCGATATGAGGGATTAACAAACCTAGGCAATTTGGTCCAAGTAATGACACGTTTGCTTCTTTAGCTGCGTGTTGCAGTGCGTTTTTTTGATCTACATTGAGTCCTGCCGCGATGACTACAGCATTTTTGCAACCAAATTCGCCCAGTTCCGTAATTATTGATGTAACTGTATGTTTATTGGTGCAAATTACAGCTAAATCAGGCACTTTAGGTAAAGCAGCAATAGAGGAATAAGCTAATACGCCATGCACCGCTTTATGTGTCGGACTGACGGGCATGATAGGGCCGTTAAAACCACCTTGGAGCAAGTTTCGCATTACAATAAAGCCTGCGCGAGATGGATTATTTGATGCACCTATAACGGCAACTGAAGTAGGGTTAAAAAATTGACTAATGCGCTTTACACTCATGGCTTTTCCTTCGCTGTAAAGTGGCGGTTAAGGTGAAACACTTAAACTCTACCATTTAAATTTCAATCTAACACTTATTAGTACTAGTTTTCGAGTACTTAAGTAGATCTATATCAAGGAATAAACATGATCAACACAAAAGCTTCCCATATCGTAATCGCTGCGATAGCCATATCGATTGGCCTACTCGGGTTAGGTTTGATCCTTAAAAGTGCTGCGCTTGATGTGAAAAGCATGGAGCGGACAGTTGAAGTGAAGGGGCTTGCTGAAATGGAAGTGCCTGCAGATACTGTCATTTGGCCGCTGCAATTTAGTGATGCAGACAATAACCTTGAAAAGTTGGTTGAGCGTATTGAGCGAAAAAATAATGCTGTTACTGCATTTCTAAAGTTACATGGTTTTGATGACGATGAAATAAGTCGCGGTGCACAATCGATTGTTGATAAACAAGCTCGTGAATACTCCAGTGATAATCAGCAGTTTCGTTATATTGCCCGTGCTAATATAACCGTATACTCATCACAGCCTAGTAAAGTACAAAATGCGCTTGCACATGTCGGGAAATTAGCTAAACAAGGCATCGCGATAGTTCAAGATAGCTACGAGACTCGTATTGAATACTTATTTACTGGGCTCAATGATGTTAAGCCTGTAATGGTGCAAGAAGCCACTGAAAAGGCACGGGAAGTAGCAATTAAGTTTGCAAAAGATTCACAATCTAAATTAGGCAAAATTAAATCAGCTCGACAGGGTCAGTTTAGTATTTCAAATAGAGATTCAAACACACCACAACTAAAAAAAGTACGTGTGGTAACCACCATTGAATACTATTTATCGGACTAAATAGCTTTCAAGCTGATGTGTTTTACAACGTAAATAAGCACTTGCCAGTAAAATAGTGTATTCATTGAGAGTGTTATGAAGTGTGTTTTTTAGCGCGACTAAGGCTTTTAAAAAAGCAGTGGTGTTGACCTCTTTATTTTGTGTTAACTCTACTTCCATTAAAGCGAGCAGCGCTGAAAACTCATGTTTAGGCAAACTAGTTTGGCTAAGGTTACAGGTTATATAACTAGCCACCGGTGTCAGTGCTTGATTATTATACTGCGTTAATGCCAATAATAGAGTCTCGTTACTTTCAAATAACATGAGCGAGCGCACATAATTAAATGGCAGTTTTTCACCATCGCAGCGGCTAAATAAACTGTGTATGACATTATTTTTTGTATCATTTTGTAGGGCAAAACCCTTATTGAATTTAAGCCCTGGAGTAAAAAAGCTTAGTTGATCTGTCTCTTTGAATTGATTTATCAAAAGTTTGGGGAGAGGGTGATGAGTTAAAATACGGGTCGCAACATTTTGTAAGTAGCTGTATTTTACATCCATCCTTTGTGCACTTTGATATAAGAGAAGTAACTGCATGCTTTGCTGCTGCGCAGATAATTTAGGAAAGTCATCAACAATGGACTGTAATTGATGTTGCTGTAATTGCTGAGTGAGTTGATTTATACATTCATCCATTGTGATTCCCTCATAACCTTTTTAATCTATCCTAACTTAAATCACTTACGGGTCAAGCCAAGCCTGCTAATAGTGATTAAATTATTCTGAAGCAAGATTTTGCGCTCAAATTAGTATAAAATCTCGCCCCACAGCTTTTCAGGTGGTTAACTTAGTCTTGCTTAGACTACACTTGATTGAACTACTTACACTGGGGTTTCTATTATGTCTGATAAGACTTACATCACGGCGCAACAATTACTTGAAGATTCTTTTCGCGTTGCAGCACAAGTTTACCAAGACGGTTTCCGTCCTGACTTTATAATTGGTATTTGGCGTGGTGGTGCTCCAATTGGTATTGCAGTGCAAGAATACTATGACTACAAAGGTATAGAAACGGATCATATTGCAGTGCGTACTTCTTCGTATTACGGTATTAATCAACAGTCAAAAGAAATCAAAGTTCATGGCTTACATTACATTATTGAAAAAGCTAATGCGGGTGATTCTTTACTGATTGTTGATGATGTTTTTGATTCAGGCCGTAGTATTTTCGCTCTGAAAGAAAAGCTTTCTGAGCTTATGCGTTTAAACTTACCTAAAGATATTCGTGTTGCATGCCCATACTATAAGCCTAAGAATACCAAGGTTGATATGAAACCTGATTACTACATTCATGAATCAGATGAGTGGTTAGTATTCCCACATGAGCTTTCAGGGCTAACGCCTGATGAGATCATCGAAGGTAAGACTGATCTTGCAAAGATCCATGACATATTGCTCGATAAGTAATTCTAATACATTTACAAATTAAGCTAGTTCTATCGTGAGCTAGATTAAACTTCGAGTTAGTAATAAAAAAGGCCTGTTAAGGCCTTTTTTATTACTTATGAGTTAGCAAACTTACTCATTATTACTTATACGTTTCAAACGCTTCTTTTAAGCGTGCAAGATGAGCATAAACATAGCTACTAGACATACGATCTTGGTTTAAGAAAGTCTTATCAAGGTCAATAGAAGAAGTCGGTGTTGTTGCACTTGTAGTGTTAATCAGGTTTACATCATTACCAACTACAGTGCTTACAGTTTGACTCCAGCTATTATCACCTTTTATTTGCCAGTCACCGGCAGTCATATCTTTGCGAGGAGATAGTGGAACACTAAAAGCAAGCCCCACTTTCTGAACGTCGGTGTTACTGTAAATTAGTGATAGGTTTGCATCACCAAACCAAAATTTAGCCTCAAGTTTATAACCATTATCATCATTCCAGAATCGGCCACCAGTGATATGGAATGAAAGATCTTGTTCTGCCCATAAATAACGGTAACTAGCAAGTGCATAGTCGCGCTTACGTGTATCATAATCTTTATATTCTAGAACAGCGAACTTGGCTTTAAGCTTATGGCGGCCTGCCGGGCTTAGCCAAGCAGTTTCATTCGTTAAACCTATGTAGTCGAAGTAATCCTGAAATAGTCCGAACTGAGTTTGATTATAGAAGCCGTAAGGTAGAGCAAAAGTTTGATAAGCTACCGCTCTAGTTAGCCCCGTTTCCTTCCTACGAGAGCTAAAAGCTTCTCCTTTCTCAAAATCATCACTATCAGTAACATGTACTTGTCCAGTTAAGTTGATCCCTGCACCTTTCCAAATAGGTATGTTTAAATCAGCTTGTACTGCGAGTGAATAGTCCCAAACGCCAAGCTCTGTGGCATAGTGTGCTGCATAAGAAGGGGAAAATGTTACTCTAGGTACTAGGTATGGACTGGAGTTTTCTGTTGATTCAGCCCATATGATGTTTGTTTCTTCTTTATTAGAGAACTGGTTACTTATTTGCAAATCAGGGGTAATATTTTCTTCTAAAAAGCGTTGGTAATTATCTATTTTACCCTTGACTTGAAGCAGTGCAGTATCGAGTTTAGATAAACGAACAATAAACTCATTGTCTTGTTCGGTGAAATGCTCAGTAATTCGACCAATAACCAAACCAATGGCATCTATTTCATTGCGGTTAAATACAGAGTTTTCGAATTCAACAATAATGTTATTTGCCTCGCTGATACCGACACGAATATTTTCGAAACCATCATTTATTAAGCTATTCTGAAGGCTATCAAGCTGATAGTTCTTATTATTCCCGTAAGAAATCGATTTTGTGACATTCTTCGCATTGCTAATTTGATTTGCCGAGGGTGTTTGCTGTGCTGGCGATGCATTTATATTAGAAGGTAGTGTTGTTACCGTTGCTTTACTTTTAATGTTTGTCGAGGTTGCTGCTATATCTTGAACGGGTCTTGGCGCAGGTTTTAGTTTAGTATAGTTTGCTTGCGCTTCATCGCTTAGTGGAATATTTACATTAACTCCCCAATAATTATCTTTTTCAGAAAGGTCTGTATTTGAATATAATCGGCTATTTATTGATATTGAAGCAAAATTGTAAAGGTATTTTTTAGGAATCGTTATTCTGGCGCCCATATTAAATGCTTCAGCATCATGCTCAGCTAAAATACTTAGCCAAGACAAAGGCTGATATTCAATACCTGCAAACGCCCCGTCTAGCTGCCCTGTTAGTGTATCTGAGTGACTAACTCCAGCACTGAAACGAAAATCCCACCATTCTTTAGATGCAACAAGGTAGTAGGCCTCATAATTGTTTGCTGCCCCGCCAATATCTTTAGCACCTAGGGCAATGCTAAACCAGTCTTCAGGGATATAAGGTAATTGATATTTAGCATTAAAGGAAAGATCCCTAATTTGGCCTTTATTTTCATAGCTAAATAAATTGTCATTCATACTCGAAGCAGTAATTCTGCCCGCAACTTCTAAATTTTCAAGTAAACCAGCTGAGAAAGTGAAATTATGACCATCAGCGTAGCTGCCTTTATTCTCTAGTTGGTTGGTATAGCCAATATTAGCTTCACCAGCTTTTAAAACCTCAGCAGATGGGGTGTTAAATAGACCTGTAAATCCATTGTAAGCTACTTCATGAGTAATGCTTTGTTCTGTCGCAGATAATGAAGTTGTAGAAAGTACGCAAACCGTTGCGAAAGCTGTTTTATTGTTTATCACGTTATCAACCAAGTAGTTTAAATGTATAGCTTTAAATCCATAAAGCACAGTGCCCATAATGTAGCAATAAACTTTTAGAACCGAAAGTAGAATGTAAATTATGGCAATAAAAAACCGCGACTAAGCGCGGTTTTTATTTAATTAGACTTTGTATTAAGAACCAGAACCAGAGCCTGTGATTGGTTGTTCTACAACCTCACAGGTAACTGGGAACTCAATATTTACAGTCTCAGAAGCTGAGGCCGTGAAATCTAAATTGCTATATTGACCAGTAGTGAAGTTATAAGCGCTGGCTGTGTAATCACCAGGTAATAAGTTCTTAGAAGCGTTACCGCTTGAATCAGTATATGCATAGCCTTTGTAAGCACCAGATTGGTAAAAATAAACGATAGAAGAGGTTGCTGTAGGTGCAGGCAACACCACGTCAGGTTCTTCGTTATTACATACTAAGCTAGTTTTAACTGGCTGAGCTACAGGTAAAATAGGAGCCGTGTTTAAAACAATCGTTTTACCTTCAAGAGCACAAATATCATCAATTTTTAAAGTTGATGTTGTAGCATCTACAGGGTTATTTGCATCGCCTTCAATACCATCAATAATATTTTCACCATCATTTAAGAATTGCATATTTACAGCAAATGCAGGCGGGTTATATATGGTATTTGTATCGTAAAATGAAAACTCATAGCCAGATTTCAATACACGGTAGCCACCAGCTTGTGATTCAACTAATAAATCGAATGGAATCGTATTAGATGAGCCGTCATTGAATTTAATATCAAAAGTAGCTTTGTTATTAGCACATTGGCCGAAATTAGGCTCACGCCAGTTAAAATAATCCAAATTCCAGTATGATAAGTGATCAACATTTACAACAACATCCCAAACTTTAGGGTTGTCGGCATTTTCTTTAGTAACACCGTAACTTTCAAATGTCCACTCATCTAAATCTTCATCATAGCTCCAAACTGGAATTATATGATTTTCGTCTATTTGAATAGTTGAATATTTAGTAGTAGAAGAAGCAACACAGGCGCCGTCTTTAAAGTATGCACCATTTGTAGCATTAGCACTTGCAGTGGCAAATGCCTCAACATCCTCTAAACTGCCTGAATAAACCATTGGACAAACATTATTAGTGTTTTTATCAACTTGCATTGTTACTTCAATGTTATTGCCATCGCCGAAGTTTTTAACTTTGTTGCCATCTTCATCAGTTAATTCAATTGCAACAAAACCGCCTGTTGTGAAAGCACCTTGAGTTGTATCACCATCTACCGGAACAGCTAGGTTTAAGCCGCCAGGGAAATAATCAAGAGTAGAATCAACACCAGAAGTTCCTGTAGTTGCTGTTGTTGTAGCTTCATTACTAAAGAAGCTAACAGCTAGTTTAGGAGCTGAAGTAAGAGGTTCGTTATTTGCGTCTCGCATTTGAGAACCGCTAGGAATAGAAACTTTAACACCACCAGCATCAGTATTCGCTTCTTCTTTATCTACAGAACGTGTAAATGTAAGAGGCATGTTGTCGGATGTTTGAATTGTACCATCCGTGTAATCTACAGTCACTCCATCCGCTGCAAGGCTTGAAAGCTCTTCTTCAGCAGAAACAACAGCAATATCAACATCATCTAAATTTAAATTACGAGGAGTAAGTTTAACAGTTGCATTGACATTAGATTCTTCATTATTTACAACGATTACAGTGTTGTTTGTAAAATAGCCAGGCGCTTTAACATTAACTTTGTAAGTTAGCTCTGAAGAAATATCAGTGACAGCTGCGGCAAACAAGCCTGAGCCATTAGAGATTGTTAGAGATTCTGGTAATGCTTCACCATCCAGGCCAAGTAAAACATCAGAACTACTACCTTTAAGTGTAATAGTTACAGGTGCTTCCTCAGTACCGACTGGCTCACCTTTGATATCCCTAACAACAACAGTTAATGAACCTGGTTGTTGTGCAACAACTTGGTCAGTGGGAGGTAATGCCACATCTTGTGTTGGTGTAGGTATTTCTGGTTCAACATAATCATCGTTATCGTTGTCACTGAAACAAGCTGTTAAGCTCGCTGTTAGGCCAAGAGCTAGCGCTAGCTTGGTTAGCTTGAATTTATTATTTCCCATAATCGTTACCTTTCTTTCCTTTCTCTTTAAAGTAAACAGACTTAATTGCAGTTCTAAATGTATCACTCAAAGTTCCGGAAAATGGTACTCTTGCTATGATACATAATTAGTTAATGAAGGATAAGCGCACATTATATATACGTCAAGTGAACATTATATATACTTTCATTAAATAAATAAAAAAATTGTAACCGGCGCTACTTTAAATTTGAGCTCTACAATAGAAATGCTATTGATTGCTTAGCGCCGTATAAGTATATGCTAATGTAAATCGCATACCATGTAAAACTTAACATCGTCATTTTGATATATAAATGTTGCAAAACTATGTAGAGCTAATAAAGAAAAGCTAAAAAGCGTTCCTTTTTTGATAAAAGAAGAGTTAGCTTTCTCAAATTTGTGAAAAACTCTCTACGTAATCACTTAGTTTGTCTAGGTCTACTACCTTTAAACCGCCGTTTGCTCTTTCAACTAATCCTTTTTCAACCAGCTCTGAAACAACTCGTCGATATGCTCGCTCAGTTGTGGCAAATCGCTCTGCCTCTGCATTTACTGTTGGGTATGCTCTAAGTAGAGTTGGGTTATTGTTTTCTGCGCGTAATAAACAGTCTTTTGCAATGTTGTAGCCTAGCGGAAGCAGTAGTTTATCAAGGTTTATTTTTTGATTTTCTTGAAATTTTGCGGCAATAGTTTGTGCTGTATATAAGCTTAACTCTGGTTTGTCGAGCAACAATGCACGCCAGTGTTTAAGCTCAATTAAGTTGTAACTAACATCACTAAAGCACGTAACCGTATAGATACATGGATTATTATTAAGTGCTTCAATTTCACCAATCAAAGTATTGTTACAATCTAGTTGGCCTAATAATAGGCGCCGACCATTACCCACATCATAGCTAAACGATATAGTCCCGCTTCTGACCAAAACTAATTTGCTCAGAGGTTGATCTTGATGGATCAGTACTTCTTTTTTTGATTGCTGATAGCGACTACCTGCAAATGTTAAAAGTTGATCAACCAAATAACTAGAAAAATGATATTGAAACATCAAGTATGCTCTTCGGACAATTGTCCTATTTATTACACCTTAATGACGGTAGCATTAAGACTCTAAGAATTTACGCTAACTTACTAACCTGTTTTGAGTCATTATGACCAAAATAGGTTTGATACCTTTATATCCCGTGTAATGATTATTAAAGTAAGCCTTTTGAGGTTACTTTGGGTTTTGAGTAAGTTAGCTTTTTTATACCGCGATTACACTGTTTCATAGAGTGTAAAATAGCATTACCTATAATGCTAACCTAAAGTATTGGAGAGAACAAATGAGTTGGGAATATTTAGGTTATATTGCCTCGGCTTTGCTTGTTGCCTCTCTTACTATGAGTGATGTTGTAAAGCTACGCTGGTTTAATTTAGCGGGCTGTGTTGCATTTACTTTTTACGGTATTGTGATTTCAGCTTGGCCTGTGGCAATTACAAATGGTGTACTTACTTTTGTTAATATTTACCATTTAGTTAAGTTGAGTCAGCAAAAGTCAAAACCAGCAGAGTAGTTTTTATTCTGCTGAATCGGTTTTTTTGTATTTCAGCTCGCCGGCAATCCATGTTTGCTCTACTTCAATTTTAAATATATCTTCAATCGGTACTTTAAAATAATCTTTATTGATTAAAATAAAATCAGCCCACTTTCCTTGCTCTAAGCTTCCTAATTTAAATTCTTGATGCGCAGCGTATGCAGCACCTAATGTAAAAGCATTAAGTGCTTCTTCACGTGTTAGTGCTTCGTCTGCACGCCAGCCATTTTTAGGTAATTGATTATGATCCATTCTAGTTATGGCGGAATATAGCCCATCAAACGGGTTTGCTAATTCAACAGGGTAGTCAGAGCCAGCGGCGACTACAGAGCCTTGCTCTAAGAAGGTTCGCCACGCATAGGCGCCAGCCAGTTGTGAGTCAGTTAGTCGTTGCTCTGCCATATGCATATCTGAGGTGGCATGCACAGGTTGCATTGAAGGGATAATCTTTAGCGTTTTAAAGCGTGGGATATCAGTTGGGTCCACTATTTGCGCGTGCTCAATTCGGTTTCGTAATAAAATACCGCCGGTTTTTTTAAATACATTTTCGTAGGCATTTAACACAATTTGATTCGCCTTGTCGCCAATCGCATGGGTATTTGCGCTAAAGCCATTTTCAAAGCTAAGGGTAAAAAGCTGCTCTAACTTTTGCTGATCTTCTAGCATCAAACCTTGATGGTTTTTTCTATCGGCATAATCAGCAAGTAGGGCTGCCCCTCGGCTACCAAGGGCACCATCAGCGTATATTTTTACACTGCGAATTAACATGTAATCATGCAAGTCTTTGTAGCGTCCAGCTTTAAGCATGGTTTCAAGCTCTGGGGACGCTGCACTTAACATAGCCACAATACGCAGTGGTAACGTACCTTGCTCAGCTCGTTGCTTATAGATCTGCCATGTTTGCTTATCGATACCTGCATCATGAGTAGAGGTAATACCTAAGCTTAAAAGGTGCTCCCCAGCCATGTCCAGGGCTTGGTTAGTCGATTGCACGGAGCTTTTGGGAATGACCGCATTGATTAAGCTCTCTGCTTTATCGATAAAAATACCATTTGGCGAGCCTGTAGCTGTTTTGATAATTTCGCCGCCTTCAGGTGTCAGTGTCTTAGCTGTTATGCCTGCAAGCTCCATGGCTTTGCTATTAACCCATATTGCGTGCCCATCAACGCGAGACAGTATAACGGGTTTGTCTTTAACGATTAGATCTAAATCAGCAGCCGTCGGGAATTGCTTGTTAGGCCATAATTCTTGATTCCAACCGCGGCCGATAATCCAGCCCTGCTTATTTTTGGCAAAGCTTGCTAATTTAGTCTGAATACTTTTAATAGAGTCACTACCGCGCAAATCGAGTTGTGATAAGTTTTTCCCAAGACCTATAACATGGCCATGTGCATCTATCAGACCTGGCAGTAATGTTTTTTGCTGTGCATCAAACGCGGGGGCGCGAGGAAAGCTATTTTTTAGTTCATCGTTACCTGTTTTTACAACTTTTCCATCTTTTATTACAAGCGTACTAAATTGTTTTAATTTACCTTTGTAGGTCGGAGTATAGCCATTTGCGTTATAAATTACTGTCGTATCAGCGAAAGCAAACAAAGGAGTTAAAAGTACTATTGCAAGTAAGTGCTTCATTGTTAATTATCTTTTTAACGAGTGATTTATAAACACTATCAGAGAATGAACAACCAGCAAAATATTTAATAAATTATTATATAATATTGATGCTTATCGGCTATGCTTATGAATTAACGTTAAAATAATGAATAAGTCGGAACTAGCATGAAACTCAACGAACTGGCAATGCGCAGTAAATTTATTTTGTTATCTGCCATAATTTGCATTATTTTTATTATTGCAATGATATTTATTAAGGTTGCAAATAATCAAATCGCAAATGGGTTTGATAGATTTTATCAACATAATTTTATGGTCAGTAAACTTAGCGCTGAGCTTAAAGAAGCTCAAGACGGCATTATAGCTGATATTCGTGGTTTACAAGTCGTATATTTATTAGGGCTAAATGAGCAAGCACCTGAACTACTGGGTAATATAGACAATAATATCGTGAAGACAGGTCCTTTAATTGAGCAAATCAATCAGGTATACATTGGTGATGCAAACTTATTGATAAAGTTAAAAAACTATTCAACGCGTTATGAAGCTGCCGCTCTGAACTTTAAACAGGCAATGGAGTCATCGTCAGATAATAAAGCTGAATACTCAATTTATCGTGAATTTGTTGATTCGCATTTAGCTTTGACAGAGTTTTTCGAACGCTTTGAACAAGCCAACACCGCACAAGTTCATCAGTCACAGCAGGCGGCGCAAGACTCTATTCGTTTTGCCAATAATATATTTTACCTATCAATTGTAATTGCTATCGGCTTAGCTATTTTATTTAGTCATATTTTGTCGCAAAAAGTTGTGCAAGGTTTAACCGTCGTAAGTCAAAGCGCACACGCTTTGCAACGCGGTGAGTTAGATCAGTACTCAGCGGTTGCCGGTGAAGATGAGGTGGCTGATTTGAGTCGAACACTTGATGCGACGATTGCTCATTTAAATACTACTTTGATTAGCATTTATTATAGCGTTGGAGAAGTTAATAATCACAGCAGTGAGTTACTTACTGCAAATACGCAAATTCAAGGCGCTACATCTGAAGTTTCTGATCATACAACTCAAGCGGTTACAGCGATAGAGGAGTTATCAGTGACAAGTAAAAGTATCGCGGTTAATACGGCTGAGTCTGCAACGGCTTCTGATGGCATGATGAAACTTGCTAGCAGTGGCTTAGAGGCATCAGAACAAACGAAAGAAGCGGTAAGCCATTTACTTGGCACCTTAAATGACACGTCAGAAGTGGTTGATAAACTACAAAGTGAATCCAGCAAAATTGAAACTATTTTGGATGTAATACGTAATATTTCAGAGCAAACTAATTTGCTTGCTTTAAATGCAGCCATCGAAGCGGCTAGAGCTGGTGAGCAAGGGCGCGGATTTGCAGTCGTGGCCGATGAAGTACGAACTTTAGCACAGCGCTCTCACAGCTCAGTTAATGAAATCGAAACTATGCTCGGACAGTTACGTTCAGCCAGTCAAAATGCAGTTACTATGATGGCTGATAGTACACGTGTTGCGGCACAAGCCGAAGATAAAATGGATGAAAGTAATAGTTTGCTTAAAGAAATCATGGAGATGATTAACCAAGTAAATGATCAAACACAACAAATTGCTACTGCTGCAGAAGAGCAATCTGCGGTGGCTGCTGATATTAGTCAGAATATGCATACTATTCATACTTTGACAGAGCAAACCGCAGAGATATCTCAGCAAACAGCAGAAACAAGTACTAAAACTGCACAGCAAAGTCAGTCTGTATTAGAGCAGGTGGAATACTTTAAATTAAGTTAAAGACAGATTAACCCACAGAGCTTTTTACTTTGTGGGTTATCTTGGTTTTGAATGAAAGGGTCATTGATTAAGATAAACAGTAAACTCAGCTAGTGAAAGTCGGTTGTCTTTATCTGAGTCGTAGTTTTTAAAGCGTGACCACAGGGCTGGGTCTTTGGCTGACTCTGAACGAGTTAATAAGCCATCATCATTTCTGTCCAATGCTTTGAATTGTTCGGCTATGCGGTTACTTGTTGCAAAACTGCCACAACTGGTTGTGAGTAATGCCATTAAAAGAGTCTATTTAAGTTTATTCATACGGTTAATATAAGTTGTTAGTTAAAAATTGTTTAAACTCAAGTAAGGAAATTCGGTTATCGCGATCTTTATCCCAATTAGAGTAGCTGTTAAGTAGTTGTGGCTGAGGTTCTAGCTCTGCATGTGTTAAAAAGCCATCCTTATTTTTATCTAAGTGATCAAACCTTTGCTTCACGTCAAGTGCCAAAGCGTTGAAGCTGAACCCTACTAGCAAGCTACAAAAAACCATTATGTTTTTCATAATTAATTCCTTTAATTGAGCTGTAAAGCAATAAGAGTAAAGCATTTGCCATAATTTAAGTCCCAACAATAAATCCATTTACACACTCCCTCCGGGATTATGGCAAATACTTTAATGCGGTTTAAATTTTGAACTGAGTAAACTCTTTTTCAGAAAGTACTTCATCTTGGTTTTCATCAAGATCACTAAATTGTTTAAATAAATCATCATTTTGTTTAGCTTCAAGTAATGAAATTACACCATCGGAGTCAGTATCAAGTTGAGCAAATCTCACGTTTAATTGAGATGCTAAAACCGAAGCACTATTGGCCAAAAGAAGCAACGAAAAAGCAGCAAGTAATTGTTTCATAAAACTCTCCTTATTGAAGAAATTGCTTAAATTCGGCAAACGAAATCTGACCATTTTGGTCTTTATCTATTTGCTCAAAGCTTTCATGTAACACAGCGTCTTCAGAGGCTTCACTTTCGCTTAATGTGCCATTGCTATCCTTATCTAGCTCTGCAAATGTGGCCTGTGCGTCTAATGCAAATACATTGCAGCTAATTAATGCACTTAAATATATTCCTAGTGATGTAATTACTTTCATTTGATTTCCTTATTAATAATATCTCTGATTAATACATAACAAGATCAGTGCCAAAATTGATAACCTATTAAAATCAGAGGTTTAGTTGGTTTGACTGTAAATAGGTAAGAAAAATCTACTTAGTTGTGTGTCTTTTTTGCAACAGGAGTAAAGGTAAGTAGAACTTTTATTGAAAAAACAATATATTAGCTTGTCTCAATCTAGCGGCATTGCTTATACTGCAGTGCTGTATCGGTTTTATTCAATATGTCTATAGTCAAGTCAAATACAACTGACAGGTTGTCATGGCTTGGGTATATTGATTCAGCTAGTGTATAAGTAGGCTAGTTAATAATGATGAGATTAGAGTTTAGGAGTAAATATGCCAGCCTCGTTTGCACAAAAATATAAAGCAATTTTAGCGTGGCGGCCAAACTTGATAGGGCAATTTTTATTTAGTACGTTACTTTCGCTCCTTCCTTTATCGTTAGTTGTTATCGTATTTTTGAATGCACTTAATAAGCAACTTGCTGTAACCCAGCAAATAGTGAGTGATAACTACCAAATATCTAAATCCTTTAATAATCTGAAACAAGATCTTAATAGCCTAGAACGTGCTACCCGCCAAAACTGGGTGCTTAAAAGTGCTTCATTAGATGAGTTAATAATTGATAAGTGGCAATCGTCGTTACAAAGTGTCGATGAATTAATATTTTTAAGCGCAAGGGAAAACTATAAGCAGCAATGGCAAAAATTGTATGATGAACTCACCACAGCTCACCAAAAGTTGGTAACTGAAAACTTACAAGATGCTCAATTATTCATACCAGTGAGCGAACTTGTCGCACAGCAAACATTATGGCTACGCGACCAAAACGAAAAAAAAATAACAGATAATCAACAGCAACTAAAGGTACTACAAAACTCATTTATTAACTGGTTAGTGGCACTTATACCGTTAACCTTGTTAGTGAGTGGCGGCTTTTTATGGCGTATAAGTGGTCGCTTAAAAGGCCTGACATCAGTTATTGATAAACTAGGGCAAGGGCATTGGCAGCAAAAAATTGCGGTGCAAGGCTCAGCAGAGCTTGTTGAGTTAGGAAATAAATTACAATGGGTACAAGCGCAACTGCATATGCTTGAACAGCAAAAAGACACTTTTTTACGTCATGTAACCCATGAACTTAAAACACCACTTGCCTCTATGGTCGAAGGCACTGATTTGCTAAGCGACGAGATTGTTGGGCCTATCAACAAGGAACAGCAAGCCGTACTTGAATTAATAACACAAAGTATGCTGCGTTTACGCACTATGATCGATAGCTTATTAAGCTATAACGCAATTCGTACCAGCAAAGACAGTATCAATGAAATTGAGTTTTCTCATCTAATTAATAAAATTAATAGCCATTTTGAGCACCGCTTATTAGCACGCGAACAAACATTGAGCTGGCAATCAAGTTTACCTGCTCAACCCATTGCGGTGGCTGCTGAGCTAATAGAAATGATATTGATACAATTAATTTCCAATGGCTTAAAGTTCTCCGATAGTGGTGGCTGTGTCAATATTGGATTATCTCAATCAGAAGGTAAATTAGTAATGGTAGTGAGCGACCAAGGTTGTGGTATTCAAGAGCAAGACAAAGTACAAATTTTTAGTGCTTTCTACCAAGGAAAAAACGCCAAAGATACCACGGTTCAAGGGAGTGGTTTAGGCCTAACCATTGTCAAAGAATCAGTAGAGCAATTACTGGGCACTTTAAAAGTAGAGCATAACGAACCAAGCGGGTGTCGTTTTATTATTCAAATACCAATAAATAAAACCAAAGGAGTTAGCTAACATGGGCGTGCACTTTAAGACCATCTTATTGGTTTGCATCACCAGTATTGGCCTGACAGGCTGTGAGTTAACAGATGAAACTGTACAGCAAGAAGTAACTGAAACTAAACCTAAACCTGAGGCTATGGCCCATACGCAATCAAGCGATGCATTACCAAACCCAAAGCCGAGACCAAAAACGGACCCTTTCTATCCGCCCGCTGATGTTCTAATAGGTTGGCATGCAAAAGCGTGTGGAGGTTTTAATGTTGCAACAGATAACAAGGAGTTTGTAGGTGCGAAAGATATTCAGCAATTTTTTAATTTTAGCTGTAAAAATAATACCCTGGCCCCTGAAGAAGTGTTAACTAAGCTATTAAAGCTTGATCAAGCTTATTATTGGCCCGATGATATTAAACAATATTGGTGGTTGCAGAAGCAGCAAATTAAACAGCAAATTAATGCGAAAAAACAACAACAGGCGTTGAGCGATAAAATGCAAGAAACCTTATCGTCATTAGCTGCAATTGAACAGCAACTGCTGTTACGCGAAGAAACCAAGGAGCAGTAACATTATGTCGACTCAATCACCTCAAAATGCCCGCGTTCTATTAGTTGATGATGATGCCAGCTTACTTAAATTACTGTCTATTCGTATTGAATCTAAAGGTTATCAAGTCACAACCTGTGAAAGTGGTATGGCGGCGCTGCAATTACTTAAAAGCCATGTGTTTGATGCCGTTATTACCGACTTACGCATGGACGAAATGGATGGTATGGCACTTCATCGTCAGCTGCAAAGCCGCTATCCTGCTTTACCCGTTATTATGATGACAGCCCATGGCTCAATCCCCGATGCGGTAGAGGCCACGAAGCAAGGTATTTTTGCATTTATTACCAAGCCCGTTGATAAAGACGAGTTATTTGACAGTCTTGCAAAAGCTATTGAAATTCATGGGTTAAATGGTGAAGACCAAGCTTCAAGCAGCGCCATTGTAACTCGTAGCGGCGCGATGCTGCATTTACTTGAGCAAGTAAAGTTACTAGGTCCAACGCAGGTTAATGTACTTATTTCCGGTGCTAGCGGGACAGGTAAAGAGCTACTTGCTAATGCTATTCATCAACATAGCCATGTTAGTGAAGGGCCATTTGTAGCCATTAACTGCGGCGCAGTGCCAGGGGAGTTACTTGAATCAGAGCTGTTTGGTCATAAAAAAGGTGCGTTCACAGGGGCTGTAAAAGATCATCAAGGGCTTTTTCAACAAGCGCAAGGAGGCACGTTATTTTTAGATGAAATAGGTGATATGCCATTAAACTTACAAGTTAAGTTATTACGTGTATTACAAGAAAAAATTATCCGCCCAGTGGGTTTTCAAGAAGAAATACCGATTGATGTGCGAATTGTTTCTGCAACACATAAAAATTTACCTGATGCGATTACAAACCAGCAGTTTAGGGAAGATTTATACTACCGTTTAAATGTTGTGAACCTTAAACTACCAGCGCTAAAAGAGCGCCGTGAAGATATTAGCTTACTAGCGCAACACTTTAGTGCCATGATTGCAAAACGTATGGGGCAAACACAAAAGCGGTTTGCTACTGACGCCATGCATGCATTAGTCCGCTACGATTGGCCGGGTAATATTCGCCAATTGCAAAATGTGGTTGAGCAAGTAGTGGCTCTTTCACCTAGTGAAGTGATTTCAGTACATCTGGTTGAAAGTGCGCTGAACAGTAATGAAACCAATGTCGAGCCGCTTTCTCTAAACGACGCTAAAAAAGAGTTTGAACGTGATTACGTTATAAATACGTTAAAAATGGCGGGCGGTAATGTGGCAGAAGGAGCCAAGCTTGCAAAACGAAATCGCTCTGATTTTTATAAGCTAATAAAGAAACACAACATTGATGTTGATAATATTTTGTAGGGGTAAGAATGCAGTTATTTATGGTGTATTTGGGTGGCAGAATTCAGGGTTGCCATATAGAAATGCACGATGTGCGATTTGTGGTAGGTGAATCAATAGAGCAGTGCTATACAAAACTTAAAAGCCAATGGGTTGGTGATAAAAACAGTGTGCATATGGACAGCTTTATGGCAATAAAGCACATTGATGGCTATCAAGTTGAGGTTGTAGAACAGCCTGTTGCGCAGCAAGAAAAACTGTTTTTTGTGAATTTAGGTGCGTATCGCGCTGATAGCCTAGCTGAACAACATGATTTTGCTTTGTATGTAGCAGATAACGCTGAGCAAGCTAAACAACGGGCTAAAGAGCATTTGTTAGCGGGTTTAAGTCATTTGCATAAAGATGACTTGCATGATGTGGATGACTGCTTTGCTATTGATTTACTTGATAGCCAATTACATATTAAGCTGACGCCAAGTGGACAATCTCAAAAAATCAAACCTGATTGGTTTGGTTATCATATTTTATAAGCCGGGGTTTAAGTAAGCGGCTAATCGTTGTCGCTTTGCTCTTGGCGTTCTTTATCTTCACTCTTACTAGCAATCTTAAAAGCAATAATAACAAAGCCAAACATGGCGAAAGGCAGTGCTGCGAGCAAGTACTCAGTGAGGTTGCTGTCAGCGAAACTCGCTTGTAATAAAAAGTGCCCTGCAACGCAAAGTACAATCACAATAAGCAGAATAGGGAGTAAAATAAGTTCTTTTTTGGCTGAGTGGCTTTTCATTGTCTGGCATAGCTTTTTCAAGGTGCGCCATTGTAATGAGCAAACCGCGTTTAGGTCAAATAACTTGGTTGGAAAATGTCACTACCTTGTGCTGAATCAAGCTTTTTAGTATCGGTTTCATTATCAGTGTAACTACCATCTTCTTGCTGCTCATGGCGGTAGAGTTCGAATATAAAATCAATTTCTTCGCGTTTTAATACAGTTTGCATTCTAACCTCCTAATTCAGCCCTCATGTTTAATGTTAGCCAGCTTATGCTGCTGAGGCTGAATTATAAGTGAATACTTATTGAGCAAATTGTGTAGAAGTGTAACTATCAGCTCTTTTGAGTTATGTCTTTAGATAATGGCAATCGAACAATAAATTCTACGCCATCATTTTGTTGATTATTGAGTGCCGTTACACTGCCTTTATGATATTCACATACTAAACGGGCAATGTATAAACCCAAACCTAAATGCGGTTGCTGCTGCAGTTGCTGGCTACGTACTGATACCATTGAGTCAAAAATATGCTCAGCGAGCCCTTCTGGCAGTAACGGGCCCTTATTTTTAACGGCCAGCACAGCATTATTATCATCTTTTTGTAAAGTGATGCTGATAGCATGATCATCAAGGTTAAACTCCAGCGCATTATTGATAAGTTTATCGAGTAGTTGCGCGATAAACTCAGGCGCACCAAGCATAGGCATTGGGGCATCATGAATATCGAGTTTAAAAGCATGATGCGGATAAGTGAGTTGATAGCCTTGCATGCAACCGCTAATTACTTTTTGCAAATCAAATAACTCAGGCTCATTACTTTGAATACTTTGCTCAAGACGGGTGGCTTCGCTCATGGTGGTAATTATTTTGCCTAAGCGCTCAACCCCTTCACTGGCCCGATCAAGGTATTTTTGGCTGAGCTCAGATTGTGGCTGCATTTGTAGGTTCTCCAAAGAGCTACGCACTACAGCAACAGGGGTTCTTAATTCATGAGATAGTCGGGACGACATGGTTTCTAGGTAATTAGTGTAGCCACCAAGACGACTGACAATATTGGCAAAACTACGCGATAGGTCGCCAATTTCATCATTTGAATCTGAATAGTTAATAGTGCCTGTAACTCGCCCTTGTGCATCAATTGCTTGCTCTGCGGTATCACGTAGGCGCCTGATACGGCTTGATATGCGAGATGCAAAAAAGAATAAAGTTACAGTGCCGATTAACATTACCGCCAAAATGACATTAAACAGCTTCTCTAGAGACTTATTGCGCAGAGTCCGAACGCCATTAGTGGTTTCTTCAGCAATCACGGCGCCAATTACTTTGTCTTTGATCCAAATAGGGTAGGCAGCAGATAAAATAACGGCTTTGTTATCAGGAGTGAGTCGCCATGATGATGCAGGTGAACCACTGAGCGCTTTAGCTATATGAGTGCCTTGCATAGCAGCAACATCGTGCAGAGTATCCAAAAATTCGTTTTCAGGACGAGTAAGCACTTTGTAATACAGTGGATGTAAGTAATTTTTTTCAAATCGTTGCCACCAAGTTGCTGCCGGTTTATCGGTAATACCGTCAGCCCAGACGCCATCCGCATGGTGGATAGAGCCTGATTGCGCCAGTACGCGGTGATGATTATCAACCACCCAAATGCGGCTGCCGCTGTGGCCCATACCTTTTAAAATACGATTTATTTCAGGTGAAGGGACGAGCACTGATCCTATATCGCTCGGGTTAAGAATGTTTGAGGTTGACATTAATTGCGGTTCAACCTTATTTGTATCCCAATCCTCAATTGCAAACCCCAGCTTATTACCTAACATGCTTAACGGGAAGCGTAGCTCGATATTGTAGCCTGTGGCAGTACTAGCAAAATAACCCTGAATTTTAGTGAATGGTTTATTGGTTTGTGCATCAAATGCATTGACCCAGCCATCTTGGCGAGCTGCGACAATATAGTGTTTAAATTCACCCTCGGGGGTTTTTAACATGATTTGTAAGTGATCGTTTCGGGTTAAACTTAAGCTATTTTTAGCGCGATAAATGAGTGACTCATCTGTTACTTTAAAAACCGCATATAAAAACTCGCCATATTTACCTACCATATGATCAAAAGATAGATCAGTGCTTTGATGATCGGTTTTATCACCTTGTAAATATCGCTCATCATAATGCCAGATTAAATTTTGATAAGGCTGCCAATCGGATAGCTTACCATCCAGTTGGATCGGATTACTGAGGTTATAGGCATACAGATCGCGGCCTTTAACTACTTGATCTAAAAAGTTACTTTGTGAATCAAACAGCGCGGGACGTTCATGTAATGCAGTTGCAAGTGCGCGTGTGGTGCCTACGAGTGTTTTTTCTTGGCCTTGGCGTAAAAATTTTTCCATCTCCCATACATATTCATAACCGAGCCAGGGCAGTAAAAATAAAAAGCACGACAGCAATATAAACTTACTGCGTAGGCCAAAACGCAGCATTACACCTGCTCCCAGCGGTAGCCCATACCATATACGGTATCTATGCAGTCAAACCCAGTATCTAGGGCAATAAACTTCTTACGAATGCGTTTTACATGGGAGGTAATGGTTGAGTCATCTACATAAATTTTGGCGTCACTCATCAATTCGTTACGACTTTTAACATGCCCTGGTCGTTGTGCTAGAGAGTGCAGCATCCAAAATTCTGTCACTGTTAAATCAACTAATTGTTGCTGCCAAAATACTTGCATACGTTTGGTGTCTAATGTCAGTGGACCTCGGTTTATTAAAGCGGTTTCATCAGCGGGTTGTTCTAGCGCTTCCATACGTCTGAATAATGCGCCAATGCGGGCTGCTAAATGTGCCATGCTGATATCTTTGGTTAAGTAGTCATCAGCCCCCATACGCAGGCCACATACGGTGTCTATTTCACTATCACGAGCGGTTAAAAAAATAATCGGTAATGTTTTAGACAGCGTTCGCAACGTTTGACACAGTAAAAAACCACCATCAATTTCATGGCCTAGGCCAATATCAACAATGGCTAAATCAGGTAGTGCGTCTTGAAAAGCATGCTCTGCTGTTGCTCTATCGCAAAAGCCACTAACTTGATATCCCTGTGCACTGAGCATCTCCATGTAGTTTTCGCGAATGGCTGTTTCATCTTCAATAATGGCTATTTTTTTCATTCTTCCCACCTTCGAAGCCCGTTTAAATCAACCGAGCCTGTAATTCTCTATACGCACTATACCTAATTTTTTTCCTTGGGTACTGACAAAAAGGTAATTGCCATTTTTTTGCCACAATTGCTCAGCAGTTTGCCTTTTTTGCTCCCCTTTGTTGCCACTTGCAGTTGTTTTAATAACACCATCCCAATTACAGCAGATGCCAACCAACGTTTGCTGAACAAATGAATAAACAATTAAGTACAAAGGAATAAATCATGAAAAAACTTATTATCGCATGCACCATCGCAACTTTATTCGCAGCGCCTAACTTTGCTCATGCAAACAATGAAGAGAAAAAAGAAACTCACCAAGAAACACTTATAGGCCTTAGCACAGGGGCTATTTTAGGCGGTATCGTCGGCGGCCCAGTTGGTGCATTTGTTGGTGCTTTTGCTGGTGGCTTAATTGGCGACAAAGAAGTTGCCGAAGATAAAATTGCAGAGCAACAACGTGCGCTTGTTGTTATGCAAGATAAAACGGATGATTACCATCATGTACTTTCTCAGAATGCGCAGTTAAGCGAACAACTTGATCATCTTGAGCAAAATAATGAACGTTTGGCGCTGGCGCAAATGAATAATCTAATGGCGATGACCATTCAATTTAAAACCGGATCAAGTGAAATAGCCCCCCATTTTGCAAGTCAGCTTGATCAACTCGTTAGCTTGTTACAAAGCCAACCTGAATTGCAATTAGATTTAAATGGTTTTGCTGATCAACGGGGTGATGAATTAGCTAACTTAACCTTGTCAAAACAGCGAGTATCTGCTGTGCAAAGCTATTTAATTAAACAAGGCATTAGTCATACCCGCTTAACGGCGAACGCCTTTGGTGAACAACAAACAGTTGCAGATAGCGATAGTTATGAAGATAACGTATTTGATCGCCGCGTAACTTTAACTACTCGCCCAAGCAATCACTCTCAAACTGCGAGTAATTAATTTAGCGCTATTAACCTCACCCATCAAGGGAGTGATTTTATGTTGAGTAAACCAAGCAAAGTGCTTACCCGTGTTCATTTTAAGGCGTGGGTAAGCCTTTTTATTCTTATTATGTTCGGTGCTTGTAGTGTCACTGTGGCAGCAGCTTCACCTGAACTTAAAATGTATGACAGTCAGGGAGCGCCAGTAACGCCGGGTATTATATTGCAAAGTGATGCAAAAATGACGGTAACGGGTCTGATAAACCACGTTATTGTGACTCAGTATTACCGCAACGAAAACCTGTTTGCAGTGAATGCGCGTTATGTATTTCCACTGCCTGATGAAAGTGCGGTACATGCAATGACTATGCGTATTGGCGAGCGTATCATTAAAGGCCAAATAGACAAAAAAGAGCAAGCAGAGCAGCGTTTTCAACAAGCTAAAAAAGCAGGAAAGCAAGCTGCTATCGTTAGGCAGCAACGGGCAAATATGTTCACTACAAATGTCGCTAATATAAACCCAGGCGAAACAATTATTATCGAGCTTGAATATCAAGAAGTGATTGATTATCGCAGTGGCACTTTTTCGCTTAGGTTTCCGACGACGATAACACCGCGTTATCATCCACTTAATGGCGAATTATCAGCTACAAACGCTGAAAATAATAAAGCGGGTAACACACAGTTAGCCCCTAATGGTTGGATCAGCCCGATTTATCAAAAATCAATTGAGTCGGATTCTCAACGTGGAAAATTTAGTTTAACTATTAATATCGATGTTGGATTGGAATTGGTTGATATTGAATCTAAATACCACCAAATTGCAGTAACTAATCCTCAGTTTGGGCATTATCAAATTGCACTTGATGAAGGCAACGCCGTTAACCGCGACTTTTTACTGGAATTTAAACCACTGCAAAAAGAGCAAGCGCAAGCTGCGTATTTTACTGAGCAGTTGGAAAATGGTGAACGTTACGGTTTATTAATGCTGATGCCGCCGGATGATCATTTTACCCAAACGCAAAGACTGCCGCGTGAAATGGTTTTTGTAATTGATACCTCGGGCTCAATGCATGGTCAATCTATGGAGCAGGCAAAAAGTGCGTTGTACTATGCATTATCCTTACTCGATGCAAACGATAGCTTTAATATCATAGGGTTTGACGACCAAGTAGCACCGATGAGTAAGCATTCGGTTGCAGCCAATGATTTTAATCTGCGCCGAGCCAAGCGCTTTGTTTACAACCTACAAGCTGATGGCGGTACTAATATTGCTGGTGCGTTAGATGCGGTGCTTGATAACAGTGAGCAAGATGGTTTTGTGCGCCAAGTGGTATTTTTAACTGATGGCAGTGTCAGTAACGAAGCTGAACTATTTACACATATTCGTATGCAGCTGGGTGATACGCGTTTATTTACAGTAGGGATAGGCAGTGCACCAAATAGTTACTTTATGCGACGTGCTGCTGATGTGGGTCGAGGAACATTTACTTTTATTGGTAGTACACATGACGTACAACCGAAAATGCAGCAGCTATTTAATAAACTGGCTCACCCTGCAATCACTCAGTTAACTTTGCAAAGTAATGATAAGCAACTTGAGTATTGGCCATCACCGTTACCTGATTTATATTTTTCAGAGCCAGTTATGGTGGCTATTAAATTAACAAGCAATGAGGCTGTGAGTCTACTTGGTCAAACAGCGCAAGGACCACTTAATTTAAAGCTTAATGCACAGCAAGGTCAAAATGCAGTGGGCATAAGTCGATTATGGGCACGGCAAAAAATTAAATCGTTATTACTTTATAACGATAAGCAAATAGTAAAAGAGCAAGTTCAAAACCTAGCTTTAGAGCATCAATTACTAAGCCCGTTTACTGCATTTGTCGCGATTGAGCAAACAGCAATAAACACACCTGCTGAACACGATGTACAAGTGGCAAATCAACCAGTGCAAGGACTCACCATGCGATTGCCGCAAACTGATGGGCAAAGTAGATTACACATGTTATTGGGTTGCATTTTACTCACTGGGTTTGTTTTTTTAAGAGTCAAAAAATGAAATTCTGGTTTAGTGTTTTCATCCTGGTGTTAGGTGTTGGTTTGTTCTCGCATGGCAGTTATATACAAGCAAAGGCATGGCTTGCTCAGCACTTGATTGAGCAAGCATGGCAACAAGCGTTAGTTACACCGAATGAACAAGTAAAACCTTGGTTTTACGCTGATAGCTATGTCACAGCACAACTTAATTGGCCAAGCCGAGGCAAAACGTTATCGATTTTGGCAGGAGCAAGCGGCCGTAATTTAGCCTTTGCGCCAAGCCATTATTTACCAAGCGGTGAGCTTGGTTCAGAACACGGCGCCTTAATTGCAGGGCATAACGATACCCACTTTACCTTTTTACAAAAAGTTAAGGTGGGCGAACAGTTTAGCTTACAAACTCAAAGCGGGAATATTGTGCAGTACCAAGTGCGTGGGGTTGAAGTAATTCATCAATCCCAACATGCATTTTTACAGCGCAGCGGCTTGTATTTATTAACCTGTTACCCTTTTGATTCATTAGCCTCTGGCACTGATTTAAGGTTATTGGTTTCAGCCGATAAAGTCTCGTCATCAACATCGACTACCAGCTCTTGATGGCGTTGGCTTACCATGACCCCAATAAAAACTACAGCAATACTTAGCCACTGTCCCAATGTAAGTATTTCACCTAAAATGATGGCGGATAAAATTAACGTGAAAATAGGAATTAAATTAGAATAGGCCGCTGCCGTTAGCACTGATACTTTACTTATGGCGTAGTTATACATGCCATAGCCACCTAAAGTCACACACGAACCAAGATATAAAATACTTAATAGAGCGGTTAAGTCGTGTTGGTTTTCACTTGGTAAATCAATGAATAATAAAAAAGGCGCAAAAAACAAACTGCCGCTAAAACCTTGTAAAGCAATGAGCGTTAAAGGTGAGTAACGCGCCGTTAAGTGCTTTACCGCCACGGTATAAAACGCTGCACAGACCATCGCCATAAGCTCTAAAAAGTTGCCTAACAGTGGATTAGGAGCTTGCTCAGAAGTTGGAGAAAGTAAGGTCAATAAAATACTGCCACCAATGCAAAATGTAAAACCAATAACAATGGCTTTACTTATGTATTCTTTAAGCATAAAAAACGCTAAAAAAGCCACTATGATCGGTAAGCATGACACAATAACACCGGCTTGTGAGGCCGAGGTATATTCCATTGCGTGGCCTTCAAATAAAAAGTACAAACAAGGCTCGGCCAGCGACATCCCAAGCAGGTACTTCCAATCACCGGAGCGGTATTCAAAACGAATAACATAACGCCATAAACACAGTGCCAGCATTAGCGTTGTTAGCATGCGTAAAAAAATCACCAGCGCGGGGTCATAAATAGCAATTGCATACTTGAGTGCAATAAACGAGCTACCCCATAAAAAGGTGGCAATAATTAAACATAAACTGGCAGGCATGATGAACTCTTACTTTAAATTCAGATGAATAAATTAAAATGCGATCCTAGCATGAAATTTTTTAACTTGTTCAAAAAGCGATAACTGGTATAAATAAATCCTTCATCTTTTGTGTAGTAAGTAGCAATGCATAGGGCACAGGTAATAGTAGTTAAGCTGGGAACGAGTGTGCTTACCGGCGGCACTGATAAACTCGACAAAGCACACATGGTTGAACTTGTTCGCCAATGTAGTGAGTTAAAAAAGCAAGGCCATCAAGTTGTGATGGTTTCAAGTGGGGCTGTCGCGGCAGGTCGTGAACAACTCATTAAACCGTGTGGCCGCTCTGTTATTGATAAGCAAATGTTAGCGGCTATCGGTCAAGGGCAGCTGATCCATATTTGGCAAAGCTTATTTGCATTATATGGTATTAATGTCGGCCAAATGTTGTTAACTCGTGCTGATCTAGAGGACCGCGATCGTTACCTAAACGCGAGAGACACATTAACGGCTTTACTCAGTCATGATGTTGTGCCAATTATTAACGAAAATGATGCCGTTGCAACCAGTGAAATAAAAGTGGGTGATAATGACAACTTATCGGCACTTGTCGCTATTTTAGCCAATGCAGACAAATTACTGTTATTAACTGATCAAGAAGGGCTCTTCACCAGCGATCCTCGCACAGATGCAAGCGCACAATTGATTGAACAAGTAAGTCATATTGATGATGAGCTACGTCAGCTTGCTGGTGGCAGTGGCACAAATTTAGGCACAGGCGGTATGGCAACTAAGCTGCAAGCAGCTGATATAGCACGCCGTGCAGGAGTCGAAGTGGTTATTGCCAAAGGCGCTGGCAAAAATGTTATTTTAAACTGCATGAGTGAGCAATTACCTGGCACTCGATTTTTAAAATTAACAGCCCCTCGCGATGGTCGTAAAAAGTGGTTATTAGCCGGGCCAAAAAGTAATGGTCAAATTGTTATTGATGATGGTGCAACGGCTGCAATTAAGCACCAAGGGGCTAGCTTATTAGCAAAAGGTATCCGCATCGCAAAAGGTCAGTTTAGTCGAGGAGATTTAGTTGACTTAGTTGATTTAAACTATCAACTGGTAGCGCGTGGGGTGGCACGTTTTAATAGTCAAGAAGTCGATAAAATCAAAGGCTGCCACTCTACTGAAATCGTTAAGTTATTGGATTTTGATTGCGGTGCAGAAGTGATCCATCGTGATGATTTGGTACTTTTTTAGCATATAAGACCCTAGTTATTTAGTAAAATTTAAATACTGACCTAAACTTAATTAAATGTATTGTTTAGGTTTATTTTAGATGACTAACTCGTGCGGGCATGAGTGGGTAGTCTCAATTACACAGCAAGAGGAAGAGTCTGATTTAGATAGGACTCTTTTGTCTGCAATTATAGAACTTCCTGCAATTAAAAAATTTGCATTGTATATTAATAAATACTCTGGCAGTGATGGCTCACTGGTATTAGTCAATCAAGATTCACTGTTGGAGCGATTAGATAGTCAAGAACTTACGACCATTTTAAATAAAGTGGCAAAAAATAAAGTATGCATCAGCAGTGCCTCCAGTCATTACACTAGTTATATTCCAGCGTATTACTTAGGTGAAGTCATTGGCGTTTTACTTGTTGAATCGGAACATAAACTTCCCGAAAGAAGCTGTATGCTTGCCGTACATGTGCTTAACGTTTATGCCAACCAATTGGCATTAATTCATCGCTCTCGGTTAGACCCTCTTACAGAGCTTTTAAATCGCCAAACATTTGATAAAAAAGTCATAGAGATTATCTCGGGTGACACATTTATCACTTCTTCTGGGGCGTCTGCGAAGCTGTCTTATTGGTTTCTAGCTCTGTTGGATATTGATCACTTTAAGCATGTAAATGACAACTTTGGCCATGTTATTGGTGACGAAGTTATTTTACTCGTTGCTCGGTTGTTAAAAGATAGTTTTAGAATTGATGATATTATATTTAGGTATGGCGGTGAAGAGTTTGCGGTGTTGTTTCAAGCGAGTGATGAGCATGAGGCACTAAATATACTTGATCGGGTACGCTGTAATGTTGCTGAATACCCATTTCCACAAATAAATAACTTAACTATTAGCGCTGGATTTTTAGCGCTGAGTGAAGTAGATATGGTGTCAGCATTAGTTCATAAAGCTGATCTTGCGTTGTATCACTCGAAAAATAATGGCCGTAACCAAGTAACCGCTTATAATGAACTGGAGATAGAGCAAGAGTCCGACGTTGTTGACGACGGTATTGAGCTTTTTTGATGCTATTTTATTAGCTGTTATGCTAAAATCCATGCCCTCAAATTTGTTGTTAAATAGGGTAATAAAATGAAATTAGTTCGTTGGCTTTTAGGTAGTTTAATCTTATTCTTTGATTTTATTTTTACCCCGCGTAGTAAAAAACGCCCAGAAGGCGAGCAAGCTATGCTCGATCAAACAACCAGCCACTTTAAGCTTTATCAATTTAAAGCCTGCCCTTTTTGTGTCAAAGTACGCCGAGCAATAAAGCGACAAGGTTTAAAAGTCGATACGCGTGATGCGAAGAATAATCACGGTTATCGCCAAGAATTATTAGAGCAAGGTGGTAAAATTAAAGTGCCTTGCTTGCGTATTGAAGAAAATGGCCAAGTTAATTGGTTATATGAATCAAACGATATTATCACCTATTTAGATAAAGTCGCGGCATAACGCGCGCTACCACTTCGAAAATTGCCCTTGCTATGCTAGCATTTGGGCAACTTTTATAGTCCTTTTTAAAGAGAATATACCATGACAATCCGTACTCGTGTTGCTCCGTCACCTACTGGTGACCCGCATCTTGGCACTGCTTATATCGCCTTGTTTAATTACTGCTTTGCTAAACAACAAGGTGGTGAATTTGTACTTCGCATTGAAGATACTGACCAAGTTCGTAGCACGCCAGAATCAGAACAAGCGATTATGGATAGCTTGCGTTGGTTAGGTCTTGAGTGGGATCACGGTCCTGATGTAGGTGGTGAATTTGGCCCTTATCGTCAATCAGAGCGCAGCGATTTATACAAAAAGTTTGCACATCAGTTAGTTGACGAGGGTAAAGCATTTTACTGCTTTGCAACCAGTGAAGAGCTTGACCAAATGCGTGAAGAGCAAATGGCTGAAGGTTTGCGCCCTAAATATGATGGTCGTGGTTTAAAGCTAACGGAAGAACAAATTAAAGCGAATATTGAAGCGGGTAAGCCGTATGTTATTCGTATGAATATTCCGTCTGAGGGTACCTTTAAGTTTAACGATTACTTACGCGGCGAGATTGAGATCCCATGGGAAAATGTAGACATGCAAGTGCTGTTAAAAGCAGATGGCTTCCCAACGTACTTCTTAGCGAACGTGGTTGATGATCATCACATGGAAATTAGTCATATTTTCCGTGGTGAAGAATGGATAAACTCAGCGCCTAAGTTGCTAAAATTGTATGAAGACTTTGGTTGGCAAGCACCAGTACTGGGTCACTTACCATTACTGCGTAACCCTGATAAATCAAAGCTATCAAAGCGTAAAAATCCAACCTCAATTAATTACTATAAAGAAATGGGTTACTTACCAGAAGCGGTACTAAACTACTTAGGTCGCATGGGGTGGTCAATGCCTGATGAGCGTGAAAAATTTACCCTTGCAGAAATGATTGAACACTTTGATATGAAGCGTGTATCACTGGGCGGCCCAGTATTCGATGTAGATAAGCTAAGCTGGTTAAACGGTATGTGGATCCGTGAAAACCTAACAGATGCAGAGCTTATTCAACGCTTTGTGGATTGGAAGTTTAACGGCGATATGCTTGCTAAAGTCTTACCTGAAGCGAAAACACGTATCAACACACTATCAGATATGGTTGATCTTGCAGGTCACTTTGTGGGTGGTATTCCACAGTACGACCCTACGTTATTAACGGCTGGTAAAGCGGATGAAAACGTTATTCGCCAAGCGTTACAGTTCTTTATTTGGCAACTTGAAGGGCTACGTAGCTGGGAAAAACCTGAAATATTTGCTATTGCTAAAGCCGTAGCAACTTTCCATGAGTTAAAGATCAAAGACTTTTTGGAGCCAATCTTTGTCGCTATCACTGGTAAAACGTCATCAACGTCAGTACTTGATGCAATGGAGATTTTAGGCTCTGATTTATCACGTGCTCGTTTACGTGTTGCATTAGCTCATCTAGGTATTTCTAAAAAGCAGGCTAAAAATATTGAGCGCGCTTATCGCGAATACCCAAGCGCTTAAATTATTAATGTGTTAAATATAGCCGAGCTAATATGCTCGGCTTTTTTATCAGGTTATTAATAATCATATGCTTGGCCTACACACCTTTGCCCTTTATCGCATTCATTGCTGTTATTGCTGTAATCATGACATTGTTCGACTAAGTATGCGTTAGCACCAAGACGTAATATATCTTGTTTTAGGTTATCAATCGCTAATCCCTTCAGTTGAGATATTTCATATTGTTCGTAGCCTAGAGGGTTGTATGGTAGACAGCTAAACCCTGTAGCTGTTCCAATTAACTTCGCACCACTTTCATTAGCCTCTTGCCCTGAATAAAACTTATAAAGCCCATGGTGCGCAACCTCGTTTGCTATATAATTTTCATCTAGGTTAGTATGAAAAGTAAAACTTGAGCAACCCGAAAGGCACAATAAAATGGACTGAAAGCTCAGTAATGTGAATTGCCGAGCTTTTTCCACAAACTTTTTTTGTAGCACTGCATATAAATTTAAAAGAGTGCTCAGGCTCAAGCACCTGTACGTTAAACAGTATTTGAATTGAGGTAGCATCTTGTTCATGAGTAAAAACCTATAATCTGTTTTGAAGTGTTTGTTATTAGGTTTACAGACTTTTGATAGTTATTGTCAATAGCAAGCGAAGAGTTTTTAGACGTTAACCAAATTAAGTGCTAAATATTAAAGCGTGATGCCGTATTTTATTTAATACATGGTCGTATCTTTAAGGGGGCTGGCTAGTTTTTTAAAGGTGCACACTTAACAGGTTCTTGTTTGGCTGGTATATATTGTTTGCTGTAAAGAATTAGTTGCAGAGAGTTTGAATTGTATGAAACTTAGCAAGAGGTTAATTACTTACAATCGCTGCTTTTTTGGCTAGAACAAACAAGGTATAATGCTGTTAATTCTATTTTATATTTACAATGCCTCAAAATAGCCTTTACTTGGGTTGTTTTAGCTGTGCCTTGTTATGACTTAAAGCGGCTTACATGTCTAATTTATCTAGTGAAATTAATAAACGACGCACCTTTGCGATCATTTCTCACCCGGATGCGGGTAAAACCACCATTACTGAAAAAGTACTTTTATTTGGACAGGCAATTCAAAAAGCCGGTACTGTAAAAGGTCGTGGCTCTAACCAGCATGCTAAATCTGACTGGATGGACATGGAAAAAGAGCGTGGTATCTCAGTCACCACCTCTGTAATGCAATTTCCATATAATGAGCGCTTAGTTAACTTACTTGATACTCCAGGGCACGAAGACTTCTCAGAAGATACTTATCGTACACTTACTGCCGTGGATTCATGTCTGATGGTTATCGACGCTGCAAAAGGTGTAGAGGACCGTACTCGTAAGTTGATGGAAGTAACGCGTTTACGTACTACGCCAATCGTTACTTTTATGAATAAGTGTGACCGTGATATACGCGACCCGATGGAATTATTAGATGAAGTAGAAACAGAGCTTAATATTGCCTGTGCACCTATCACGTGGCCTATTGGTTGTGGTAAAGAATTTAAAGGTATTTACCATATTCACCGCGAAGAAACGATTTTATATAAAACAGGCCAAGGCCATACAATTCAAGAAGTACGCAGCATCAAAGGGCTAGATAACCCAGAGTTAGATGAAGCCATTGGTGGCGAGCTTGCAGAGCAATTGCGTGAAGAGCTTGAGCTGGTAATTGGTGCATCACATGAATTTGACCTAGATCTGTTCTTAGCGGGCGAGTTATCACCTGTGTATTTTGGTACAGCACTTGGTAACTTTGGTGTCGATCATGTATTAGACGGCCTCACTGAATGGGCTCCAACGCCATTACCGCGTGAAACAGAAGACCGCCAAGTGGTTGCTGACGAAGACAACTTCTCAGGCTTTGTATTTAAAATTCAAGCTAATATGGATCCTAAGCACCGAGACCGTATTGCCTTTATGCGAATTGTATCGGGCAAATATAGTCAAGGTATGAAGATGAACCACGTACGTATTGGTAAACAAGTCAGTATCTCTGATGCGGTGACCTTTATGGCGGGTGACCGTGAGCGTGCAGCAGATGCTTTTGCTGGTGATATTATCGGTTTGCATAACCATGGCACTATTCAAATTGGTGATACGTTCACGCAAGGCGAAAAGCTTAAATTTAGTGGTATTCCAAACTTTGCACCTGAGCTATTCCGCCGTATTCGTTTACGCGATCCACTCAAACAAAAACAGTTATTAAAAGGCTTAGTACAGCTATCTGAAGAAGGTGCAGTGCAAGTGTTTAGGCCACTTATTAATAACGACCTTATAGTAGGTGCTGTGGGTGTGTTGCAGTTTGATGTAGTTGTAGCACGCTTAAAAGCTGAATATAACGTAGATGCGATTTATGAAAGCGTGAATGTAAATACCGCTCGCTGGGTAAGTTCGACTGATGTTAAAAAGTTTGAAGATTTTAAACGTAAGTGTGAAAGCAATTTAGCCTTAGATGGCGGTGATAACTTAACCTACATTGCACCTAGCCGTGTGAATCTTAATTTATCAATTGAGCGTTACCCAGAAGTGACGTTTAACCACACACGTGAAAACTAGACAAAAATTTAATTAAAGCCTGCAATAGCGGGCTGATAAAGGTAACAAATTACATGAATATTCGTACGTTTCTAATTGATAAAGCAATTGCAGCGATGACAGCAGCAGGCTTACCGGCTGATACTAACCCTGCAGTAACACAAAGCACACGTCCACAGTTTGGTGATTACCAAATTAATGGTGCGATGGGCGCTGCGAAAAAAATGAAAAGCAACCCTCGTGAGCTTGCACAAAAAATTATTGATAATTTAGATGTCAGTGACATTGCCGATAAAACAGAAATTGCAGGTCCTGGTTTTATTAATATCCATTTAAAACCTGAGTTTTTAGCACACAGTGTTGAAGCGGCCAATCAAGATGCAAAATTGGCTATTGCAGAGCATACAAAGCCGCAAACTGTTGTGGTTGATTACTCATCACCAAACTTGGCTAAAGAAATGCACGTGGGTCATTTACGTTCAACGATTATTGGTGACTCTGTAGTACGTGCGCTTGAATTTCGTGGTGATAAGGTCATTCGTCAAAATCACATGGGTGATTGGGGCACGCAATTTGGTATGTTGATTGCGCACCTTGAAGATCAAATAAACCAAGGTGTTGACTTAGATAGCGTAGCACTTGCTGATTTAGAGACCTTTTACCGTGACGCGAAAAAGCGTTTTGACGATGAAGAAGGATTTGCCGATAAAGCCCGTGATTATGTTGTTAAATTACAAGGTGGCGATGCACATTGTGAAAAATTGTGGAAGCTGTTTATTGCAACGTCAGTTAAGCACTCGGAAGAAGTATACAAACGCTTAAATGTAACGCTTACAGCCGATGACATCATGGCTGAAAGTGCCTATAACGCAGAGCTAAACGATATTATTGCGTTGTTGAAAAATAAAGAAATTGCTGTTGAGTCGCAAGGCGCACAAGTTGTATTTTTAGATGAGCTGGCAAATAAAGATGGCGAACCATCGGCGTTTATCGTGCAAAAATCAGGTGGCGGTTTCCTATACGCAACAACCGATTTAGCAGCGTGTGACTATCGCTCAAACAAGTTAGGCGCCGAGCGTATCTTAATTTTTGTTGATGCGCGCCAAAGTCTACACTTCAATCAAGTAGAGCTAACAGCTCGTAAAGCTGGTTTATTACGTGATGAAACTAGCTATGAGTTTTGCCCGTTCGGCACCATGATGGGTGAAGATGGTAAGCCATTTAAAACACGCACTGGTGGCACTGTTAAACTTGCAGATTTACTTGAAGAGTCAATTGCCCGTGCCAGTGCAAAATTAGCAGAGCGTACCTCAGATTTAAGCGAGCAAGAGCGTAGCGAAATAGCTCGTAAAGTAGGTATTGGCGCAGTTAAATACGCTGACTTATCTAAAAACCGCACCAGCGATTATATTTTCAACTGGGATACCATGCTCAGCTTTGAAGGCGCAACTGCACCATACTTACAATATGCGTATACCCGCGTACGCAGTATATTCCGTAAGTCAGGCGTTGATGCTACATGCTTAAATGCCAGTGTTGCAATCGTTGAGCCACAAGAAAAAGCACTAGCGCTTAAATTGCTTCAGTTGGAAGAAGTACTTGATCAAATGATCAATGAAGCCACACCACACGTATTATGTAGCTACTTGTACGAACTAGCTAGTTTATACATGACATTCTATGAGGCTTGCCCAGTGCTTAAAGAAGGCGTAGAGTCAAACGTGCGTGACAGCCGTTTAGTGTTGTGTAATTTAGTGGCAGATTCATTGCGTACAGGCTTAGATCTGTTAGGCATCGAAGTCATGGAGCAAATGTAATCTGCTGCGTGTAGTTCGCTTTAGCTGCGTTGATAAAACTATTTAGCCTAAGTCACATACAAACCGTATGCTCCTTGGCATAAATAGTTTTACCGCCTTGCTAGCACTTCTACACTTGCAGATGCGTAGTTTGGCATTGAATGACCCTAATCACATACAAGCGCGTATGCTCATAGAGATAGGTCGAGTGTCCGCCTTGTTGTAGGTTGAGTGCAACGAAACCCAACAAAGTTAATATAATCACACGACTTAGACTTGCTTGACTGCCTCGTTGGTTGTCTACTTTGATTAACCTAGAACCTAGAACCTAGAACCTAGAACCTAGAACCTAGAACCTAGAACCTAGAACCTAGAACCTAGAACCTAGAACCTAGAGGGAATTTTATGAAACTTGAAGATATCCGACGTGAATATTTACAAGACGCGTTGAGTGAAGATAATTTATTAGATTGCCCATTTAAACAATTTGAAAGCTGGCTTGAGCATGCTGTTGCAACACAAATGCCCGATCCTACAGCTATGGTGGTGGCGACGGTTGATAAAGAAGGGCAGCCTTCACAGCGTATTGTGTTACTTAAACACCTTGATGATAATGGCTTTGTGTTTTTCACCAATACAGGCTCGCGCAAAGCGCAAGAGCTTAAAGGGAACAACAAAATATCGCTGCACTTTCCATGGCACCATATGGAACGCCAAGTAATTGTATATGGTGAAGCCAAGCCACTACCAACATCAGCTGTAGCAAAATACTTTTTATCACGCCCGAAAGAAAGCCAATTAGCAGCATGGGCTTCAGCTCAAAGCCGCCCGGTTTCGTCACGTAAAGTGTTAATGGAAACCTTTGCTAATATGAAGAATAAATTTTCTAACGGTGAAATTCCACTTCCAGATTTTTGGGGCGGGTATTGTGTCGTTCCCACTAAAGTTGAGTTTTGGCAAGGTGGTGCGCATCGTCTACATGACCGCTTTATGTACCAACGCCAAGCAGATAATAGCTGGCAAGTTACTCGACTGAACCCATAAGCGACTATGGCGTTTATTGATTCCCACTGCCACTTAGATTTTGCTGAATTTGATGCTTCGCGTGAGCAACTAATCAAACAATGTCAACAGCAAGGGGTTAATCAATTTATTGTGCCGGGGATCACCTTGGCACAATCTCGGGCACTACCTTTGTTCAAGCAACAGAATCCCTCAGTTCACATTGCAGTGGGTTTACACCCTTACTTTATGAGTGAGTTTGCTGATGAGCATTTAGTTCAATTAACTGAACTTGCCCAGCAGCAGCGTTCGCTACTTGTTGCAATTGGCGAGTGCGGTATAGATCGCAGTATTGCGAACTTGCCATTACAAATCAAAATATTTGAATATCATGTAGAGCTAGCTAATCAACTTGAGCTACCTTTGATTGTACATCACCGGCAAAGTCATGACTTAATCGCACAGTCATTTAAGCGCTGTAAGCCTCAATTTGGTGGTGTAATTCATGCTTTCTCAGGCTCACTACAACAAGCAAACTATTATATAAAGCAGGGATTTAAGCTAGGTATTGGCGGAGTCATCACGTATCAGCGAGCACAAAAAACTCGCCACGTTGTTGCCCAGCTAGATGCACAGCACTTATTGCTTGAAACAGATTCTCCTTCGATGCCGCTTAGTGGCTATCAAGGCGAGCTTAACACTCCATTGCAATTGCCACTAGTGTTCGAAGAGCTGTGTGATTTAAAGCTGCTTAATCAGCGAGAAAAACTTGTGCTTAAGCAACAGCTTTATGATTCGTGCTCGGCACTTTTTTGCATATAACGGCTCACCTGCCAGCGTTTTAACCCGCGACCTAGTTGCCAAGTGAAAATACATGTGATCACCAGCATGAGTAAGACTTGACGGCCTAAGTCATGAAAATGATTATGGCTTTGTGAAATTGCCGAGCGAGTTAAATAAGTTATAGATACGAAGCCAATTGGGCGATCATCAGCACTAATTACAGGCTCTATAAAAGGAGTTTTTAATTTACTGATACCCGGTGTTGAGTGAGGGAGTTTGCCCAGTAAGTGATGTGGCTGCCAGTTGTCACTACTTGCAATTAGTACCCCTTGTTGATCATATATCGTAGCAGCTAGAACAAACTCATCTTTACTTATATTGTTACACAGCGCATTTAATGCAGGCTTATTTTTTTCAAGTAAAGGTCGCTGGGCATTAAGCGCCATAAAGCGGGTTAAACTTTTTGCTGTGCTATCGGCATTATCGTAAAGTAGCTGGTGGCTTTGAAAACTACTGTTTACAGCAATCCAAGTTAATAATAAAAAACAGGCCGCAGCAAGGCTAAGACGAACAAGTCGTTGTCTAACTGATGCTGAAATTGGATTTTTAATATGGTTATTTTTCATAGTCATTGCTTACACTGCTGACAGCTTTTGTTTTTGATGTTACAACTAAGGTAACTATAACCTTAAATCCCTGCCAATGGCGAATTTACTGTAAAATTAGCAGGGAGACATTAGTCTCATTTTGGAGTCATCATGACATTGGAACGCCTTGCGGCATGTTCAGCAACGCACATATCGTCGCAGTTAGTATTAGGCACATGGGTTAAATTCAGCGAGGCTGAATTTGTACAAACACAGTTACCTACAAACCCTCAAGGTACTTTTAGCGTTGCTTTTGATACTGATTTTGATGGCGAAAAAATCGCGGCAATTATTGAGTTTTTACGTGATAACAACATCATTGTTGATGCAATATGCCGTTATCAACCTTCTTCAGATTTAACACCTGCAATTTGCTTTTACAGTAATGAGACACATCAAGCATTAAATCCATTGAGCTTAAATGAGTTTGCCCATGCTAAAGGCTTCCAGTTAGTACAATTGCAAACACCACCTGATTTAGAAAAACCAGGCTTATTAGTTATGGATATGGACTCAACAGCCATTACTATAGAATGTATTGACGAAATTGCACGTTTAGCAAATGTGTATGACGAAGTTGCTGCGGTTACAGCCCAAGCGATGGCGGGTAAACTGGATTTTAGCGAGAGCTTACATCAGCGAGTAGCAAAATTAGAAGGCATAGAGCAGAGCTTAATTGACGAATTAAAAAATGCGTTACCGTTAATGCCGGGCATTGCAGCATTATGCCAAGTGCTAAAAAAACATAGCTGGTATTTAGCCATTGCTTCAGGTGGTTTTGTGCCATTTGCTGAGCAAGTACAAAAGCTGCTTAGTCTTGATGAAGTACACGCAAATGTACTCGAGTTTAAAGATAATAAACTCACAGGAAGAGTGTTAGGAACTATTGTTGATGCCAATCAAAAGGCATTGGTATTAGGTAATTTAGCTGAGCGATTAAATTTATCGCAACAGCAAACAGTTGCAATCGGTGACGGTGCGAACGATTTAACCATGATGGCGAAGGCGGGTTTAGGTGTGGCTGTTCACGGTAAACCTAAAGTCGTTGAACAAGCACAAGCGGCTATATGCTACGGTTCATTATTGCAATTACTGTATTTAATGACGATCCCTAAGTAACAAATTTTGGTTTAGCATAAGCTAACAGTATTGATACTGTTAGCTTATGCGATTTAACCATGTTTGCTTACGTGCTTTCATTTCTTTAATAAGATCAGCTTTAAAGTCTAAGTGGCTAAGAGTTTCTTCTGTTACATCAACCATATCGCCAACCCCAGCAACCGACCATAACGCTTCTTCTAAATCTTTTGCTTTATGCATCGCATATTGGCTAACGTATTTTAGTTCATTCGATAAATAATCAGTATCGGGGCGACCTGTGCGTGATATATATAAACGCATTACAAACACTAATTCGCTTTTAAGACCTTTTTTTAAAAATAAGTGATGAGCAGTGAAATCATCAATTGCAGTACATTGGCTTTTTACAGCTTCATCGACTGTTGATTTCTTTGGATCAAAACGAATAAATAAAGTAAATGGTAGAGGTGGATCTTGTCGGCTGCGGTCTTTAATCAACGGAGTGATAGTTTCAGTAATTTGATCTGTAGATAAAAACGGGGTTAAATTGGTTTTATCGTTTAATAGGCCAAAACTTTGTAATATACGATGTATTGCACTTGGGTATAAGCCTTGACCTATTGCGCCGGTTTCAAAGTGGGCAGCCTCTTTATGCAGATAAAAAGGGAGTTGGCATACGGTTTTTGTAACCATGTTGCGCAGCGCCGTGGAAAGCCCTGGTACTTTTGGTGCTTCTTCAGAAATCTTTAATTTATCTTTATTATTCTCAATTAGCTGAGTGAAAAACGTCACACCCATATGTGGAGTATCAGCAATACGTATTGCTTTTAAATTAATTGTAGTGAGTGATTTGCTCACTGCCATTACTTCATATTTTAACTGGGATAGCTGATGTTTTTTGGTGATTTTTTGTAGCTCAGGCAAGCTTAACTCTACTATATCGCCTTTATTTAGGTCAGTAGCTTTCTCGCACTCTATTTGCATGCCCATAACAGAGAAGTCGCGACTATGAGCTTTGATTATGTGCTCTGCGCTCGCACTAACTACGATCTCTGTTTTATATAGGTAACGTTTATGAGCACGTAAATTAACGTACTCTAAATCAACCATTTCAAGTTTTGGCGGCGCTTTATGTTTGCCGTGACCAAATTGCTTTAGTTGATTCACCACGCTTTTATCGTATTTAAAAGTTTGGTAATGGCTTTGTTCAGTTTGAGTGCCTACTGACGTTAACACCACTAAATACTTAACGTTTTTAATCATACCTTGTACACGAGGCGAGGGCGGTTTATTGAGTTTTTCAATATCTTTCCCAGCAGTATTCGGCAGGCTTAATGGAATATATGAATCTTCTGGGTGACTAGGCATTAACTGTACTTTGAAGCAGTGCCAGCTTTCTTTTTGACTGCCAAAGCCAAAAAATAAATTCCTTAATTCAGGTTCTCTTGCAAGCTCGCTTCGGGTTGCCGAATAATAATATACTTTCCCAGCAACAACATGAGTAAAAGTATAAAGGTAGTCTTCTTTAACTTGTGCAGGGTCGTTTAATAGTGCAGTTATGCGTTGCTGATTTAAAATAGTATACAAACAAGATAGCTTTCGTTCATCACAAAAGTAACGGTGAATAAAAATGTTATTCTCGGTAGTAAGTACAAGGCTTGGATAGAGCTTGTCATCTTGTAAACTAAAAAATGTATAGAGTGAGGTTACGCGCGGAATGTAATACTGTTCATAGCCTTTTGATACAACAGCATCGAGAGTATTATCTAAGTTAACCTTGTAACGGCGCTTATTGCCATGAATAAAGCTTTCTAAAAACTCATCAAACTTAATGTTGTTCTCTACGAATGTGCGCTTTAAACGAACATGGTTAAACTCAGTTGACACTCGTTCAACGGCAACAACCTCATACTGAATACCACTTTTAAGGCCCAGTTCAAAGTCTTGCTCAAGGCCTACGAGCCTTAAACTGAGCAGCTGACCTCGAGATACATTATAGCGTGGAGCAAGCTTTATCTTTGCACCACTGAGTGAAATATCAGAGGTTGTGGCGGCAACTTTATTACCTTCTTTTAGCTCTACTGTAATCTTAATCGAGTAGTTCATTCGCTCTTCGCGACGACTTTCATAAGAGGCAAACTTTATTACTTGGCAATTAAGTGATTGCTGTTCTGCTGATTCTGGTTGAGTCGCAAGTTGGGCGGCTTTTTTTTGCATCACCTTATGGTTGTTATCGGTACTCATAACCGCTTCATAAACAGCAAGGGTATAACCACCGTGACGTTGAATCGCCTTTTCAAATACTGAAATGGCTGTTTCATCCATAAAGTGCTGCTTACCGTCATACTCATAAGGTTTTACTTGGCCGGCCACCTGGCCTCGTAAATCAATAAAGCGAGCAATAGGTTGTGACAGACGCGACATTTCCATCTTTAGTAAAAACTGCTCAGGCTTGGTTAAGCCTGCTGTTTTTGCCCTAAAGATTCCGTCAAATTTGGTGTTACCTAAATACGATTTAAGTTCTTCAACTAAATCTTCGTATTTAAGAAGTATGTCTTCACTCATCTATAAAACCATCACCGTCTATTTTAAAAGTAGGTATACTGACACCAATTAAAGGTAACAGGCTATTTTATAATTAGCGCATATGTGCATAAATAATTATATAAAATGTTACTTGGTAGCTACTTTTTAGTTTTTATTATTATAATTTGCCAAATAAATGGCTCATTACTTTAAACCATATCTAAAGTAAAAATAAAGCAAAAAGTGTGCCTTGTAGGAAATAGGATCGTGATATTTAGATTGTGGTGCCGCTTTAACAGATTGGCAAGTTATGTTGCTATGTAAAAGCGCTGAATGCAAAATAATAGTTTAAATAACAGCAAAACTCATTTAGAGAAAATAGGTAAGATTTAAATGGCGAAAGCGGCAAAAGTAGAATTTATGTGTAGCGAATGTGGCATGAACTATCAGCGTTGGCAAGGACAATGCCGCTGCGGTGCATGGAATACATTGGTTGAGTTTAAGCCATCAGCAGGGCAAAATAAAAAAGCATCTTCACGTGCCAGTGTCGGTGGTTATGCCGGTGGTATCGGTGGTGGCTCTAAAAAAATAAACGACGTTGCTACCACTGAAGCTGAAAAACAACTTACAGAGATTGGTGAGCTTGATCGTGTTTTAAGCGGCGGTGTAACAACTGGTTCAGTAAATATTATTTCTGGCGATCCTGGAGCTGGTAAAACAACATTACTTTCTGATTTAGTCGCGCGAATGTCACAACGTATGCCATCGCTATACTGTACGGCAGAAGAATCATTATCGCAGTTTAAAAATCGAGTAAACCGTTTAAAGCTAGACTATAACGCTGACGAGTTGTATTTACTTTCTGAAACCAGTGTTGAAACCATTATTGAAGAGCTTGAAAGCAATAAAATAAAGTTTGCTGTTATTGATTCAATTCAAGCCGTTGTAACTGATACAGCCAATGGTAGCCCTGGTTCCCCATCACAAGTTAAAAGTGCCGCGCAAGCGCTTACTCAATACTGTAAGCAAAATGACGTCACTATGTTCATTATTGCCCATGTAAACAAAAATAATGAAATAGCAGGGCCACAAACCTTAGTACACATTGTTGATGCGCTACTGCACATAGATACCAATGACGGGCAAATACGCACCTTGCGTGCTAATAAAAATCGCTTTGGTGATATTGACACTGTGGGCATTTTTAGAATGTGTGAACGTGGCATGCTCAGTGTTGATAACCCCAGTGAAATATTTTTATCAGGCTCTAGCACTGACTCACCGGGGTCAGCCATTACATGTATTCGCAAAGGTAACCGTAACTTATTGCTCGAAATTCAATGTCTAACCACCGAAACAGAAGCTGAATTTCCACAACGTGTCTGCGTTGGCTTAAATATGAATCGTATTAAAATGCTGACGGGGATTTTACGAAAGCACACTAAAACTAAAATTTTCCACGATACATTTTTTAATATTGTCGGAGGCCTAAGGATCGATGAAACCGAAACCTGTATTGATTTAGCATTAGTAACTGCTTTGTTGAGTAGTCTTAATGAATTTGTCGTGCCTCGCACTACCTGTATTATGGGGGAATTGAGCTTAAACGGCGATGTACGACCTATTGACAGTGGAGTGCCACGAGTGAAAGAAGCCGCACAGCATGGTTTTACTGAGATATTTATTCCGTTTCGTAATTACCATAAATCAATGGAAGGGCTAGGCGCTAAAATTACTCCGGTTAAAACAGTGCATGAGCTACTTAGTCTGATTAATTAAATAATGATCAGTAAAAGCGCTTAACTGGCTATGTTTATCAATGTTACCCTTGAGCCAAGATAATTAAATGCAAAGATTTGAATAAGGAAATAAAATGAAAAAACTGGCCATTATTGCAGGTGTTGTAATTATTGCTATCGGCGGTGTTAGTTACGCTAATCACGCGCTTACACAAGAAGTCAAAGTGGAAGTTGATCGCCAACTTGCCATGTTGAGCCAACAAACAGGCTCAGCAGTTACTTATGAAGATTTATCGGCTAGCGTGTTTTCAAAAAGTGTAGAGCTTTCAAATGTTAGCATCACGGGTTTTGATGAGAAAGCAATTGCCAACATTAACAGTATTTTGGTAGCCGGTTATGATGCAGAAAAAATAGCCCCGCGCACAGAGGTGGCTGTTAATGGTTTTAAATTCAGTGATGACTTTACTGCCCAATTACCTACTGACGCTAATAATCAGTTAGCTAGTGCGAGTTATGACTTACACACCTTAATGAATTACGATGCTGATTCGGGCGACAGTGATATTACTTTAAACATTAATGCCAATGACATTGTTGCCTTTAACTTAGACTTAGGCCTAGCCAAATCAACAGCGCTAATGGAGGCGTCATTAGCGGTAAGTAAATTACAGCAAGCAAGTGGCTCTCAACAATTAACATTAGAACAACAATTACAGCAGCAAACTTTGATGATGCAAGCACTTGCTGAACTTGAACCTCGAACAATTAAAATAAACTTAAACAACCAAGGTGAATTTAAAGCGCTTGTTGAACAAATGCTTGAAAAGCAAGGTATGACCCTTGAACAAATGCAGCAAATGGTTGATGTACAATTACAGCAAGCCCCAGTGAGCGACGAGCTTGCCGCAGCTATTAAAAACTTCACTCAAGGTTTAGGTTCATTAACTGTCTCGGCGAGCCTACCAGAGGGGCAAACCATGGACGAAATTAACCAGCAGATATTTACTTTAATGGGGCAACCAAACGATCTAGCTGAGTTTATAAACCTAGAAGCGAAGGGCGAATAATAGCTGTCAGCTATCAGCCGTAAGCTGTCAGTTTAAGACCGCGGTAGTTTTGAGTTATCTGAAAGCGTGAGTTTACCTCGCGCTTTTTTGTTTGCTTGAGGAGCTAGGTACTAGGAAAACACAGAGACGCGAATACTTTTGGGTCTAAAACCTGTATTACTCTAAAGCGCAGCGCCTCTTTATGAATAATTCACTAAATTTTTTGCTCAAAGAGAAGGGAATGAGAAGTAAATGAGGATTAACTTGAGGGCTAATTAGCTACTTAAAACATGATACATCAAGAATTAGGCTGCTCCCCCTAAAATAAGCCAATCAAACACCCGCTAAAACATCAACTAAAACAACTCTTATTCAATAAGCAAATTCGTTTACTTCGTCTGTCGATGCCGCTGTTAAGCCAGTAGCTTTCGACAAACACAAATAGAGTGCGTTACGCAGTATACTCTATACTGCGCCCTCATCGCAGCCTAGTTTTTCAAACTTTACAGGGGTCGCAGAGACGCAGCAATTAAAGACTTTAATTGAGCTGAGAGCCGCACTGTTCTTTGCAAAGTAACATTTATCTCACTCAAAATAAAAGCCGTGCTTGACTCAACAAGCACGGCTTTTATTTTATGCTAGCACCTAGCACCTAGCACCTAGCACCTAGCACCTAGCACCTAGCACCTAGCACCTAGCACCTAGCACCTAGCACCTAGCACCTAGCAATCTAGTGCAATATACGCGCTCTGATAGTACCTTCAACTGCACTGAGTTCTTTCAATGCAACTTCTGACTGATCAGTGTCTACGTCAATTACTACATAACCAATGGCTTCGTCGGTTTGTAAGTACTGTGCGGCGATATTGATACCGTGCTGTGCAAACGCTTGGTTAATTTGCGTTAGTACACCAGGGCGGTTGTGGTGAACATGTAATAAACGGCTGCGATTAGCAAGTTCTGGCAATGATACTTCAGGGAAGTTAACGGCGGTAATTGTTGAGCCATTATCTGAGTATTTAGCCAATTTCCCCGCGACTTCAATACCAATGTTTTCTTGTGCTTCTTGTGTTGAGCCACCAATGTGCGGTGTTAAAATTACGTTGTCGAATTCACGCAGTGGTGATACAAATTCGTCATCGTTTGATTTTGGCTCGACAGGGAATACATCAATGGCAGCGCCACTTAACTTTTTATCACGAAGTGCTTCTGCAAGCGCATCTATATCAACCACTGTGCCGCGAGATGCATTGATCAAGATTGCACCTTGTTTCATTACTGAGATTTCAGCACTACCGATTAAGTTTTTAGTTTGCGGTGTTTCTGGTACGTGTAAACTAATCACATCGGCGCGTTGTAGCAGCTGAGTTAAATTATGTACTTGTGTTGCATTACCTAAGGTTAGCTTGTCTTCAATATCGTAAAACTCAACGTTCATGCCGATGTTTTCTGCCATGATGCTAAGTTGTGTACCAATGTGGCCGTAACCAATAATACCGAGTGTTTTACCACGAGCTTCAAATGAACCATTGGCTGTTTTTAACCAGCCGCCGCGATGAGCGATAGCATTTCGCTCTGGAATACCGCGGAACAAGAGTAAAATCTCGCCAAGTACAAGCTCTGCAACTGAACGAGTATTAGAAAACGGCGCGTTAAATACTGCAATACCGCGTTGGCGTGCTGCATCTAAATGAACTTGGTTGGTACCAATACAAAAGCAACCAATTGCCACTAGCTTTTCAGCAGCTTCAAGTACAGCTTCAGTAATATGAGTACGAGAACGAAGACCTACAAAGTGCACGTCTTTAATGCGCTCTAGTAGTTCGTCCTCAGGTAACGATGTTTTTACGTAATCAATGTTGCTGTATCCATTACGCTTTAGTGTTTCAACTGCACTTTGGTGTACACCTTCAAGCAAGAGAATTTTAATTTTGTCTTTTGCTAACGATACCTTACTCATAATCCTCATTCCTATTTTATTTGCGGCCCATTTTTGGTGCCTATGATGACTTTATCAGCGCCACGTTCGGCAAATAAGCCGTTGGTGACTACACCGACAATTTGATTAATTGTCTGCTCTAATTGTTTGGCGTTATTAATAGCTAAATTATGAACGTCTAAAATGACGTTGCCATTATCAGTAACAACCCCTTGACGGTACACAGGGTCGCCGCCAAGCTTTAATAATTCACGCGCTACATAGCTACGTGCCATTGGGATAACTTCAACGGGAAGTGGAAATTGGCCCAATGTATCAACCAGTTTTGTGTCATCTACAATACACACAAACTGCTTGGCAACGGCGGCAACAATTTTCTCACGAGTCAGTGCTGCGCCACCGCCTTTAATCATTTCGTTTTTGGCGTTAATTTCATCTGCGCCATCTACGTAAACATCTAAACTTGCTACATCATTTAACTCAAATACTTCAATACCCAGTGCTTTGAGTTTTTCGGTTGATGCATCAGAGCTTGAAACCGCACCTGTTATGGTGTCTTTTATTGAACCTAAAGCATCAATAAAGTGGTTTACGGTAGAGCCTGTGCCAACGCCTACAATGGTATTTTCTTCTACAAATTCTAGGGCTGCCCACGCTGCCGCTTTTTTTAGTTCATCTTGTGTCATGGTATTTGCTCAATAGGTGGAGTTACTTACCTTTAGTATACAAATTTATTGCTTACCAATGGTAGGTTTTCTGTGGGGTAATGATTAAATTTAATGGAACATCCCACGATTCAACAGGTAAACTTTCAACGTGTTGGCATTGATGTGCCAAACCAATGAGTTGAGGTTTTTGCCAGTTTTCGTTGTGGTAACGCGCCAAGGTTTTATCATAAAAACCACCCCCCATACCTAATCGATTACCGTTACTATCAAATGCAACTAAAGGCATTAATAAGTAATCTAAGTCCTGTAAAGGGCATATCTGACTACAATTTAACTTAGGCTCCAAGATACCATAGCGATTTGGTCTCATGGGTGAATTTTCTTCATAGCGTTGAAAGTATAAAGTGGTGCCATTAAAGGGGTGTATTACAGGTAGGTAAAGAGTGTGGTTATTAGACCATAGCTCTTTAATTAACAATGATGTGTCGAGCTCGGCGTCATTGCTAAAATAAATGCCAATGTGTGAATTTTTAACGTTTTTCGTTGTTTTTAGGTGTTGAATAAAATTCACTTTAAGCTGTTTGGCAGCAATTTTTTGTTCGATTTTTGATAAATAATTACGTCGTCTTCGAATTTCTTGGCGTATTTGTGCTCTTTTATTGTTCATGATGAATCGTTAATTTTGTTGTTATGAGTCTAAAAAAGAGAATAAATCAGGAAAAGCGAATGATAACCCCAGCACGACAAGTAATATTAAGACCATTGCAATGAGAGAATAAAGCAACGTATTGCTGCGTTTTTTAATCGGCGTGTTGAGATCTTCATCAAGGAGTAGATCATCCGTTTGCCATTCTTCACTTTCAGGCTCTACAGGTGGCTCTGTGGTTGCGGATATTCGTTGCTCTAAATCATCCAGTTTTTCTTCAATGCGTATTAAGCTACTAGTAATGTAGTCGAGAGCATTAAAAATACGCTCATCACGTTGCTGAGATGCTTCATCACTTTGAGTATTCGGCTGTGGCTGAGTAAGAGGCTGTAATTTACTTTTGATGCCAACACTGGCAAGTAATTTAGCTTGCTTTAAGGCTTTGTCTTTTGCACAGGGGACAAAGAGAGGTTTGTTTTCAAAAAATGCAGCTATTTTGCTGTGAGGCGCTTTTAACTTTGCAGCAAGCTTTGCTTGTGCATCCTCTGCTTGAATGTCTTGTGCGAGTCCTGCAAATATTACGCGATAGTTTTCTGACATCTTTGTTTTCCAAAAATGTTAAATCAATGGTTTGAGTATAAACAAAGAACAGCCCGTGTAAACGGGCTGAGTAAATATAGTCTAAATATCAGCTATTAATACTTAGCTGCTTCACCTTCTTTTGGTAGAGCGTTTAATATGAAATCACGTAAGTCATTATTAGAACTTTCTAAGTCTTCGTGGCGAAGGTACATCATATGACCACTACGATAGCCTTTAAAGCTTAAACGGTCGCGCATTTTACTGCTTGGATCTAGCTGCCACATGGTATATTTAGCATCAAAGTAATTAGTTGCACCATCGTAATAACCTGCTTGTACGAGTACGTTTAAATATGGATTTTGCGCCATGGCTAAACGTAAATTTTCGCCGGTTTTATTTTTACTGCGATCCCAAGGGTGTACGTTGCCAAATAAGTTGTATTTTACATCGGTTTTGTAATTGAGTTCATTACGTAAGTAATGATTAATGGCTGGTGTAAAGGAGTGCAACCATGAGGTCAGCTCTGCCCAGTAATCAGGAGATTCACCTGCATCGCGTTTATCCATACCTAAATAACGAGAATCCAAACGGCCCAGCGTTTGGCCGCGCTCACGTAATAGCTCTTTCCAGAAGAAATTAGTAGGAATGTCTAAGTTATTTTGTGCAACAAACTTTTCAGACACACCAGCGTACAGTGCCATTTTTTTTATGATAGCGCGTTTCTCTTCATCACCAATAAAACCGCCTTTTGCAATGGCAGGAATTAATTTATTAATTGTAAAGTCTTCGACTTCAGGAAGTAATTCATCTAAATCTTTTGCTTGTAAAGCTGGGCTTAGCGCTTTGTGATACCAAGCCGTAGCTGCAAAATAAGGCAGGCGGTTTGCTGCTTTTACAGGGCCGTCACGTTTAATACCGATATCGGTAGGCGATACTAGTACCACACCATTAATGTACATCCACTGGCGATTTTGTAATTCGTGGGCAAGGCCTGAAACCCGAGTAGTACCGTAGCTTTCACCAATTAAAAACTTTGGAGAGCGCCAGCGCTCTGTGCGATTTACAAAGGTATTAAGCCATTCAGCCAGGTATTTAATATCCGCATTCACACCAAAAAACATTTTTTGCTGCGCGTCTTTACTTGGCAGCTCGCCTTTTTCGTTTTCTAAAACGCGTGAATAACCTGTATTCACTGGGTTTACATAGACAATATCAGCGACATCAAGTACTGAGTATGGGTTGTCTTTTACGCCATACGGTTGAATTGGGTAACCTTCGTCATCAATTTTTAATACCCGTGGTCCAGTATAGGCTAGATGCATCCATACAGATGCTGAACCTGGCCCACCATTGAATGAAATAAGCAGTGGACGCTTCGTTCTGTCGTCAACTTTGTCGCGCTCGTAGTAAGTATATTGCAGCGTTGCTACGGCATCACCCTTGTCATCCCACACCGGCTGAGTACCTGTGGTTGCTGTATAAGAAAAGCGTTCGCCGTTGATGCGTGCTTTATGCTCAGTTACGACGGTGCTATCTACGTCAATACGACGTTGGTTTTCATTGGCAAAGCTTGCATTTGGGGCAGCTAAAGCAAGTGCTGCTAATGAAAGACTAATGATACTAATAAGTTTCATGCGGGATCCTTTTTTAATATTTTATCCATTAAAGATAATTTCACTCAAAATAACAAAGTTAATGAGACTAGGTGCAGGTATTACTCGGTAAGAGGTAGAAGTTAATCCTAGTTATAAATAAATAAGCTATGTTTTTTGTTGGAATTACTATTATTTGATTTTGATTATGTGCGCAATAAAGTATATTTAGCTGATTAAGCTAGTTATCAGCCTTTGGCTGTTATGTAGTAAAGTTTAGTTGTGTTATTTGAGTTTGAGAAGATTTATGCAAAGAGTTTTAGTCGTTGAAGATAGTAAAGTAGTACAACAAGTTTTGCGCCATTTATCTGCTCATTATTTAAATGTCGCAGTTGATTTTGCATGGTCATTAGCTGAGGCTAAAGAATTTGTAGCCAAGCATGAGTATACGCTTGCACTAGTTGATTTAACGCTACCAGATGCGCCTAATGGTGAAGTTGTTAAATACACTTTAGAACAAAATGTTCCAACCGTAGTGCTTACCTCTAAAATTGATGAGTATAGGCGCCAGCAAATGCTTGAGTTGGGAGTGGTTGACTATGTTATTAAAGATAACCGCGATTCATACCATTATGCTGTTAAATTGGTCGCACAACTACTTCGTAATCAGGGCTGTAAGGCACTAATTGCTGATGACTCATTGCTTAGCCGTTCATTAATGAAACAAATGCTCGAAAAACAACTATTTGATGTGCAAGATGCCACCGATGGTGAGCAAGCATTAAAAATGCTTAAAGCTGATCCCGAGATTAAGCTATTAATGACCGATTACGCTATGCCAACGATGGATGGCTTCGAGTTAGTAAAAGCGGTTCGCAATTTTAGGGGGCGGGATGACTTGGCAATCATTGGCTTATCAGGTGCTGGTAAACATGGGTTGTCTGCACGGTTTATAAAATATGGTGCCAACGACTTTTTAACAAAACCTTTTATGAATGAAGAGTTTCACTGTCGTATCTTACAAACAATGGAGCAGTTATCACTTATTGCTGATATTAAAGAAAGTGCACACAGGGATGATTTAACCGGGTTATATAATCGTCGCTATTTTTATCAATTTGCTGAAAAGTTATTAAAAGAAACTTCACGGCCAAGCTGTTTAGCGCTTTTAGATATCGACTTTTTCAAAATGATTAATGACAAATTTGGTCATGAAGCAGGTGATCAAACCCTTAAGCAAGTTGCCTCTTTACTGCGCAGTTCATTTAAAGACTATACGGTGTCTCGTGTTGGTGGTGAGGAGTTTGCAATTGTTTTAACGGATATGAGCTTAGATCAAGCTTATTCATTAATGGATGCATTTAGAGCGCGTATCTCAGCCTATGATTTTGTAATTAATGGTCAGTCTTTCACTATTACTGTAAGTGTAGGTTTAACCAGCTTTCAAAATGTGACGCTAACTAATGCAATGCGCATTGCTGATAAAGCATTGTACCAAGCAAAAGCACAAGAGCGAGACTGTGTGGTAAAACAGAGCTAAAATTTGCACCAGCTCAGTTAGTTTGTAGAAAAAACGCACCTAAATGGTGCGTTTTTTGTTTCTTTTTTTTAACTTTAGGTTTTAACTTATTGTTTTTAAATTATTTTAAATAGTGGCACAAAGGTTGGATTATCTAAGGAAACAGGATAACAATAAGCGTCCGAAGGGGGCCACTATGAAAATGATTAGTGCAATAATAAAGCCATTCAAACTAGATGATGTGCGTGAAGCACTGGCTGATTTAGGCATTGAGGGAATGACAGTTGTTGACGTCAAAGGGTTTGGTCGTCAGCGTGGACATACTGAGCTGTATCGTGGTGCAGAATACCAAGTCGATTTTATTCCAAAAATAAAACTCGAAATTGCTACTCGTACTGAGAACTGTGAGCGGGTTGTCGAAACCATCACCAAAATTGCATCAACAGGCAAAATTGGTGACGGCAAGATTTTCGTTTACGACTTAGATCAAATTGTTCGTATTCGTACGGGCGAATTAGATGATGAAGCAATTTAAGGGGGCACATTATGGAAAACACAATTGTAGAACTAAAGTTTTCATTAGATACATTTTATTTTTTAATCTCAGGCATTTTAGTTATGTGGATGGCAGCAGGTTTTGCCATGCTCGAAGCGGGTTTAGTTCGCTCAAAAAATACCACTGAAATTTTAACTAAAAACGTCGCACTGTATGCAATTGCATGTACGATGTTTTTATTGGTTGGCTACAACATCATGTATGTCGACAACACTGAAGGCGGCTTAGTGCCATCGCTAGGTGCTTTAATTGGTACTCAAGCGGCGGATGCTGACCACTCATTAGAGTCAGACTTTTTCTTCCAAGTAGTATTTGTTGCAACAGCTATGTCGATTGTTTCAGGTGCTGTTGCTGAACGTATGAAGTTATGGGCATTTCTTGCTTTTGCTGTCGTATTAACAGGTTTTATCTACCCAACTGAAGGTTATTGGACTTGGGGCGGTGGCTTTTTATCTGAAATGGGTTTTGTTGACTTTGCAGGCTCTGCTATCGTTCATGGTACAGGTGCTGCTGCTGCGCTTGCTGGTGTATTGATGCTAGGCGCTCGTAAAGGTAAATACGGTAAAAACGGTGAAATATACCCAATTCCAGGTTCTAACTTGCCATTAGCTACACTCGGTACATTTATTTTATGGATGGGTTGGTTTGGTTTTAACGGTGGTTCTCAGCTGTTAATTTCTGATGCTGAAAATGCAACAGCTGTAGGTCAAATTTTATTGAATACAAACGCTGCTGCGGCAACGGGCGCAATTGCAGCATTATTCGTATGTAAAGTATTGTGGGGTAAAGCAGATTTAACCATGGTACTAAACGGTGCGCTTGCTGGTTTGGTTGTTATCACTGCTGACCCACTATCTCCATCGCCTCTAATGGCATGCTTGTTAGGTATTTTAGGTGGTTCATTGGTTGTATTTAGCATTGTTGCACTCGATAAAATTAAAATTGATGACCCTGTAGGTGCTATTTCTGTGCATGGCGTATGTGGTGCATTAGGTATTATCTTAGTACCAGTATCAAATGCTGATGCAAGCTTTGTGACTCAGGTTATCGGCTTAGTATGTATCTTAGCTTTTGTATTTATCGCTTCATTGATTGTATGGGTAATTCTACAAAAAACGATGGGTATCCGTGTAACAGAAGAAGAAGAACTAAACGGTATGGATCAACACGATTGTGGCATCGATGCTTACCCTGAGTTTGTTTCTGTACGCAGTAACTAACAACTAAAAATTGTAAATTTCATTGTGTGTTCAAAGTAAAGCCCTAACCTAGGTTAGGGCTTTTTTGTGTTAGTATTTATAGAACGCTCATTTAATGAAGTCATAATCTCCCGTAGGTAGTTAAACAATTGTCTTATAGCCAAGCACCGCAGTTAATTTGTTGCTTCGGGTTTCTTGTCTGCGCTTTAGCTGTCCACTTATAGGGTTTTTACTTAGGCCAATTAGATTTACTCTGCATTGCTCTAAGTTAGTGTGCAACAGTTTTAAATGTGATTAAAACAGCTCAGCGCTCGCGGGATCATTATTTTATTAACAACAAAACTTAGGATCAGATTTTTACTAGCTTTAGATCGTAATAGATCAGGTTTTTACTAAGGATCTTAGCTGTAGAGCTTACTTCAGTATGAAAAATAGACAGTAAAATTGGTTTTTGATTAAATAATCAACATGTTGTAACTGGGACTTAGTACAACGATGATCTCAGATCTGGTTTGGTTAGTATGATCGTGATCTCTAAAGCAAGAGCTTAGTATGATTTTGATCCAAACCTATTAGCTAAACTTTTATGAGCAATTCGCTATAAACTGAGCTTTTAGAATGGCTTTGGCAAATAACTAACGAGTCTTTAATATTGCATTTTTATTAAAAAATCTCGGAAAAATGCACTTTCAAGACCCTGTATTAGGTAAAATTGTGTTTTTTTCACCCTCTTTTTACTTTACACGTTACACTTTCATAAAACTGTCATACTTAGTCATAATAATGAAAACTAGTTCGATAACGAAAGAGATAAATTGGAATGTCACGTAAAGTACTTGTCGTCGATGACGAAGCACCCATCAGAGAGATGTTGGTTTTTGTATTAGAACAAAATGGTTTTCAAGCAATTGAAGCTGAAGATTATGATTCTGCTATTGCCGCAATGGTTGAGCCGTATCCTGATATGGTGTTATTGGATTGGATGTTACCGGGTGGTAGCGGTATTCAAATCGCTAAAAAGTTCAAGCAGAGTGAGCACACGCGCCAGATCCCGATTATTATGCTGACAGCCCGTGGCGAAGAAGAAGATAAAGTGCGTGGCCTAGAAGTAGGTGCGGATGATTATGTAACGAAACCATTTTCACCAAAAGAATTAATGGCCCGAATTAAAGCAGTTATTCGTCGTGTGTCACCGACTTCATTAGAAGAAGCCATTGAAGTACACGGTTTACGTTTAGATCCTATTTCTCATCGTGTTACCTCAGAGGGAAGCGAATTAGATATGGGGCCTACTGAGTTTAGATTACTGCATTTCTTTATGACTCACCCTGAGCGAGTTTATAGTCGTGAACAGTTGCTTGATAATGTATGGGGAACGAATGTCTACGTTGAAGATAGAACAGTAGATGTGCATATTCGTCGATTACGTAAAGCTATTGCGCCTCTAGGCCATGACCGTTTAGTACAGACCGTGCGTGGTGCAGGGTATCGTTTTTCCAGTAAATTATAGTTTTATAAAACGACAGGCTAATTATTACATTGGCTTAAATTTACTTTCTCTAAGGTAAAGTGAGTGTATGTACCGAGTTGTTAATAAGCAGGCGTTAGCGAAGCGTTTGCTTATCTATTTTCTTCCTTTGTTATTGATTGGCGTGCTTGTTGGCGCGCCATTTTTGCTTTTGTTTTTAGGCTCCTTTTCACTGCTTGTTTGGCATTATCATCAACTTTATAGACTCAGTGATTGGCTGCTTAATCAACGTAGCTTTAACCCGCCTGAGGGCGAGGGCGCGTGGGAGCAAGTGTTTGAAGGGATCTATCATTTACAACACCGAAATCGTAAAAAGCGTAATGAATTAGCCGATTTGATCCGTCGCTTTCGCGATGGTGCCGAAGCCGTTCCTGATGCTGTGATAGTCTTGCAACGGGATCTAAGTATTATTTGGTGTAATCAATTAGCATTAAAAGTACTTGGTTTGCAGTGGCCAACAGATCATGGACAGCGCTTAGATAATTTAATTCGGGATCCGAAATTTGCTAAATATATGCATGCTGAAAAATTTGATGAGGCACTAGAGCTAGATAATAGTTATACAATTGGGCAAGTCTTGGAGTATAGGGTTATGCCTTATGCAACTTCTCAATTGATGGTGGTTGTTCGCGATGTAACACGGTTAAAACAACTAGAACAAATGCGTAAAGACTTTGTCGCGAATGTATCTCATGAGCTTCGCACGCCTTTAACCGTCGTAACAGGTTATTTAGAAATGTTTGATGGCGATATGATGCCGCCACCTGCAATGTGGGATAAAGCACAAACAACCATGCTTGAGCAATGTAAACGTATGGATAGCTTAGTTAATCAATTGTTATCACTTTCTCGTATTGAAGGCTCAAGACGCCAAGAGGGGGATAAAGCGGTAAATGTACCGCAGCTACTCACTTATATTAGTACAGAAGCACAATCTTTAAACCAAGATAAAGAGCATGAATTAATATTTGATATTGACTGCAGTTTAGATATAAAAGGCGCGGAAGAAGAATTGCGAAGTGCTTTTTCTAACTTGGTGTTTAATGCTATTCATTACACTAAACCTGGCGGTAAGATCATTGTTAGTTGGCAAGTTAGAGATAAGCAAGCACATTTTTCAGTCGTCGATAATGGTGATGGTATCGCACCTGAGCATATTAACCGTCTCACAGAGCGATTTTATCGAGTTGATAAAGCTCGCAGTAGGACAACAGGCGGATCTGGACTGGGGTTAGCAATAACTAAACATGTGCTGACTCGACATGACAGTCAATTAAAAATAAAAAGTAAGTTAGGTGAAGGATCGTGTTTTTCATTCGCCTTTAGTAAAGACAAAATAGTACAAACCTTAAACGAAAATAACGCAAAGTCATAAAAGTGTAATGTTTGAGTAATCTAATTGTCATTTATTGTCTTTACAGTGGTGCACAGTTAGGAAATGGGACGAACAAATCGGAGTAACCCCTATGAAATTTAAAAGTTTAGTTGCCGCAATGGGTGTGGCTGTTACAACATTGGTATCTGCACAGGCTTTAGCTGTAGATTCAGCACTTCCAGAATATCAAAAGACCAGCGGGATTTCAGGTAACTTCTCATCAGTGGGCTCTGATACTCTGGCCAATATGATGACGTTTTGGGCTGAAGAGTACAAACGTATTTACCCAAATGTAAACATTCAAATTCAAGCCGCAGGCTCTTCAACTGCGCCACCAGCGCTAACTGAAGGCACTGCAAATTTCGGCCCTATGAGCCGTAAAATGAAATCAAAAGAAATCGAAGCGTTTGAAAAACGTTATGGTTATAAACCAACTGAAGTACGTGTTGCAATCGATGCATTAGCGGTATTTGTACATAAAGATAACCCTATTAAAGGCCTACGTATTGACGAAGTAGATGCAATTTTTTCTTCTACTCGTAAATGTGGCGCGTCAGCTGAAGTGTCTCGTTGGAGTGATGTTGGCTTAACAGGTGACTGGGCTGCAAAAGACATTCAGCTTTATGGACGTAACTCAGTATCAGGTACTTATGGTTACTTTAAGAAAATGGCTCTGTGTAAAGGCGATTTTCGTAACAACGTAAATGAGCAGCCTGGTTCAGCTTCTGTTGTTCAATCAATTTCATCATCTGTAAATGCAATTGGTTACTCAGGTATTGGTTATATCACTTCTGGTGTTCGCACTGTGCCGCTGGCAAAGAAAGGTGATAACTTTGTTGATGCCACAATTGATAACGTAGCAAAAGGTAAATATCCGCTATCTCGCTTTTTATATGTTTATATCAATAAACACCCGAACAAACCGCTTTCGCCAATTGATGCAGAGTTCTTAAAAATGGTGTTGTCTCTTGATGGGCAAACTATTGTTGAGAAAGATGGTTATGTCCCACTTTCAGCTCAATTAGCAGCGAAAGAACTTAAAAAGCTAGGTCTTCTTTAATAGCTAAACGAATTAAAAAATAGTTTATATATAAAAAACCGCTCAATTTAGAGCGGTTTTTTTATAGGTGAAAATAATTAACTTCTAGCCAGTATTTTCTTCTTAATACGGCGTTGCACACGTTTAACTCTGCCTGTTTTAGCTTGTTTATTAAAGCTTTGAATTGGCATTGAACATGGGTATTCCTGTGGTAAAAATGGCTTAGTAAATTTAGCATCTTTATCCGCCGGTAAGCTGATAGTCTGCTCGTGTTCACGTAAAGCTTTTAGAGTATCATCTTCAATAGCTTCACTAGGGCAGATAAAAATTCCCATGCGGCGTAGTTTTACGCCTAAACCAATGCTACTAGAATAGCGTACGATAGGTGCCGCGAGTATTAGACCAATTAGTATTGGCGATAGCCACCAGAAAAAAGTAGGTGTGTAGTAATAAGCAATACTACCCCATGCAATAGCAACTAAGGTGGCGAATAACGTATAACCAATGGCTTCTTTCCAAGGAACCATACGGCCAGATCGTGGTTGCGCATCCCAAGATACTTTCTTACCCAGAAAAACACAGATCACAAAGTAACTATGAAATACCATCATTAAAGGCGCAACGATGATCGCGAACACAGTTTCGATCAGCGAGCCTAATATTAGTTTTATAGAACCACCAAACTCTTTATTGCGATGGATTAACGTGACGACTAATCCCATTAACTTTGGTAGTAGTAATAATACAATGGTGATAAACAATAATGAATCTATCAACTCTGTTTTAGCTATTTGCCAGGTCGGAAACAATTGATATGGCTGATTAAAGTAAACATTACTATTAACTGCACGGGTTACAGCATCAATGGTGCTGAGTGCTAGCATAGATAACCAAATTAATGATGAAATATAAGCCGTTGCACCGAGTAAAAAGTGCAGTTTATTCATCAACTTAATACCTGATGAAGGAAGCAGGCCTAAATGTTGAATATTACCTTGCACCCAGCGTCTATCGCGAATCGCATAATCTAAAATATTACTTGGCACTTCTTCATAGCTGCCCTGAACATCACTTAATAAAATGACATCCCAACCAGCACGGTTCAACAGTGATGCTTCAACAAAATCGTGACTAAGAATTTCACCACCGAAAGGGGCTTTTCCTTCAAGAACAGGTAAGCCACAGCAGTTAATAAACGCATCAACTCGAATGATTGCATTGTGGCCCCAGTAGTTGGCTTGATTTGTTTGCCAAAATGCTGAGCCTGTCGCAAGCATTGGGCTATATAAAACTGACGCAAACTGTAAAAAGCGACCGAAGAATGTTTCCTGCCTAACGGGGATCGGAATAGTCTGGATCAACCCTGAATTTGGGTTGTTGATCATGCTTGTCGTCAGTTCTAACATACATTGACCTGTCATGATGCTGTCGGCATCAAGCACAATCATATGCTCATACTGGCTACCCCAGCGCTCACAAAAATCGGCAAGATTACCGACTTTACGGTGTTTGTTATCAGTGCGGTTACGATAAAATAGTTGCTTAGCCGTATCACCTAAGCGAGCGGTTAAGTCGTGCCATGCTTTTAATTCGTTGCGAGCAATTTCTTTATTTTGAGTGTCACTTAACAGGTAAAAGTCAAAGTGTTCAAATTGACCCGTTTTTAAAAGCGAGCGTAAGCTCACTTCAAAACCGGCAATAACACGTTCAGTGTCTTCATTATAAATAGGCATGACCACCGCTGTTTTGGTTTTACTTATCGCGTCGGTATCTATTTGTATTGGCTTTTGACGTTTTAGTGTTAAAGGATCAATTCTGAAAAGCTGTAAAATAAAGCCCATACAACCACTGCAGAATGCGGTAACAATCCAAGCGAAGGTAATCGAAAATAAGCCAAGTAATGCATACTCAAGTGGGGTCATGCCGTTTGAATTTAAAATATCAAACATGATCCACATACCGTATGCAGATATAAACAGCGATAAAAAGCTAAATAATGCTATTCGTGTTTTTTTCAATGGCATTGCAGCACTGGCTGCTCTTGCCTTATTGGATGTCATTTGGATACCAGACATAGCTCCATACCTCGCTAATTTCTTTGTCGCGTAGTTTTAATGATAAGCGCATGTCAACTGGCTTATCTCCTTCTGGCGCGATTTTAAAAGCAACACGCCATCCTTGATTATTGGGTAATTGTTGAACCGTCTTATCGCTGACGGTACCGCTAGATAGTTCTAAGTTAGCCTGTAAGATTAGATCAGCTGATAACTGATTAATATTTTCGCCTGTGAAATCAACGGTAAATTGCCTATGGCTTTTAGGTGGAGGGTTTTGCTCGCCAGGTAACGCAGCACTGCCAATGCGAGTTCGTAATACGCTGGCTTTGCTCTGCTCTGCGACAGTAGAGTTAAAGGTTTCAAGTGAGTAATTAAAACTCATTGACTCACCCGCTTTAAGCGGTTTTTCTGGCACCCAATAACTAACAATATTATCGTTAGTTTCAGTATCAGTTGGAATTTCAACTAATTCAACGTGCCCTTTACCCCAATCTCCGATCGGTTTTACCCAAAAACTTGGACGTGCATGATAATGTGCTTCTGTGTCTAGATAGTTGTTAAACTCGCGGTCTCTTTGAGCTAAGCCAAATCCTTTAGGGTTGATATAGCTGAACGCAGTAACACTGAGCTGTTGAGGATTATTAAGTGCGCGCCAGACCCATTGGTTGTCAGTTGATTGAATTAACAAACCATCTGAGTCATGAACCTCAGGGCGGTAATCATCAAAAAATTTAGTGCTGTTTTCACCGTGATAAAACATGCTTGTTAGGGGCGCTATTCCTAGTTTTTTAATGTCTTTGCGCGCAAAGATTTTCATTTGGGTATTAATTTCAGTTTGAGTTGATGGGCTGATCTCAAAGCGATAAGCACCCGCCACAGAAGGACTGTCTAGTAACGCGTAAATTACAATATTAGTATCTTCAGCTTTTGGCTTTACTAACCAAAACTCTTTAAAAACAGGAAATTCTTCACCAGAACTAAGCGCTGTATCAATGGCTAAGCCACGTGCCGAAATACCATAAACTTGGTCAGGACCCACTAAGCGAAAATAAGACGCGCCCTGAAATACTGCAACTTCATCTTTATATTGTGTGTTATTTAAAGGAAAGTGAACACGAAAACCAGCATGACCAAGTTGAGTATTACCTAGTGCGGCTGTAATTTCTTGCTCTAGAGGTGCAGCTGTGGCGTCATAACGGTAGAAATCAGTTTTAAATGGCACGCTTTTTACATGAGCATCACTATTAACCGTATTAATAGTCACGGGGTTTTTATATAAAAAACCTGGGTGGAACAGTTGTACCTCGTATAAGCTCTCATCTTTCCAAATTGCTTGCTCTTGACGAAAACGAATAGCGCGGTAATCTTGGTAGTTGATGCTTTGCAGGGCTTCTATGGCTATGTCTTGCGGTGGAATATACTCATTAGCGGCAAGTTGCTTTGCCCGCGCAGAAATTACATCAAATAGTTTTTCAGACGACACTGTAAATAGTGTCGGTTGAGTATCGCTTTGTATCTCAGTAACATCAGTTTGTTTTTTTTCTGTCTTTAGATCTGCTACTTGTTTAGTTGCTACATCCGCTGCCACTTCAGGCTCTGTTGATTCTTGTGCAGCAATAACGTTGCATGCACATACACTAAGTAATATGCCTACCAAGGTCTTTCTATTCATAGGTAAATGTAAAGCGCGCTGCGTTAGCGTTTTCATTAGGTATTTCCTTTAGCCATTAACTAAATCAGTAGTGCAAAAAACAAACCTGAATTAAAACCTTTTAATTCAATAGGTTTGATAATTGCATAATTTAAAAAGTGTATTTTATGTACAGAAGTGGGAAGAAATTACATCAGATACTATGATGTTTACTTACTGTCATAGGCTAATATTACTAAAGTGAACCTTGCGCTAATATGAATAATGGTTAATTTATGGCATTAAAAGGGTGGATTATTGAGTTGATAATGAGCTTACGGTGTCTACTACCAGTAAGCTCAATGGAGGTATTACTTTACTGCGCCTAGGGCTTCAGCATTCGCTTTACATTGGTTATACGTTTCGATGCATTTAGTGCTGCATACTTTATGAACCATGCCTTCGCCAGTACTTTGCTGTTCACAATTGGCTTCACATTGATAGTTTTGCTGAGCACATTGCTGCATCTCTGGGTTTTCAATATGATTTTGACAGCCTGATAACACGCTAAAAATGACAGCTGCACTTGCTAACTTAAATAATAAATTCATACTTGTTCCTGACTATTGTTATTAATATCAACTTGTAAATTATCGATTAGCCTTACTTCGCCTAAAAATACGGCAGCTAAAATCACCAGTTTGTCATCATTAAGTGTAGCGTTTTTTAGGGTATCTCGCTGAGCTATTTCAAAATAGTCTGGTTTTAATCCTGCTGTAGTAAGCGATTCTTTCGCTTTCTGACAAATAGCGCTAAAATCACGTTGGCCAGCCAATAATTGCTCAGCGCAATTATTCAACGTTTTAAACAGTGTTGTGGCTGTATTTTTTTGTGATTCAGATAAGTAACCATTGCGTGAGCTCATTGCAAGGCCTGACACTTCACGGGTGGTGGGGACGCCAATAACTTCAACAGGAATTGATAGGTCACGTACCATAGTTTTTATTACTTGCAGTTGTTGGAAGTCTTTTTCGCCAAAGCAAGCAAAGTCAGGCTGTACTAAATTAAATAATTTAGTCACCACAGTTGCCACACCTTTGAAGTGACCAGGTCGTGAGCCACCGCAATACCCCATTGAGATATCGGGTACATCAACAAAACTTTGTGCACCTAACCCGTTAGGGTAGATGGCACTAACGCTCGGTGTAAAGACAATATCAGTACCTAGCTCGGCTAAGCCTTGTTTATCTGCATTGAGCGTACGTGGGTAATTATCTAAATCTTCGTTAACTCCAAACTGCATCGGATTAACAAAAATACTAACAACCACTTTATCAGCCATGGTCTTTGCTTTTTCAACTAATGAAAAATGACCTTGGTGTAAATTGCCCATTGTTGGTACTAGGGCAATACTTAACCCTGCTTGTCGCCATGCTTTAATTTGGCTGCGTAATGACTTGATCTCAGTAATTGACTGCATTAGTTAAACTCATGCTCGCTGCTTGGAAAGACGCCGCTTTTAACATCTGCGCAGTATTTTTTAACGGCATCAGGCATGTTACCTGTTTCAAGTAAAAAGTTTTTCGAAAATTTAGGAATATAGCCTGCTGAAATACCTACCAAATCATGCATAACTAAAATTTGACCGTCGGTTTGATTACCAGCACCGATACCGATAGTTGGAATATCTACAGCATCGGTTATACGCTTTGCAAGCGCAGAGGGGATACATTCGAGCACTATCAATTGTGCGCCTGCTTTAGCGAGTGCTTGGGCATCACTTATCATTTTTTGTGCTTGTTCGTCACCACGACCTTGAATTTTAAAACCACCAAATACATGAACTGACTGAGGTGTTAAACCTAAGTGACCGCATACAGGAATGCCCTGTTGAGTCAAAGCTTTGATAGAGTCATGAAGCCATTCACCGCCTTCAAGCTTAACCATGTTTGCCCCTGCACGCATCAATTGTGCGGCATTTTGACAGCTTTGTTCTGGGTTTGAGTAGGTCATAAATGGCATGTCAGCAATAACAAATAAGTCGCGACTACCAGCACGTACACTGCGGGTATGGTAGGCAATATCTTGATTGGTCACAGCTAAAGTGTCATCGCCACCTTGTAGCACCATTCCAAGTGAATCTCCGACCAAAATAACGTCTACACCGTTATCATAAAATAGCTTGGCAAAGCTGGCGTCATAAGCCGTTAAAGCGGTTATTTTTTGTTGTTCTGCTTTCATTTTAATGAGAGTAGAAACTGTTATTTTAGACATAATATCCTCGTAGGCAACGCCCTGAAATTAGTTACAGAGGTAATTGTTGTAGTTCGTTTAATGCTAAGGTCGCGGTCATTGTGTTTAATTTTATACCGGATGGCAATAAAAGGTTTGGTGCAATTTCAAGCAAAGGGTACACCACAAACTCGCGTTCGGTTAAACCGTAATGAGGGACCGTCAAACGCTCAGTATTTATTATTTGTTTGCCAAATAATAAAATATCAATATCGAGTGTACGTGGCCCCCAACGCTCTTTTTTGCGAACACGACCATGTTCAAGCTCTATTTTTTGCGTTAAATCGAGTAGCTGCTCTGGGCTTAGCGCTGTTTTTATAGCAGCCACAGCATTGACATAATCTGGCTGGTCTTGCGGCCCCATTGGCTTACTTGCGTAATGGCGGGATACCGTAATAAACTCACTGCGGGGCAGTCCTCGTAAGGCAACTACCGCATTTTTAAGCTGTTCTCGTGGGGCATTCAAATTTGCCCCTAGACCAAGATAGACGATTTCCATTTATTTACTCAGCCGTCGGCTTTGGGCTTCGGCGGCGGGTACGTCTGCGGCCTTTAGGCGCCCCTTGACTACCTAATGATTTGACCATGTCTTTTTGACCATTGATGTCTTTACTCAAATATGCAGTCCACCAGCTTGCCAATTCTTGATGTTCTTGTTCACCTGCTTGCACACGTAATAATAAGAAATCATAAGCTGCTTTAAAGCGAGGCTGTTGCGTTAATCTATAAGCACGTTGACCTGCACGTTTATCTAAGCGTTGCTGAATATGCCAAATATCACGAGCGCCTAAGGTAAAACGCTTTGGCACGGCAATATGTTGTGCATTTTCGCTGAGGACTTTATTCATTGCTTGTACGTATGCATCATATTCAGATAGTTGTTCACTCAGTTGTAACTGCTTAGCAATTTTTAATAGTGGGAACCAAAGCAACGCTGCAAAAATAAACGCTGGTGTGACTTTTTTATCAGCATTAATACGCTCGTCTGTATTACGAAACATTTGCTGGATAAGTGAAAACTCTAAACCATCTGGATTTTTATCTAAAATACTATCCAGCGCAGGGAACAGCGACTTAAACAGGCTATAACGTCGCAGCATAAGGAAATTTTCTTCTGCTTTACCGTTTAAAAATAATTTTAGTGTTTCTTCAAATAAACGCGCCGGCGGAATGTTATCTAACAAGCTTGCCAGTTCTGTTATTGGCTTCTCTGTTGCTGGCGCAATAGTCATATCTAATTTAGTGGCAAAGCGAACGGCACGTAACATGCGAACCGGATCTTCTCTGTAACGTGTTTTTGGGTCGCCAATTAGTTCTATTTGTCTGGCATTGATTGCGGCTATACCATTGGCAAAATCATGAATAGAGAAATCATTAATTGAGTAATACAGCGCGTTTATTGTAAAGTCACGGCGCTCGGCATCTTCTTCAATACTGCCAAAGACGTTATCTCGCAATAATTGGCCTTGCTCGCTTGATTGGCTAATTTGGTTTTTGTCTTCAGCGGCTTCATGATGGCCACGCATTGTGGCTACTTCAATGATTTCACGGCCAAATACAATGTGCGCTAAACGAAAGCGGCGGCCAATTAAACGGCAGTTACGAAACAGCTTCTTTACTTGTTCTGGTGTGGCATTGGTTACAACATCAAAATCTTTTGGTTGCTGGCCTAACAAAATATCACGAATACAACCACCGACAAGGTAAGCATCAAAGCCCCCGTCTTTTAGGCGATATAATACCTTGATTGCATTTGGGCTAAATTGTTTACGAGAAATACCATGCTCATTACGTCCTATCACCAAAGGCTGTGTCGAGTCTTGCTGCTGGTTTGTCTGCGCGCCATTTGGGCCTATAATTTGCCGACAAAATTGAAAAAGCTTGGAAATAATAATCTGTCTCCTACAGAATTTGGTTGATTGATAGCGCATAGCTATCAAAAATCTAACCAAGTATAGCTGTATTTTGTTATTAACTGCACGAGGAATGTGCATACTTGGCGATAAACGTATTGCGTTTAAGGTTTGCTAAGGTTGGGTATAATATACCAGTGCAGCTCAAAAATTAAGTTGAAGACTTTAAAATAAACGCTATTTAGCGAATTTTTACTTAATTATGTGAGTAAAATGCGTCGCTTGGTTATCTGCTGACTGAGAAATTTGAATTTGTGCTACTTTTGGCACCACAGATAACTTATAGCGATTTACGGCCCAGTCCATCATTTGCTCAATACTCAATGTTAAAACTTCTTGCTCTGGTGCTAAACCCAAAAACTCAAAAGCACTAAAAAGAGCAGGTTTTGGCTGCTGCTTAGAAATAGCCGGGGCATAATTTTGCTTAGATAATTTAAAACCTGGTTTGGCAACAGCTAAAGGGAGGTGGGCGTAATTCGGTATATTGGCATCGAGTTGTTTAAATAAACTGAGTTGTCTGGCTGTGGGCACTAATAAATCAGCTCCGCGTACGATATTAGTAATGCCTTGTTTGATATCGTCAGCTACTACAACCAGCTGATAAGCAAATAAATCATCACTGCGTTTGATTATATAATCTTCATGGGCGAGGGCAGGATCAACGGCAACATCGCCTTGGATGAGATCGTGATAATGTGTTGTCGCATGTTGCTGAGTTAAGCGCAGGGCACCGCTTGCGTTATCTAAAGCACGACGCTTGCAGTGGCCTTGGTATATACCACCCAGTGCTTTGATCTGTTTGCGTGAGCAGTTACAGGCATAAACAAGTTGCTGGGTTTGGAGTTGGTGTAGATAGTGGTGGTAAAGCTCATGGCGCTTAGTTTGATAAACAACTTGCTCGTCCCAGTACAAGCCATAGGCTTCCAATGTTTTAAGAATATCGTCAGCAGCACCTTTTACAACGCGGGTTGTATCTATATCTTCGATACGTACTAACCAGCAGCCTTGATTGTGTTTTGCATCAAGGTAACTACCCACAGCCGCTACCAATGAACCAAAATGAAGAGGCCCAGAAGGAGACGGCGCAAAGCGACCGCGATAGTTGCGCACTGGCGCAGTAACGGCTGTGGTAATAGACATGGTTTAACTAAAAGTTATTAACCGCGTCCAGATTGTTTTTCTTTGATCTCAGCTAGCGTTTTGCAGTCTACGCATAAATCAGCAGTAGGACGTGCTTCTAAACGGCGGATACCAATTTCAATTCCACATGATTCACAAAACCCAAAATCGTCTTCTTTGATAAGGATAATTGTTTTTTCAATTTTTTTGATCAGTTTACGCTCGCGGTCACGGGTTCTAAGTTCTAAAGAGAACTCTTCTTCTTGTGCAGCACGGTCAACTGGATCTGGAAAGTTAGCAGCTTCATCTTGCATGTGTGATTTAGTGCGGTCTACTTCGTTACGTAAATCATTGCGCCATGCTTCCAAAATAGTTTTAAAATGAGCACGTTGTGCTTCATTCATATACTCTTCGCCCGGTTTTTCCTGATACGGTTCTAATCCGGCCTGAGCCAATAACCCTAATTTTTTTTGGTCTGGCATAACTTTCTCCTAAATCCTTAATATAATGCCCAGCTTTAGCCGGCGGCTATAAATAACAGAATCCTATGGCCTAGGCAAATTTATTTTTAATTAATTAGCTGTGGTTAAATTATTTTTACTGCTTTAAAAGGTATCAGGCGGTAATTATGATTGCTTTTTAAGCACAGTGTGATTTTTTAACTGGCCTAGTTATATGGGCAAAAATATTTTTTACAACTTAATTTTTTATTTGTATTAATTTGATTGGTGGAATGGACGTTTCATTGATTAAGAAATAAAAGTTACTTTTTCGTCCAAAGTTATTTCTTTGGCCGAAATTTTTGCTTTGTAAGCCAACACTTCAACGCCCTTCGCAATCGCTTCTGTTAATAACTGGGCGTATTTTTCATCGATATGTTTTGCTGCACTCACTTGGGTTATGCCCTCATGTAATACGGCAAATAGCAATACAGCACGATGGCCCTGCTCAACCATTTCAATTAATTCGCGAATATGTTTTTGCCCACGAAGGGTTTGTGCATCAGGAAAATATCCCTGTCCAGTTGTTGGCGAATCTTGACTTAATAAGGTGACGGATTTTACTTCCACGTAGCAATTAGGGCAGCTGGTATCGCTGAGTAAAAAGTCAATTCGGCTATTTTCTTGGCCATATTTCACTTCACTTTGTAATTGCTGATAACCACTAAGCTCACTAATAATATTCGTTTGAATAGCTTCTTCGACCACTTTGTTTGCCATTGCAGTATTAACACATATGAGGTGTTGAAACTGATTTTGCGTCAGCTCTAAAGAATGCGGATATTTACGCTTTGTATTATCGCTGGTTGAGTAAAATGCGTTGAACTGAGGCTCGGCGCAACCTGTCATTTTACCCGTGTTAGCGCAATGCGCAGTAAATTCAGTACCATCCACTAAGCGTAAGTCGGCTAAAAATCGTTTGTAGCGCTTAATTAATATGGCTTGTTGTAATGGCTTAGCAAATTTCATTATTTAGTCTCAATAAGTTGGGAAGTTGTGCCAGCTATAGTAGACTCAGTGCCACTAATTAGCGCAAAGAGTATTCTAACATGTCTGAAAAATTTGTTGTTCAATTAAGCGAACAAGCGGCTGCATCTCATTGGGGCGAAAATGCCACACTTTCATTTAATGAGCACGGTGCTACAGTCCACCTAGCCGAGCAAGAGACCTTAAAAAACGTGCAAAAAGCGGCGCGTACCATTGCCAATCAAGGTGTTAAAAATGTGGTTTTAGCTGGCGACTGCTGGTGTACTGAAACACAATGGGCATTTTATCAAGGCTTTGTTTCTCCTAAAACGTTAGCTGGCGTTGAGTTTGCAGAAAATGCAAAAACAGACAGCCAAGAGCTAAACTCATTATTACGTTCTGCCACTTGGGCGCGTGAAATGATCAACGGCACAGCGGATGATATTTTCCCAGAAAGCCTTGCAGGTAAAGCGGCTGAATTTATTCAATCACTTGCGCCAGAGCATGTCAGCTACCAAATTATTAAAGGCGATGCATTACTTGAGCAGCAATGGATTGGTATCCATGCTGTTGGCCGTGGCAGTGAGCGCCCACCAGTATTATTAGCATTAGATTACAACCCTACTGGGGATGATAATGCACCAGTAGATGCGGCTTTAGTTGGTAAAGGTATCACGTTTGACTCAGGTGGTTACTCAATTAAGTCAAGTGAAGGCATGTTGGGTATGAAATGCGATATGGGTGGTGCAGCGACTGTTACAGCTGGTTTAGCTTTAGCAATTAGCCGCGGTATCAACAAACGTATCAAGCTATTTTTATGTTGTGCAGAGAACATGATTTCGGGCCATGCATACAAACTAGGTGACATACTTACTTATAAAAATGGCACAACGGTTGAGATTGTAAATACCGATGCAGAAGGGCGTTTAGTACTTGCCGATGGTCTTATGGCTGCAGGCGAAACAGGTGCACCGCTTATCATCAATGCCGCAACTCTAACTGGCGCAGCATTGGTTGCAGTTGGTCAAGAGTACAATGCCTTATTTGGTCTTGATAAAGAATTTGTGCGTGAAGTTGAAGGCTTTGCAGAGCAAGAAATGGAAGCCGGCTGGCCATTACCACTTGAAAAGTGGCACCAACAAAATTGTCCATCGCCTTATGCTGATACTGCAAATAGCCGTGCGCAAAAAGGTGGCGGTTACGGTGGCGCATCAAATGCTGCGGGTTTCTTATCACGCTTTGTACCAAACGATGGTAAAGGCTGGGTGCATATTGATTTAGCTGCTGCGTTTAATATGGGTAGCACAGGCCAATGGGCTGCTGGCGCAACAACTGTTGGTATGCGCACCGTTGCACGTACTTTGCTTGAAAAAGCGTAAAGTAAGCTAGTTTATAGAGTACTTTATTGATCAGGCTTTATGTTGTTTATTAAATAAATTCAATATTCTAAGTTTGATTCAATAGTAAAAAGGCCGCAAATGCGGCCTTTTTAGGTTTTAAAGTAAACGATTCTTTAAACTGATTTACTTGCTACCCATTGATCAACAAAGCTTTCAAGTACGTTAAGTGGCACAGCGCCATTTTTTAGTACTACGTCGTGGAATTCACGAATATCAAACTTATCACCAAGTTTAACTTTTGCCGCTTCTCGTAGTTCTAAAATCTTTAACATACCCACTTTGTAAGCCGTTGCTTGTGAAGGCATTACAACGTGGCGTTCAACCATTTTAACGCCGTCAGACGTCGCGTTTGGTGTATTATTAACGTAGTAATCAATACCTTGTTGGCGAGTCCATTTCATTTCGTGGATACCTGTATCTACTACTAAGCGACATGCACGCCATAGCTCCATTGATAAGCGACCAAAGTCAGAGTAAGGGTCTTCATAAAGGCCCATTTCTTTTGGTAGTAATTCAGAGTATAAACCCCAGCCTTCGATGTAGGCTGTGTAGCCACCGAATTTACGGAATTTAGGCACACCCTCAAGCTCTTGCGAAATCGCAATTTGCATATGGTGACCCGGAATACCTTCATGATAAGCTAATGCTTCCATTTGGTACGTTGGCATTGCTTCCATGTCGTAAAGGTTGGCATAATAAATACCAGGGCGTGAGCCATCTGGCGCAGGTTGTTGGTAAAATGCTTTACCAGCGGCTTTCTCACGGAAGGCTTCAACAGCTTTCACTTTTAGATCTGCCTTTGGCTTAACAATGAATAGCTCATCTAAGCGAGACTTCATGTTATCAATAAGGCCTGTGGCTTCATCAAGGTAGCGTTGCTTACCTTGTGCTGTATTTGGGTAATAAAACTGTTTGTCAGTTTTCATAAACTGCATGAAGGCTTTTAAGTCGCCCTCAAAGCCAACTTTATTTTTGATTTCACGCATTTCATCATGAATGCGTGATACTTCAGCTAAACCTATGGTGTGAATTTCTTTTGCCGTTAGGTCTGTGGTTGTAGTACGGGCTAACGCATTGTTATAAAAAGCTTCGCCATCAGGAAATTTCCATGCACCGTCACGATCATCTGCGCGTTTTTCAAGCTGAGCAAGGTAATTGATTAGCTTAGAGTAAGATGGTTTTACAGCGGCTTTGAGTGCTTTTTCAGCATCACTGATCAAAGCGTCTTTATCGGCTTGATCTATTTCTAATGCTGTTACTTTACGTTTGAAATCAGCGAGTAATGTTGAATCTTCACCTTTTTCAAATGGCGCACCAATAATGATGTTTTGGCTAGAGTCAATGACGTGAGGGAATACGAACTTAGGCGCAATAATGCCTTTATCTGCACGTGTTTCTAGATCTTTGATAAGTTGGTCGATGACTGTAGTTACACCATTAAGACGCGAGATATATGCTTTAGCATCTGCAACATCAGCAATTTGGTGTTGGTTAATTAAAAATGCAGGGATCATTGAATGAACACCAAACATTTGGTTTACAGGGTAGTTATGGTAACGCCATTTAAAGTCTGCAATCGTGTTTTCAAGATCTTGCTTTTTAAGGTCGTAACTTACTTTGGTACTTTCATCAAGTAAGTCACGGTTAATTGCATTGAGTGCTACTAGGTCGTCTTTAGTTTGCTGTAAGTCTTCAAGAGCACGCTCTTCGCTGCCATCATCCCACTTATCGTAATCTTTTTTGATACCCATATAAGTTTGGTAAACCGGGCTGCTCATCACATCACGGTTAAAGGTATCTTCAAAAAAAGCATTGGCTTTGTCGATTTCACTCTGTACAGGTTGTGCTTGTACGCTTGGAGTAGTTTGTTGCTCAGGCGTTTGCTGGCAGCCACCTAGCAGTGCAATACTCACTGCGGCAGCGATAAAGGTAAGTTTACGCATGTTTTCCCTTTTGTTGTTAGAAACCAATAAAGGTTATAAATTAATTATTATTAGTGAGTAGTCACAAGAAATTACTTATAACTATACAAATAATTCTAGCAGGTCATTCAAAAAACGATGACCTTTTTGGCTTACTTGCCAATGGCTATCCCTATCAATTAGTAAGCCTGTATTTATCGCTTTATTCAAGGCTTCAGATTGGCTCTGCAGCGATAAATTTGTAAGTGCAGGTAAATCACTTTTTGGGCAAGCTTCAAATAGACGAAAACGATTCATATAAAACTCAAATGGTAAATCGTCTTGCTCTACAGGCCATTGCTTAAATAAATACGGTTTAGCCAAATCCATATACCCGCGAGGATGCTTTACTTTTTCGGTGCGAGTAATTACTCCTGTTTTTGCATCAGTGACCTTACCATGCGCCCCACAACCAATGCCTAAATAGTCGCCAAACCGCCAATAATTCAAGTTATGTTGACATTGAAAGCCCGGCTTTGCATAACCTGAAATTTCATATTGCTGGTAACCTGCTTGAGCGAGCAATGCCTGACCTTGCTCTTGAATATCCCACAAAGTGTCGTCGGGTGGTAGTGTTGGGGGCTTTGAGGCAAATTTAGTATTGGCTTCAATGGTGAGTTGATACCAAGATATATGAGGCGGGTTTAACGCAATGACTTTTTTTAAGTCACTGAGGGCATCCTCAACAGATTGCCCGGGCAACCCATGCATTAAATCGAGGTTAAAGCTGTTTAAACCGGCTTCGTGAGCTTGCTCTGCTGCATAAGTGGCTTCATCAGAGCCATGAATACGGCCTAGAGCTTTTAGCTTATCATTTTGCATGCTTTGCACGCCAATTGATATTCGATTAATACCCGCGGCGACATATTCTTTAAAGCGCCCAGTTTCTACCGTACCAGGGTTAGCTTCTAACGTGATTTCACAGTTATCAGATAAGCCAATGAGAGAATCAACGGCGTTTAAAAGACGGACATAGGCGTCACCAGTTAATAAACTAGGGGTGCCACCGCCAATAAAGATCGAATGAATTTTTCGTCCTTGTACAAGGTGTAAATCAGCTTTTAAATCATCAATTAAATGTTGAACGTATTCTTTTTCAGGAATATCGCCTTTTTGCCCATGACTATTAAAGTCACAATAAGGGCATTTTTGCACGCACCAAGGTACGTGTACATATAAACTTAAAGGGGGTAATTTCACAGGCCGCCTTTAAGCTTAAGCTCTGCTAATAAGGCTTTTAATGCTTGGCCTCGATGGCTAATGGCATTTTTTTGCTCTTTACTAAGCAGGGCACTGGTGCAATTAAGTTCTGGTACATAAAATATAGGGTCATAACCAAAGCCACCTTGGCCGTCTTGGCTTTGGGTAATTTTCCCTTCCCAACTGGCACTACAAATTAGTGGGGTAGGGTCATTGGCGTGGCGCATTAGTACCAATACACACCAAAAGCGAGCACTGCGAGTTGGGTTATCGCCTAGTTCAATTAATAGCTTATCTATGTTGTCTTGATCGCTTGCATCAGCGCCTGCATAGCGAGCCGAATAAACTCCTGGTGCGCCATTGAGGCCATCGACCTCTAAGCCTGAGTCATCCGCAATGGCAGGGTGCCCTGTTATTTTTGCTGCATGTCGAGCTTTAATAATTGCATTTTCTACGAACGTAGTGCCTGTCTCTGGTACTTCAGGGACGTTAAAATCGCTTTGTGGTAACACTTCTATTTCAAGGGAGCTTAGCATCTTTGCTAATTCAGTTACCTTTCCTTGGTTACCCGTGGCTAAAACTAAGGTTTTTTTCATGATTTAATCTACGTAAAATTTTTGTTGGAACTGCAATTTTTGAAATTGATTGTTTTGTTTAATTTCGATATCAAATCGTAAAATTTCCTCGTTGGTAAATTTTACTTGAGCAAGGTAGTAAATAGAATCGCCTTCAATCACTTCTTTAAATTCTAAAGCTTGTTTATTGCCTAATAAGTTTTTTGCAGTTCCTGTAAGTGATGCTGTTTGCGCTGTATTATCGGCATCGTTTTTTAAAATCGAAATATTAACAATGCCTTTATAGTTACTGCGCTCAAGGCCATAGGCTTGTGCAATCTTGGGCTGAACAAACGTTGATGGAAAGGCAATATAGTGAACTTGCCACGGGCCAAGCTCTTTATACTGCGCACCTTGCATTTGCTCACTGTGGGCACTAAAGGTAATTCCTGCTAATGCGAAAAATAAGATACTTGCTAGTTTTTTCATAAAAGACTCATAATAAAAGAGGCCTATTTAGGCCTCTGAGAAAGGGAGTGTTTAGCCGATTAAATCCATAAACAGGATTTGTGCAAATTGCAGTGCGATAATCAATACTAAAATTGATAAATCAAAGCCACCTAAAGGCGGTAAAACCTTGCGGATGGGCTTAAGCATAGGCTCTGTCAGCTGGTGGAATACAGCTTCAATGGGGTTGTAACCTTGGCTTACCCAACTTAATAAAGCGCGGATGATAAGTACCCAAAACAATAAATTTAAGCCCTCTTTTATCACTGTAATAAAGGCAGAAACAAACACGGTTTGCGCAGACCAACCACCATAAAACATAAGCATCAAGGTCGAGATTTTTGCAATTGCAACAATGAATGCCAATAACAGAGAGGCGAGGTCAAGCCCACCAAAACCGGGAATAATTTTACGTAGTGGGTTTACAGCAAATGAAGTTGCTTTAACCACAAACTGGCTCAATGGATTGTAAAAGTCAGCTTTGGCTGCTTGCAGCCAAAAGCGTAGTAAAACCACCATTAAAAATAGATCAAATACAATCCCGACTAAAAATTGCATGGCATTCATAATTTACCTCGAAAAATAAGCATATCAGCTTAGTTAAAGTTCTTGTTCCATTTGCTCGGCACGGGCAATACACGCATCCATTGCATCAGCAACAGTAGCTGTTAAGCCTTGTGCTTTTAAATGTTCGACTGCAGCATGCGTTGTTCCACCTTTAGATGTTACATTGGCACGTAATTGAGAAATACTAATGTCAGGCTGTGATAGTGCCATCTCTGCAGCACCTAATGCGGTTTGCTGTACTAAGCGACGAGCATCTTCATCATTAAAGCCCAGTGCTTTGGCTTTCTCTTCGATGGCTTCCATAAATAAGAAGAAATAAGCAGGTGATGAACCTGTAACAGCAATCACGTCATTGATTTGAGACTCTTGCTCAACCCATACTGCAATACCGGTTGATTCAAATACTTGTTGTACAAAGACGTGTTCATCAGCGGTCTCACCGTCGCCAAAGAGACCCGATACACCACGACCAAGCAACGATGGGGTGTTCGGCATACAACGGACCATTTTTACGTTTTTCCCTAACATCTCACGAAGGCGGTTAACGGTCAGGCCTGCAGCCACAGAAATAAAGAGTTTATCACTAAAATCGATGCCTGAATCTTGGAATGATTGGCATAAATCACCCATCATTTGCGGTTTAACGGATAACACAATCACATCGGCATCACGCAGTGCTGCGTTATTATCTGAGGTGGTATTCACCCCGAAGTCCGCTGCTACCTTAGTAAGTTTTTCTTGATTGCGGTTAGTGGCAATAATATTTGATGCCTTAAACCCATTTTTTACCATGCCACCAATAATGGCGTAGCTCATGTTACCTGTGCCTATGAATGCAATTGTTTTATCTGACATATCTTAGTTATCACCTTAGCTTCGTTGGCCAAAAATATCCGTGCCGATGCGTACCATGGTGGAGCCTGCAGCAATGGCTGCTTCTACATCACCACTCATCCCCATCGACAGGGTGTCTATTTGAGGATATTGGGACTTAAGTCTATCAAAGCAAGCACGTAATTGCTCAAAATATTGCATTTGTTGCTGCGTATTGTCGGTTTTTGCTGGGATAGTCATCAGCCCACGTAAGATCAGGTTAGGACAATCATCGACAAATTGCGCCAGTGCAGGGAGTGCATCCGGGTGGCAGCCTGACTTAGCTTCTTCTAGGCTGATATTAACTTGAATCAACACATTAAGCGGGTCTTTATTACTTGGACGCTGATTATTTAAGCGCTTGGCTATTTTTTCACGATCGATACTTTGCACCCAGTCAAAGTGACTTGCCACTAAAGCGGTTTTGTTTGATTGAATTGGGCCAATAAAATGCCAAACAATATCGCTATAATCTGCAAGTTGGGTTACTTTATCTACAGCTTCTTGAACGTAGGACTCACCAAACTCTCGGTGGCCTTGTTGATAAGCCGCTAAAATAAAGTCAGCAGGTTTTGTTTTAGAGACTGCAAGTAAGCAAATATCTTGCTCGTTGCGGTTATTTTTTTTTGCCGCTAATGCAATTCTAGCGTAGGCGGATTTAAGTCGTTCTGCTATTGTAACCATATAATTATCAGTTAGTTGTGGAGTCATAAATGGATATTACCGAATTATTAGCCTTTAGTGTGCAGCATAAAGCATCCGATTTACACTTATCATCAGGGGTTGCTCCGATGATCCGAGTTGATGGCGATGTGCGTCGAATTAATATTCCAGCTCTGGAAGACAAAGATGTAAACAGCTTAGTCTACGATATTATGAACGATAATCAACGTAAGGACTACGAGCAAAACCTAGAAGTGGATTTTTCCTTTGAAGTGCCAAATCTTGCTCGTTTTCGTGTGAATGCATTTAATTCTAACCGTGGACCCGCTGCGGTATTTCGTACTATCCCAAGTGAAGTGCTTACACTGGATGATTTAGGCGCACCTGATATTTTCAAAACGATTTCTGATAATCCTCGGGGCTTAGTGTTAGTGACTGGGCCGACAGGCTCGGGTAAATCAACAACTTTGGCGGCGATGGTCGATTATATTAACCAAAATAAACATCACCATATTTTAACCATCGAAGATCCTATCGAATTTGTTCATGACAATAAACTGTCACTCATTAACCAGCGTGAAGTTCATCGCGATACCCACAGTTTCTCCAATGCATTACGTAGTGCATTACGCGAAGACCCCGATGTTATTTTGGTCGGTGAGCTTCGTGATTTGGAAACCATTCGTCTTGCTATACCCGTGATCAATGAAGGTGCTTGATTTTTACAGTAATGAGGATCATGATACCCACATGAAAAAAATTGAATTGACCACAGAGCAAAAAATAGATCTTGAAGCCCTTCACGACGCAAGCCGTGA